>JAHDRK010000088.1 GCA_018433345.1 Syntrophobacterales bacterium | reverse complement strand
GGGGGGGGGGGGGGGGGGGGGGCGGGTCATCTTCCAGGGGACGCCCGAAGAGGCGCGAAAATCCGAGGAATCGATCACGGGACAGTATCTGTCGGGGAGGCGGTTCATCGCCGTACCCGGCCGACGCCGCCCTCTGCCGAAACGGTTTATACATATCGAGGGGGCCAGGGAAAACAACCTCAAGGATATCGATATCCGAATTCCCGCGGGGCTTTTTACCTGTGTCACAGGCGTATCGGGGTCCGGCAAGAGCACCATGATCGTGGAGACGCTCTACAAGGTGCTTCGAAACAGGCTGAACAGGGAACATGCACGGGCGGGCGGAATCAAACGTCTCGTCGATACAGGCGGGGTGGACAGGACCATCATGATGGATCAGCAGCCCATAGGGAGAACGCCTCGATCGAACCCCGCCACCTACACGGGTGCGTTCACCCTGATACGCGATCTTTTCAGCCGTCTTCCCGAATCCCGCGCCCGGGGATACAAGCCGGGCCGCTTCAGTTTCAACGTGAAGGGCGGCCGCTGCGAGGCTTGCGCGGGGGAAGGACTCATAAGGATCGAGATGCATTTTCTGCCCGACGTCTATATCACCTGTGACGTCTGCCGCGGCAGGCGTTTCAACCAGGACACGCTCGATATTCTTTACCGAGGAAAGAGCATAGCCGATGTGCTCGATATGACCGTCGACCAGGCCCTGAAATTTTTCGACGGCATTCCGGGTATAAAAGACAAGCTGCAACTTTTGGCCGACGTGGGATTGGGCTACATAAGGCTCGGCCAATCGGCTACGACCTTGTCCGGTGGCGAGGCTCAACGGATAAAGCTTTCCCGCGAACTGGGGAAGCGGGCGACGGGCAGGACACTGTATGTCCTCGACGAACCAACCATAGGTCTTCATTTCGCAGATATAGAGAAGCTTCTTCGAGTCTTGGGACGTCTGGTGGACATGGGCAATACGGTGGTGGTCATCGAACACAACCTGGACGTGATAAAATCCGCCGATTACATTATCGACATGGGTCCGGAAGGGGGCGATGAAGGAGGGAGAATAGTGGCGGCCGGAACGCCGGAAGAGATAGTAAGCTCCCCCGAATCTCTTACGGCGCGGTTCCTGGAACCCCTTTTGTCGGGGGCATCATCGAAAAGACGCGAGACCGGCTGACGGTCCTGTCATCCTTCAGTCCTGTAAAGTCCTTTCGATTCGATGTAGTCAAATACTTTTTCGGGGACGAGATACCGAATAGATTTTCCGTTGGCGCGGCGGTTTCTAATATCCGTGGACGAGATTTCCAGTTCTGTCAGGCGCCTAAAGAAAATCGACGTACCCTTTTCACCCCGGAAGCACTGTTTAGAATCATCGAAGCGGTATAGAGTCGCCGTTTCCGGTGGGAGAATCTCCTCGATGTGGGGGAAAGAGAAACCGGGTCTGGTCATGACAACGATATTGCACAGCTTGAGCAGATCCTCCCAGTCCCTCCAAAGCGTGATGTCTTCGAAGGCGTCCTGTCCCATGATGAAGTACGGTTCCCATTTCCCCTGCGACCCGCGGCCTTCCAGGAATTCCCGCACCGTGTAGATTGAATAAGACATCCCGTCCCGTCGGTTTTCTGTTTCCGAGAGCGTAAAATGAGGATTTCCTTCTATGGCTAGCCGCACCATGGCCGCCCGGTGATTAAAGGGCGTTGCCTCGCGGTCCGCCTTGAGTGGTTGACGCCCGGCGGGGATAAAGAAGATTTCGTCAAGATCGAAAATTTCGCGAATCTCTTCGGCGCATCGCAGGTGTCCCAGGTGAATGGGGTCGAAGCTTCCTCCGAAGAGCCCCTTTTTCATGATCGCAATTGCCCGTCGCCGAAAATGAAAAATTTGGTGGTTGTAAGTTCTTCCACGCCCATAGGCCCGAAGGCGTGGAGCTTTGTGGTGCTGATGCCGATTTCGGCGCCCAGGCCGAGCTCGAAGCCGTCGCTGAAGCGGGTGGATGCGTTGACCATCACGGTCGAGGAGTTGACCTCGTTGACGAACCTGCGCGCGTTACCGTAATCGCTCGTGACGATGGCCTCCGTGTGCATTGAGCCGTAGGCGGCTATGTGTTCCATGGCCTGCTCCAGGCCGTCTACGACGCGGACGGCCAGGATCAGGTCCAGGTACTCCTCGTACCAGTCATCCTCCGTTGCCTTTTCGATGCCGGGGAGGATGGCACGGGTCTTTTCGCATCCCCTCAGCGTGACCCCCGCTGCGAGAAGTTTTTCGGCCGCAGCGGGGAGAAAGCGGGGTGCGATATCCTTGTGGACGAGCATCGTTTCCATTGCGTTGCAGACACCCGGCCGTTGCGCCTTGGCGTTGACGCAAATATCCACGGCCACTTGAATTTCCGCGTCGGCGTCGACAAAGACGTGGCAAACTCCCTTGTAGTGCTTGATGACCGGTATGCGCGAAAGTCGCACCACCGTGCGGATAAGCTCCTCGCCGCCGCGGGGGATGATCAGGTCTATATAGTCTTCCAGTGTGAGAAGTTCCTCGACGGCCGCCCGATCCGTGGTGGAGACGATCTGGACGGCGCTTTCCGGTATTCCTTCCTTGCGAAGGGACTCTTTGAGGATTGACGCTATGGCCAGGTTTGAATGAATCGCCTCGGAACCGCCCCTGAGGATGACGCAATTCCCGGATTTGAGACAAAGCGAGGCGGCATCGGCGGTAACGTTCGGCCGCGATTCGTAAATGATGCCGATCACACCCAACGGAATGCGCATGCGGCCCACTTGAAGTCCGTTGGGTCGCTTCCACATGGAGGTGACCACGCCCACGGGATCGGGAAGCGCCGCCACCTCTCTCAGTCCCTGCGCCATATCGGCGATGGATCTCTCTGTGAGCCGCAACCGGTCCAGCATGGCTCCCGAAAGCCCCTTTGACTCCGCGCCGCCGAGGTCTTTTTTGTTTTCCGCCAGAAGCGCCGCCGACTCTTCAACGAGTCGGTCCGCCATCCGGAGGAGGGCGCGGTTTTTGATTTCCGACGAAAGAGTGGAGAGTGTCCTTGCCGTCTCTTTCGCGTCGCGGGCAAGGTTGCGTATGGATTCCGATATGGTGGTCATTGATATTCCTCGCGTTTGACGTAAATGCCGGGATGTCGTGAAGGTCGCCAAGCGGCCGTTCTTTTTTCTTGAGAGGCTGTAATCTATAGTATAAGAGGGGGTCTGTCAAGAAAAGTGAATGATGGGGCAGCCGGAACGGGAATATGGGTGGTGTATTGGAAATTCGGGCAGGTTCCGCCGTGTATGAAAAGATTCGCGACGGAGGGTTGCGTTTTGATGATGTGTCCGGTGTGGTCGGCCCCGCCGTGGGGCCACGCTGGTTCCTGGCCTCGGGGTTCGACTTGGCTCTTATCAGGGCCGGGGTCCTGGGAGCGGAAAGTCCGGTGACCCTTTCCGGGGCCTCGGCAGGTGCGCTTCGCTTCGCCGCCTGGGTTCAACCGGAACCGGAAAAGGCATACCGCCGTCTCATGGAATCTTACAGTTCCATGCACTTCAGCCGCCGGGACAGCAGGGAGAGTATTCAGCAGGCGCTGTCCCGGGTGATCGACAGTTACATAGAGGACGACGCGGTTCCCTTCGCCTTGAACCGGAAACAGTACCGTCTCGCCGTCAGTGTCGCCCGGGCAAGGCATATAGCGGCAGTGGAAAACTCATTTTTCCAGTTTGCAGGACTGGTCGCGGCCGGTCTCTTCAACATGGCGGCTCCTTCGTCGCTTCCCCTTTTTTTTCAGCGGGTGGTCTTTTACAGTGGTTACTTGCCTCCCCCTTTCTGCCGCAAAAGGGGATTCAAAGGGCTCACTATCCCCCTGAATGATGCGAATTTCAAGCGGGTGCTCCTCGCCTCGTCGTGCGTCCCCTTCTATGTAGCGGGTGTCAAAAATATTTTCGGTGCCCCAAGGGGAGTCTATCGCGACGGTGGGCTGGTTGATTACCACGGAAACCAGCACCACGGGAAGGGTGCCGGAGACGTGGTGCTGCAATTTCACCACCAGCAACGGCTTGCACCGACGTGGTTCGACGGACGTTTGAAGAGACGGGAGCTTCCAAGGGAATGGACGGCAAATCTTCTGGTGGTGTCACCGTCCCGTGAGTTTATCGAATCGTTGCCCGACGGGAAAATACCGAACAGGGACGATTTCAAACTCTTCGCCGATAATCCCGACGAGCGCATGAAACGCTGGAAAAGGGTGATGGAAGCCTCAGGGCCGCTTGGAGATGAGTTTGTGAACCTGGTGAACGGAGGCGGCATACGAAACGAGGTAAAGCCTCTGTGAGATTCCGGGGCGCCGGGGAGTTGTGCTCATTTTAAAACCGCTCCAACCATGGAAAGGGAAAGAGGCCTTTGAACCTTTTACGAGACCTTTTCATGGAGGAGACCTGGATATTGCATGATCACGCCGCACTGTTTATAATGCCGCTATGGATTTGACACCCCTTGGAAAGTTGCTCATCTCTGTCGGGCTCATCGTGGCGGGAGTAGGTGTTCTCTTTTTTTTCGGAGGGAAGATACACTGGTTCGGCCGCCTGCCGGGGGACATTCTTGTAAAGGGCAAGAACTTCACCTTCTACTTTCCCCTCATGACCTGTCTGGTCATCAGCATCGTTGTTTCCCTGTTGCTTTTCTTGTTCAGAGGCCGCTGAGAGCGGTTTCAGATCAAATCTTCTATTCTGGCTCCCTCGGGAGGATCCTGAAAGAATAGTTCGTCCGGGAGCCCCTGATTTATGACGGGGTCGGTGAAGGTATAAGTGCTGGTTGTCCCATAGGGGTCGGTTATGGCATAGCCGGCTATGAAAAAGGTTTTCTCGTCGATCATGACCGTCAGTTTTTGAACCCCGCCGAGGTATTCACGGGGTACGAGTTCGACCCGGTATCGCCCTTCCTCGTCTCGAAGGGGGGCGGCGAATGAGATTGAAAAATCTTCTTCCAGTTTCCCCACCCCGCTGAGAAATCGAATGACAATCCGGGAGGAAAGTGCCTCGTCGGTTTTCTGTCTGTAGACTCGATTGTCATCGGGGAGGTAAATCCAGGTTACTTCGGGATTCACCACCATGAGTTTGTTTTCGGGATCATCGTATTCCCATCGTAGCCGTGACGGTTTTTTGTAGTAGAAGATTCCTCTTTCTTCCAAGGTAGTTTCCGTAAGCGCCACGGGGGCACGGTGTAAAAAACCGGCCTGTAAATCGTCAACGTTGTTGTAAAATTCCTGGAGTTTTTCGATTACTGTTTCGAGGGAAGGTGTCCCTTTCGCCTCCGAAACGTAAGCAAAGGACAGCAAAATTACAATAAGTGGAATGCAATACTTCGTAATATCTTTCATGGCGGGGGGCGATCTATCGGGAGGTTGTTCACTTTGTCCTCCACTGCCTTATATGTGAGCAGATCGAAAACAGTTCCTTTTCTATAGTCACTTATGTTTCTTGTTCACAGGCTTGTCCACAAGGGTTTCAACAAAATTGTTGATAAAGGGAGTAAAGGGACTCATGGACCGATCCTCACTCTCCACCCGAAGATATCTTCCCCTTCTCCATACTGGATTCGAAGGATTTCATTGTAAAGCCGCTCGGTAAGTGGGCCGACGGAGCCGCCGTTTATTTCGTATTCTCGGCCGCGATAGTTGAACAGCCCAACGGGAGAAACTACGGCCGCCGTCCCCGAGGCGAAGATCTCGGTGAGTTCACCCGATGAGAGCATGTCTATGATTTCATCCATGGACAACCGTCTTTCTTCCACCTCGATACCCCATGAGCGGGCAAGCTTGATGACCGAATCTCTCGTTATACCGGGAAGAATGGTTCCTTCAAGGGGAGGAGTGACAAGGCGGCCATTGACCACGAAAAATATGTTGCTCGTTCCAACCTCTTCGGGACGGCTGCGTGTCAGGGCATCCAGCCAGAGCACCTGGGTATAGCCCAGTCTGCTCGCCTCCCTGCTGGCGTATAGACTCGCCGCGTAGTTTCCCGCCGCCTTGCACTCGCCGACGCCCCCTGGAGCTGTCCTCGTGTAAGTGTCGCTTACGTATATTTTCGTCGGGTTGAATCCCTCGGGGTAGTAAGCTCCCACCGGGCAAAGAATGATGTAAAAGAGATACGAGTCGGAGGGATGAACGCCCAGGGCCACCTCGGTGGCGATCATGGTGGGCCTGATATAGAGGGAAGTCCCCCTTCCATGGGGAATCCAGTCCTGTTCCATGAGGATGAGTTTCTTTAAGGCCTCCATGAAAAGTTCGGGATCCATGGTCGGCATGCACAGCCTTTCAGCGGAGCGGTTCATCCGGTCAATGTTGTCGCTGGGTCGGAAAAGATAGATGGAACCGTCACTTCCGTGATAGGCCTTCATTCCTTCAAAGATTTCCTGCCCATAATGCAGGCACATAGTCGCCGGATCAAGTGAGAACGGCCCGTAAGGAATTATTGAGGGGTCGTGCCACCCACGTTCCGAGGTATAGTTCATGACAAACATGTGATCGGTGAAAATCTTTCCGAATCCCAGGGCGGATTCATCTCTCGGTTTTGGTTTTAAATTTCCGGGCGCCGCGGGTTTGATCGTTATTTCCATTGGGTGGGCTTCCTTTCGTTCCGGTAATCGATCCGGGTTGAGCCGGATGTTTTCCATGAGCGATCAACCCAAGATCCAAATCGCTTTTTTCTAGCACTAAACATCGCTTCGATCAAGCGTTCTATATTGGATGGCTTCGGCTATATGATGAGACTCAATGGTGGTCTCTTCTTCCAAGTCGGCTATGGTACGCGCCACCTTGATTATTTTCGTGTATCCCCTGGCGCTCAAACCCAACCTGTCCATCGCCATTTCAATGAGATCAAGACCCTCGGGTTCGATGGGGCAGAGGGCCTTTATTTCTTTTGCGCTCATTCGCGCATTTGTATGACGGCCGTTTCCGAACCGTTCCTTCTGAATGGACCGGGCGCGATCCACCCTCTTTTTGATCGTCGCCGAAGATTCAGATACCGACGGCTTTGCCAGATCGTTGTAACCCAACGACGGCACTTCCACGTGAATGTCGATTCGATCGAGAAGGGGCCCGGAGATTTTCGATCGGTACTGCCGTATTTGTTGGGGTGTGCAACGGCAGGTCTGGCGCAGGTCCGTGAAGTATCCGCAGGGACAGGGATTCATGGCCGCCACCATCATAAAACGGGAAGGATAGGTTATGGTGGCGGATGAACGTGCGATGGTTACGACGCCGTCTTCAAGCGGTTGCCTCAGGGCCTCGAGCACGTTTCTCTTGAACTCGGGAAGTTCGTCTAGAAAAAGAACGCCGTTGTGAGCGAGACTGATTTCGCCGGGCTTGGGCACATGACCGCCTCCCACCAGACCTGCGTCGGATATGGAATGATGGGGCGCCCGGAAGGGACGGGTCACGAGGAGCATGTTGTTCTTGTCCAGTATTCCTGCCACCGAATGAATCTTGGTCGCCTCGATCGATTCTTCGAAGGTTGGGTCGGGCAAGATGGTGGCAAGACGTTGGGCGAGCATCGTTTTACCCGAGCCCGGGGGGCCTATCATAAGGACATTATGATTTGCTGCCGCCGCTATCTCCAGCGCCCGCTTGGCCTGAAACTGGCCGCTGACGTCACTGAAATCGATGTCGGCGGCGAGGCTTCTCCGGTACAGTTCATCGCCCGGGGAGGGCGTCGGCTCCAGGTGACGCGTGCCGTTGAGAAACTCCACGGCTTCGTAAAGATAATCCACGGCTATAACCTGGATGGAATTTACGAGTGCGGCCTCCAGTGCGTTGTCCCGGGGCAGCAGGATGCCTTCCAGACCCGTTTCGCGTGCCTGCATCGCTGCGGAAAGCGCCCCGGGAACCGCCTTGACACCGCCGTCGAGGGAAAGCTCTCCGATGAATAGGTATTTTTCCAGTGATTCCTGTCTGAGGATTCCCTCTGTGGCCAGGATGCCCAGGGCTATGGGTAAATCGAAGGCTGTCCCCTCTTTACGGATATCGGCGGGTGACAGGTTCACCGTTACTTTGTGACGGGGAAACCTATATCCTGAATTCCTGATGGCCGATTTGACACGGTCGCGGCTTTCTCGGACGGCCGCGTCAGGCAGGCCTACGGTGGAAAATTGGGGGAGGCCCATTGCCGTGTCGATTTCCACGTCAACGGGGTGCGAGTCTATGCCGATGATGGTTCCCGTTTTTACCTTTACTATCAATTTGTTGCTTTCCCTCGAGAAGCTCGGCCGATTTTTAAGGTACGGTGATGGAGATGGCAAGAATTTTGTTGTTTCTTATACGGTGAAGCTGGTATTGTCAATAGGCGAGACCTCATTTTATAAAATCTCTCTCCCTTGTCATTTTCCATTTTCGGCTTTCGTCGACATGGCGGCGGGGAGCCCTTTTGTAGGTCTCTGAGTATCTTCTGCTTGCCTGGGAGTCATGTCTTGCCATGATAGGTTTTTTCGATTCCGGTTTCGGTGGCCTTACGGTTATGAAAGATGTGGTCCGACTGTTGCCCCGTTATGATTATCTCTATCTTGGTGATAATGCGAGAATCCCTTATGGAACGCGATCGGCCGGGATCGTTTTCGAGTTTACCCGTCAGGCCGTGGATTACCTGTTCAAGCGGGGCTGTCCCCTCATCATTGTCGCCTGCAACACCGCCTCAGCCGCCGCCCTGAGGAGGATTCAGCAGGAGCACCTGCCTGCGGCCTGGCCCGGCAGGCGGGTGCTTGGTGTCGTGAGGCCGGCCGCCGAGGCGATTGTTGAAAAAGGGTGTCGACGCGTTGGGATTCTTGCAACGGAAGGGGTCGTGGAGTCTGGGTCATACCCGGTGGAAGTTCACAAGCTCGATCCCACGGTAGAGATCGTTCAGCAGGCCTGCCCCATTCTAGTCCCCATTGTTGAGGCGGGAGAGCAGGAATGGAAGACGGCGGACGTGGCGGTGGCCGCCTATGTGAAGATGCTCTTAAGTCGTAATGATGGATTGGATACCATCCTCCTGGCATGCACCCATTATCCGGTGCTCATGCCAATTTTTCGCCAGCATATTCCTGACAGGATATCCATTTTGGAGCAAGGCCCTTTGGTGGCGGAGAAGTTGAAGGATTACCTGGAGCGACATCGGTGGATCGAGGAACGGATCTCCCGCAACGGTGAAAGAATTTTTTGCACGACGGATCGCAATGAACGGTTCGATCGACTTGCCCGGCTGTTTTACGGGGCGCCGGTTACATCGACGATGGTTAGACTCGGGGATAATTTGTGAATGTCGGATGCGCTGCTGAAGGAACTCGGTCTTATTGACGAGCGACGAATGCCGTGTTACATGTATGTAACTCTTTTTCACCCCCCGGCAACGTCCGCGTCGTTTGGTAGGATATATATAAATGGATAAATTTACCCATCTTGACGAGAACGGTTCAGCAAGGATGGTCGACGTGACCGGGAAGGGGGAAACCAGGCGTGAGGCAACGGCCCGCGGTATAGTGCGCATGAAGTCCGAAACCGCCCGCCTTGTCGAGGCGGGAGCAGTGGCAAAGGGCGACGTTATCGGCACGGCGAAGATCGCCGGGATCATGGCGGCGAAGAAAACAGGCGATCTGATTCCCATGTGTCACCCCCTCCAACTCACCGGTGTGGATCTACGATTCGTTCTTGACGTTCCTGCCGGGAGCATAGAAATTGAAGCAACGGTGAAAACGGTCGGGCGAACGGGGGTGGAGATGGAGGCTATGACAGCGGTGAGCGTCGCTGCCTTGACCATCTACGACATGTGTAAATCCGCAGACAGGGAAATCACCATTTGTGATACAAGGCTGGTGAGAAAGAGCGGCGGTAAAAGCGGGACGTTTTCAAGAGAACCGGAGCGATAGGAGCATGACCCGTGACAAAGCCCCTGAGAAGGATGGTAAAGCGGAGTCCTTCGGAACGAGACCAGCGTTCTTGATTCCGCTGGCCGTGGACCTGTTACTGGCTTTTACACTTCTTGTCTTAACGTTCTCCTCCGACGGCATGTCCCTGGAGACCGTTGTCTTGCTGGTCATATTCGTCGTTCTTTTCGCAATGTTGGTTTTTTCTTCGCGGCGAAAGGCGACAATAGAACCTTCGGGAATCGTTGTCAGGGGTTTGCTGGGGGCAAAAAAACTTGGTTGGGAAGATATCGCCAACGTGGATGCGTTGGTTTTGAATAAAAGGGTTTACCTGCTTTTTACAACAACCCGGGGATTTTACGCTTTGTCAAACAACTTGTCCGACTTTTCCACCATTGTTTCCCGTGTCATCGATTACGCGGGTGAAGATAAAATCGAACCGGCCGCCCGCAAGGCATTGGAGAATGTTCCGCAGAGAGTTTCGGATATTGTTCTGCTTTGGACGGCGGCTTGCGTTATGATAGGTATGTTGTGCTTCAATCTGCTGTCGTAGCCGGGGCCGGGTGATCGACATCGCATCTGACGGTTCGATTCCTGGCGGCTAGTGTTTACGCAACTTCGCCAAGCGTAAGTGCGGACGAACCATGGATGCACCAGGTAAAGGAAGGGGTGGGTCTGAATCATCATGAATGTTCACAGTACCGACAAGGCCTCCGTCAAGGGGTGTATGGCCGTGGATGATATCATCGAAAAACGGCTGGAGGAAATTGTCACGATTCTCAGTTGCAAGCGCGAGGGTAAAAGCACGCTATACGACGAAGTGCTTTCGATGGTGGAACGTATCCTCATCTGCATCGCCCTCCGGGAATCCGGCAACGTGAAAAAATCCGCCGCCCAGTTCCTGGGGATAAATCGTAACACCCTCCATTCCAAGATGAACAAGCTGGGGATTGAGGGGAGCAAAGACAATCGATGAGACCGACAGCTTGCTTTCCGCCTGTTTTTTCTTTGTCAGGGTTGCTTTTCATCGAGATTCCCGCCCCGCTTAAGAGACACCGCCGTTTAGAAGTGGTTCATCTTTTCGATCGGTCTTCGTTCCGGGACTGGTGTTTTGTCACGTAGTCCATCGTTCCACTCCTTCGAGACATAAAGTCCGCAGTAACAGCTTCCGTATTCGCTCACGTCTTCTTCTCGGTAGAGGCATGGGCATATGATGTCCTGGTCCCACTCCCGCGAGCCCGATGCCAACCTGCAGGGACAACTCATATCTCTGATTTTATCTTCCCGGTAACCGATGATCACCCTTTCGCCTATAAGTAGTGTGGGGAATGAAATGCCGGGGTTGACCTTTTTTACGGCGGCAATGGCCTCCGCTCTCTCCACCGCGTCGAGAAGATCCACGTCTGTCGTTTCGTAATCCGCATTGTATTGATCGAGAAGCTTCTTCGCCGCCTTGCAGTGACTGCATGTGCTCAGGGAATAGAGTTTTATTGATCCCGTCGTGGCGAATCCTCCTTTTTTCCTCTTACCTGACCGATCGCATCTTCTTCCCCCTCTTTCAAGGGCGGAAGGGTTTACAAACTTCCAGCGAACTGGAATTACCGGCCAAGGTCGGCATGCCCGGCGCCGTACGAGTTCGCTGCTCGTAGGCCGGAGCGAAGCGACACACCTGCGGTATAATATTTCATTTTTTGACTGATTCACCGAGAACCGCCAGCATTTCTCCGTGGATAAGTCCATTGGAGGCCACGACGGCCGGTGATTCCAAGTGATGATCCGAGCCGTCGAGATCGGTGACACAACCGCCGGCTTCGGAGACGATGAGTGTCCCCGCCGCCGTGTCCCATGGCTTGAGTTTAAGTTCCCAGAAACCGTCGAAGCGGCCCGCCGCAGTATAGGCCAAGTCAAGTGCGGCCGAGCCCGCCCTGCGGATCGCCAACGAACGCGTCGCCATGGCGCTGAAATGATCCAGGTTGTTGTCGGGATTGACCCTGATATCGTAAGGGAATCCTGTAGCCAGGAACGCATCCGCCAGCCGGTCGACTTTAGAAACTCTAATGGGGGAGCCATTCAGGCGTGCGCCGGCTCCGAGTGCGGCCTCGAACATTTCGTCACGCAATGGGTCGAAGACGGCTCCCCACACCAAAGAACCCTGTTTTTCCAAAGCGATGGACACGCAAAAAAAGGGAAAGCCATGGGCGTAGTTCGTGGTCCCATCCAGGGGGTCTATCACCCAGCGCCATTCGGAGTTTCCTTTCACGGCGGGAGACTCTTCGGACAATATCCCATGATCGGGAAAAGCGGAGGAAATCTTTTCCATCAGCAGGCGTTCCGAAAGACGGTCCGTTTCGGTTACCATGTCGATGTCGCCCTTGAAGTCCACCTCCTGGGGGTGACCAAATCGTTCCGCCAAAAGTTTCCCGGCCTCCCGTGTGATGGAATGGGCAAAGTGAATAATGGAATCCATATTATGTGGAATTGTCTCCCCTATGCGGCAATACTAGATGATACCATGGTTACAGGAAAAAAACGATATCATTTCTATTGATTCCGCGTCCTTTTAGTGCTACCGTTCTTTTGTCGCGAGAAAAAACGAAGTGTGATCGGACACATGGGGGGAACAAACTTCAAGGACCAGGAAATGGGCCAAGAAACCGGGGGTTCTCTTTTTGGTCTCAGAGAGCTCCGAGAAGCCAAGGGTATCGGTTTCAAGGAGATCGTGAAGGCGACGAAAGTCAGTCCCTTGATGATCGAGACCCTGGAGGGGGATGATTTCAGCAAGCTGCCCGAGCCTGTGTATGTAAGGGCATTTCTTAAGGAATACGCCCGTGCGATCAAGGTCGATGAGGGAGAACTGCTGCAGCGGTACGAAAGCCTCGGTTCCGAGGACGAGACGGGGAAGGACCGATACGAATGCCTGAAAAAGAGGCGGAGTCGAAAGCCGTTATTACCCAAAGTCGCTTCTGCGGCTTTCGCCGTCTTTTTGGTGTCGATGGCCTTCTACTTTGTATGGGATAATTGGGAGCAGAGGCAACCGGTTGAGCGGCATGCCGTGATCGACGATGAAAGCCCGGCGGGGAGATCGCTTTTGGCTGTCGGCGAAACAGATTCCGAGGGTCGAACCCAAACGGTCTCCCGGGAAGACACCCCGCCCCTAGGGGATATCCGCGGGGAAGGGCCGCTGCCCGCAAGTTCACAAAGGACCGTTCCGAGTCCAATGGAGACCGTACGCGAGGGAAAGGTCTCGACTTCTCAGGCGAAGGAAAAGGTCATAGAGGCGGCCGTTACGGAAGGTGAGGACGCTCCCGCCGTTTCCTCGGCTGTGGAAGTGCCGGATCGCTTAATTTTAGAGATCCGTGCATCGGAGTTGACCTGGATACAGATCGTCCGGGACGGCGAAAAACTCGAGCAGATGTTCCTGCAGCCGGGTGTTTCGATTTCCCGAACAGCTGAGAAGGGCTTTGAGATAATAGTAGGAAATGCCGGAGGTGCAGAGGTATTTTTCCAAGGATCATCCCTTGGATCTCTCGGCGGGCGGGGCGAAGTTGTTTCGCTTACCTTACCTCAAGATGATATGGAAAGGCGATAAATCATGATTGACTCCCGGCGGACATTGTTCTATGAAGAAATCACAATGCCCTCGTGCCCATCACTGTGGAGCGGTTGGGAGGGTATTTCTTCGTTGTTTGCACGGCAAGATCCTGCTCCCGGGAAGGTGTTGGGACGGGTAACAAAGCGAGGCGGCTTTTTTCAAAAGTAATAGATTCTCATGTTACGAGGTGGATATACATGTTCGGAATAGGCATGCCGGAACTTCTCGTAATCCTGGTCATTATCCTGATCATTTTCGGTGCCGGGAAGCTTCCCGAGATCGGTGGAGCCATCGGAAAGGGGATTCGAAATTTCAAGACGTCCTTCACTGAACAGGATAATTTGTCAGATAAAAAAGGGGATTCGGAAAAAATAGAAGATAAAGACAAGTAGTTTCAAAAGGGGACATCGTCTTCGTATGTTCCCAAGCCGGTCTCCGCACGGGAGTTCGCCGGTGCTTCGTCGGAATAGCCGGAAGCGTCGCTTTTCCTGTCGAGCATCTGCATGTTCGAGGCGATTATCTCGGTGGTGTACCGCTTGTTGCCGTCCTTGTCATCCCAGGATCGTGTTTGTATGCGTCCTTCCAGGTATACGAGGCTTCCCTTCGAGAGGTAGTTTCCGCAGATTTCGGCAAGTCTTCGGAAAGTGACCACGCGGTGCCACTCGGTTCTTTGTTGGCGTTCCCCATCCTTGTCTTTCCATTGCTCGTTGGTGGCGACGCTCAGGTTCGTTACCATTGTTCCGTCCGGCGTATAACGGATTTCAGGATCTGCTCCAAGCCGTCCCACCAGAATCACCTTGTTTACCATGATTTCTCCTTTCCTTTTCGAGCTTGCCGAAAACCTTGTCGGACGGCCCTTTTGATAAAGAAAATTCTTTAAAAAGGGCAATGTTTAAGTTGAATGGTTTTTAGGCTGTTTCGGATGACTATAGCAGTCTTTCGCCGCCTTAGCAAATCAAATGTCTTTCAAACCCGGCTTCTTTTTGTCTACTGTGACCCTTTCATGGGAATTTGCGTTGGGGGATTGCCCGATCGTGCCGTTCGCAGGGCCGGAATGGGATATACGGGTTGACTTCACTCCATATATGGACTAAAAACTACACGGAAAAATTAAGGATCGCGGAATTATTCGCGATGCCGCCGGGGAGTCGTTCTTTGGGTGTCTGGGAAAGTGTGGCATTGGGTATCCTCCAGGGATTGACGGAATTCCTTCCCGTGAGTAGTTCCGGGCACCTGGTGGTTGTCCAGAGTTTTATTGAAGGTTTTGAGCAGCCCGGTGTCCTTTTTGACGCCATGGTTCATTTTGGAACACTGCTGGCGGTGGTTGTCTATTTTCGGCGCGACCTGTCAGGTATGTTGAGGGCATGCCTTCCCGGAGCGGACGAACAGCCGGCATCTCTCTTCGGAGGTGAGACGGTTTCGCCGGGAACCGTCCGAAAGCTCGTCATCTATCTTGTCGTGGCGACCCTTGTTACCGCTACTGTCGGTCTGGCCTTCAGCGAAACTATATACAGGCTCTTTGAATCGGTGCAGACCGTGGCGATCATGCTTCTCGTTACGGGGGCGCTCCTTTTCCTATCCGATCATATAGGGATTCATAGTCGGGGGCTTAAGGATTTACGATTGAAGGAGGCGCTCATTCTCGGTTTAGCGCAATCCTTCGCTCTCATTCCAGGCATATCGAGGTCGGGGACCACCATCGCAGTGGGAATATTTCTCGGGTTAAAGGGGGAAGCGGCGGCGCGTTTCTCGTTTTTGATGGCTATACCCGCCGTCTTGGGGGCGACAATGCTGGAGATGAGACATGCCGCGACGATAGCCTTGGATATGATGGTGATATATGCCTTGGGTACCATCGTGGCGGCGGTGGTGGGGCTTCTGACAATCAAGCTTCTCATGTTCGTGGTGGGAAGGAGGAACCTCAGGTATTTTTCTTACTACTGCTGGACGGTCGCCTTGTTGTTGTTTATAATTACTACATTGTGATTCTAATCCAATGAAAAAAAGAGACTGCGATTACAAACGATGGCGGGAAATAGGGGCCATTCTGCTTTTCGCTATGGCTCTCTTCCTGTTCGTGTCACTTTTTTCCTACGATCCCGAGGATCCCTCCTTTACCCATTATGTTTCGGGGGAAGTGAAGATACATAACCTAGCCGGGATTATCGGCGCCCACGTGGCCGACTGCATGTTTCTCGTCTTAGGGGTTACGGCCTTTCTCTTTCCCCTGGGCCTTGTGGTGATGGCGATTAACCTGTTCACGGGAAGAACCCGACGGGTGGATCCTTACAAGATCATAGGTTTTTTGGGGATGCTCTTTTCCGTTGCCGCCTTCATAAGTCTGCGGGTACCCTCCCTCGAGGTCTTTCATGCCGAGGCGGGAGGTATTCTGGGGAGACTTTCCTCCGAAGCGTTACAGCTCTATCTGAATTCGACGGGAACGACCATATTATTGTTGGTGATTTTTCTTATATCGATCATCGTGACCTTCGACATAACACTCCGGTCCATGGCGGAGAAAATTAAACTATTCGCGGTTCGGACGACCGGGGCTGTGTCGCGGCTCGGGGCCCTGTTGGTGGTTCGGATTAAAAGGATTGGGGAAGGCAGGCGGAGGAAAAAAAATATAGGTGCACGCAAAAAGACTATGGGGAAAGAGGCTCCGGTCATAGCCGAACAATTAAAAGGCAAAAGATTACGTCGTGAGAGGAAAGGATCCGAACAGACGTCCTTTTCATTCCTGGCGGAACACGGCGGTTCGGAACTCCCTCCTCTTTCGCTTCTGGATGAGGTTGACATGCCGGACCGCTCTGTGAAGAGAGAAAGCCTTATCATGAACGCCCGGCTTCTGGAAAAGAAACTGGCCGATTTCGGCGTGGAAGGAAAGATAACGGAGATCAAGCCTGGTCCCGTGATCACCATGTACGAACTGGAACCGGCATCGGGCGTCAAGATCAACAGGATAACAAACCTTTCCGACGACCTGGCGCTGGCCATGAAGGCACAAAGCGTAAGGATTATAGCCCCTATCCCCGGGAAGGCCGCCGTGGGTATCGAAATACCGAACCAGGAACGGGAGAATGTTTATCTGAGGAGTGTTTTGGATACCGAAGATTTCCGTGAATCTAAGCATAGGCTACCCATCGCCTTGGGGCATGATATCGTAGGAAATCCGGTGCTTGCCGATCTTGCGAAGATGCCGCACCTTCTCATTGCTGGTACCACCGGATCGGGCAAGAGTGTTTCACTGAACGCCATGATTTGCAGCTTGCTCTTCAAGGCTCCATCTCATGATGTAAAATTCCTTATGATCGATCCCAAGCGGCTTGAATTGTCCGCCTATGAAGGCATTCCGCATCTTTTACACCCGGTGGTGGTGAATTCGAAGAAGGCTGCCCAGGTTCTAAAGTGGGCCATAGGGGAGATGGAGCGCCGTTACGAACTCATAAGCGTGGAAGGTGCCAAGAGTATAGAACGCTACAACAAGATAATAGAAAAGAGAAAGACCGAAATCGATTTCGGAAGAAATGAGAAATTGCCGGAAGAGGAGTCTGTCAATCTCGAGCATTTGCCTTACATTGTAATTGTCATCGACGAGTTGGCCGACCTGATGATGGTCGCCCAGCGGAACGTCGAATTATCGCTCGCCCGTCTCGCCCAGATGGCGAGGGCCGCCGGTATTCACCTGATTCTCGCCACCCAGCGCCCCTCGGTGGACGTTATCACCGGCGTTATCAAGGCCAATTTCCCCACCCGCATATCTTTCCAGGTATCGTCGAAGGTCGACTCGAGGACCATCCTTGATCAGTTGGGGGCGGAGAAACTGCTGGGGGCGGGGGACATGCTGTTTATTCCTCCCGGTTCGTCGACGCTGACACGTATTCACGGAGCTTTCGTGTCGGACAGGGAAATAAACAACATTGTTTCATTCCTTCGCAAGCGCGGCGAACCGGAGTACGATGAATCCATAACCAGCTATAAGCCGGAGGTGAGGGACGAGATTTTCCAGGATGAGGAGTTCGACGAGCGTTACGACGAAGCTGTGGAGCTTGTCACCGATCTGGGACAGGCATCCATATCCCTGGTGCAGCGGTATCTGAAGATTGGATACAACAGGGCGGCGAGGATCATCGAAAGGATGGAAGCCGAGGGGATCGTCGGTCCCGCCGACGGGTCAAAGCCCAGGAAGGTTCTGACGGGGAAGATGCCTCGCTGATATGAAAACTGTTTCGTCGGTACGTCTTGGTTGCCCCAAGAACATAATTGATTCGGAAGTTATGGAGGCCCTTTTGGAAGATCATGGCTTCCGTGTCCTGCCGTCTTCCGGAGATTCCGACATAATTCTAATCAACACATGTGCCTTTATCGGGGCGGCCAAGGAAGAGTCCGTGGAGGAAATCCTGCAGGCCGTGGAACTCAAAAACAGAGGGTTATGCGATCATGTGATTGTTGCCGGGTGCCTGGTCCAGAGGTACGGTGCCGAACTCGAAAAGGAGTTGCCCGAGGTAGACCTCTTTGTGGGTACGGGAGAGGTGGGTCGCATTGTGGACCATCTGCTGAAACTAAAATCCACGGAAGGTTCGGAGTCCCGTCTTCGTGCGGGCAAGCCCGATTTCTTGATGAACGCCGGGCATCCAAGACGCCTGTCGACCCCCCCGGCGACAGCCTGGATCAAGATTGCCGAGGGATGTTCAAACCATTGTTCTTACTGCGTCATTCCCTCGATACGGGGTTCATACAGGAGCAGGCCGCCGGAAGACATTATTGAAGAGACGAGACGATTGGCTCGGCTTGGCGTAAAGGAACTGGTCCTCACCGCCCAGGAAACCACGTCCTACGGTTTCGACTTGCCGGAGAAAACTTCCCTTCCCCGTCTCATTGAGGCAATGATTGCCGTGGAAGGTATACAATGGATACGTGTGCTCTACACCCATCCCCGCAGTATCGATGACGAACTCTTCAAGGTGATGGCGAGAGAGGAGAAGGTCTGTTCCTACCTTGACGTGCCTCTGCAGCACATCGACGACGGGATTCTGCACGCAATGAACCGACGTTGCGACAGTCGCTTTATTCGGGATATCCTGGCGCGTGCCCGAGAATCGATACCGGGCGTTTCGCTGCGCACATCTCTAATTGTGGGATTCCCGGGCGAGAAAAGGGAACAGTTCAAGCGCCTTTTCGATTTCGTAAGGGATATCCGCTTCGATCATCTGGGTGTTTTTGTCTTTTCGCGGGAAGAAGGGACAAGGGCGGCATCCATGGAAGGACAGGTGCGAAGACGAACGGCTGAATCGCGCCGTGACCGCATAATGCGGGAGCAGGCCCTCATTTCCCGTGAGATCAATGAGGGCCGCTTAGGATCGATCGAAGAGGTGCTGCTCGAAGAATACGTCGACATGCCGGGCTACACCCACTTGGGGCGCACCCGTTTTCAGGCCCCCGAAATCGACGGTGTGACCTACGTGACATCCCCAGGATCCCGGCCCGGGGAGATAGTCCGCTGTCGCATAGTCGATGCCGACACCTACGATCTCCTCGCCGAAGAAATCCTGGACAGGTGAATCACTTACCTTTTATTGTCGCCCGCCGCCTCGATGTTTATGTAAAAGACCGTAAAAATCAGAGAAACCTCGTTCCCAAATTCCCCTTTAATTGCCTCTTGCCCCGAAAGAAATAGAAATGAAAATGAAGGGCGATCGTTGTTTGTCTGGAGATGAAATATATGTCTCCTTTGTCTTCTTGAGGCGGTTCGCGGACGTCGGCTGTTCGTAGCCCTTTACTTCTTCGTTCTGAGCATGCCGGGAGCATTTCCTGGAGGTTGCGATTGCCGAAGGTTCAGTATAAAAAAATAAAAAATGCAAATTGTAACGCCGCACGAGCCACCTGAGAGGCGGTTCGAGGTTCTGGCGTTTTGGAGGGGATTTCGAATGTGCGGTCGTTTCGCCTTGGTGTCCGACCTAAAAAAGGTTGCCGAGGCCGCGGGGGTATCGCGGGTATTAAGCCGGGCGAGGCCTGGTTTCAATATAGCTCCGGGCAGGGAGATCGCCGTCATAACAAAAGAGAGCGACGACAAGATCCTCTGCGACATGCGCTGGGGGATACCGCTTAGAGGGAGGACGGGCGGTTCTTCAGGTTCTCTTGTAATCAATGCCCGTTCGGAGACGATGGACCGAAGGCCTATATTCAGGGAAGCCTTCCGTCGTCGCCGCTGCCTGGTTGTGGCGGACGGATATTACGAGTGGGAACGCAGGGAGGGTGTGCGCGTACCTTGGTACATCAAGTTTGCTTCCGGCGAATTCATGGGATTTGCCGCGCTTTATGACCATGTGGAGGATAAGGGGCGCAGCCGCCCGGCTTGCGTTATCATTACAACCGCTGCCCAGGGCACTCTCCAGTCCATTCATCCCAGGATGCCGGCTATTTTGACGGTGGACCAGTTCGATACATGGCTCGATGAATCGCCTCATCCATCCATGCAAAAGGGCATGCTCAGGCCGAGGTCATCCGGGGAAATGGCTGCTTACGAAGTGTCGAAGGCTGTGAATTCACCCCTCCATGATGATCCATCCTGCATTGAACCGGTTCCCTTTTCCCCGGTAAAGACCGAGAGATCTTCCTGGTAAATGAAATACTTTGACATTCTTACCGGTATGAAATATACCGAACCGCACGGTTTCCGGTGCAAGGTGCAATCTATGGAATTACAGAAAGTGGTCAGCGCTTACGAGAAAGACCTAGCCGTCGTCGAAGAGTTCCTCGAAAAAGAACACGAATCGTACGTCGAGCTGATTCCCGAAATTTCCCGCCACATAATAATGAGCGGTGGTAAGCGCATACGTCCCCTGCTTCTCATGATTTGTTCCGACCTTTTCGGTTTCCACGGGGACGTCCGCCACCCCCTGGCCGCGGTTTTGGAGTTCATCCACACGGCGTCCCTTCTCCATGACGACGTGATAGATCATGCAAACATGCGTCGGGGCAAGACCTCAGCAAACCGCATTTGGGGAAATGCCGCCAGCGTTCTTGTGGGTGATTACCTCTATGCCAAGGCCTTCAAACTGCTTACGGCGTCGAGCAATCATGACGTCCAGAAAATCGTGTCCGAGGCGACCACCACCATGGTGGAGGGGGAGACGATACAGCTGATAAAGAGCGGAGATGTCGCTATCAGCGAGGAGGAGTATTTTTCCATTATCGAGAAAAAGACGGCCGTTCTCATGGCGGCCGCATGCGCCCTGGGAGCGGTACTTGCAGGAGAGAACTCCGAGTCGGTGGATCTCATGAAAGAGTTCGGCGCGAAACTGGGAGTTACCTTTCAACTCACCGACGATACACTGGACTATGTGGGCGTGGAGGAAGATTTCGGTAAAACCATCGGAATGGATATAAGGGAAGGCAAGATGACCCTTCCCCTTATATGGGCTTTGAGACAGTGTTCGCCCTCCGAGAGGGACCGCATAAGGGACATCATTGCCTCGAAAGAGGCCGATGACGAAGAAGTGATTGAAATCGCGAGGTTCATAAGGGCATACGGGGGGATAGATTACGCCCTCGCCCGGGCGGCCGGTTTCGTGGATGAGGCCAAGAAACTCATAGCCCCCTTGCCGGAATCTTTCGCGAAGGAAGCCCTCTTGGCCGTGGCGGACCATATTCTCAAGCGTAATTTATAAAGAATCATTCATGAGAGGCGGCTTCAGCGCAGGCGGCCTTTTCAGGGGACGCGCTCTTCATGCCTGTATATGAACTCCAGGGCAAGCGACCGGAACTGTCGATAGAGGCCTTTATACATCCCGAGGCAGTTGTTATCGGTAACGCCGTTGTGGGCGCAGGGTGTTTTGTCGGTCCGGGCGCGGTGATACGGGCCGACTTCGGTTCAGTGACCCTCGGTGATAATGTGAGTCTGCAGGACAACGCAGTCATCCACGTAAGTCCGGGATTGCAGGTTGTCATAGAAGACGATTGCATAATCGGCCACGGCGCGCTTCTTCACGATGTTCGACTCGGAGCGGGCTGTGTCATCGGTGCCGGAGCCATACTTCTGTCCGGCGTGGTATGCGGGAAGGGGGCTTTCGTGGCCGCCGGGTCACTGGTCCCGGAGGGAAGAAAGATTCCGGCGTCCGCAATGGCGATGGGCAGCCCGGCAAGGGTGATTAAAAGAGAATCGACGCCTGAACAGGCGACTCGCATTCGCGAGGGGGTCCGTCTGTACCGTGAGTTGGCGGAAAGCTACAAGAAAACCATGAAACCCATTCCTTGATCACCGGCGCACTTTGCCGTCAAGCCGCCGGTATTCGTGGATCATAGTTTCTTCGATATGGAAACGGATATCTTCGAGTGTCTCCGAATCGAGCGATTCAGGCACGGTCACGAGAGACCCGAAGTGCAGCGTCACGCGACTGCCTGGTTTCGGGACCATGAAGCGGTCCCAACTGTTGGACACCCATGCGTTGTGGTAAATGACGTAAATGGGACAGATCGCCGCGTTTGTGTGTTTCGCAAGCATGACGATGCCGGGCTTGATCACCCTGGGCGGGCCGCCGGGACCGTCGGCGATGTGAGTCCCTATGTTATGCTGCTTGAGGAGTCTGATCATCTCGCGGAGAGCCTTTCTGCCTCCGCGGGAACTGGAACCCCGTACAGGGATCCAACCGAAACTCCGCGCCATGGTGGATATAAAAGTCCCGTCGTCGCTTTGGGAAATCATGACGACGGGGTTTCGTTTCAGTTTCCCGGGTAGAAAAAATCCTGCAAAAAACCGCTGGTGCCAACAACAGAGTATGACCCGCCCACCGCGTTCCAGGTGATCCGTTGCCTTTTCCGCCCCATACAACTCAATTCTCAGAGTCTTGGTGTACAGTTTAAATATTAGAGAAAACAGGGTGTTAATAAGGGCGCTGTTTATCAGGGCGAACTTTATTCTTTTTCCTCGGTTCATAATGTGTTACTCATTTTCTATAAATGGGAGAAACATAAGCGATATGGAGAGCCGTGTCAAAGGCAAAAAGATTTCTTTTCATCAGTTGAGGGTGCCGTCTTCTTTCGGGTCCGTTGAAATAGAATGGAGGAAGGAGGGTCACGTCCACCTAGTCACCGCTCTCCGCCTTCTCGGCGGCCGGACGGACACTGCCGGGGCGTACCCGGAACCGCTTTCTGTTCCATGGCCTATTGTCGTTTTGGAAGGCCGGATCAGGAAGTTGCTCGAGGGGGCTGAAACAGGGATTGCCCTCGAGGTACTCGATCTTGCCTTGCTCTATCCCTTTCAGAAAAGGGTGCTGCTGGGAGCTCTCGGCATACCCCGTGGGATGACTCTTTCTTATGGAGATCTTGCAAAGAAGATAGGGGCGCCGGGAGCAGCACGTGCGGTGGGCACGGCCCTTGCCCGTAATCCGTTTCCCCTTGTTCTTCCCTGTCACCGGGTGATCAGGTCAACGGGAGAGGTCGGAAACTTCGGTGGGGGATCGGCCATGAAAGAGGAACTCCTTAGACGCGAAGGGGTTCTTTTCGACTGCATGGGAAGAGTTGATCCTTCCTGCCGCCTCGAGGCCGAAGCCCCTGTCTGTTAGGTGGTCGGTCCGGGAAAGGCGCCTGGAAGCATCCCGCCGCGCGTCACAAACGCCGACCGATCATTTTTTTGTCCCCGAAACGGCCATGTTGTCACGGTGAATAACTTCGTCGTAAGGTTTCGAACCAAGTACCTGCTCGATCCGAGAGGTTTTCAGCCCCTTTATTTTTTCCAGGTCTTCCGAACTGTAGTTGACCAGCCCCTTTGCGACGGCGGCGCCCTTCGAATCGACACAGGTTACAGGATCGCCGGTGGAAAAGGCACCCTCCACCCTCATAATTCCCGACGGAAGCAGGCTTTTGCCTTTCTCGACGATGGCGGCCACGGCACCGTCGTCCAGGTACAGTTTTCCCCTCGATCTAAGGGTAAAAGCGATCCAAAATTTTTTGCTCGACATATGAGATTTGCTCGGCAAAAAAAGCGTACCCCGTTCTTTTCCAGCGAAAATATCGGCCAGGATCCCCTTCCGTTTTCCGGGGGCTATTATGCAAGGAATTCCGAAGGACGTTACTTTTCGGGCCGCCATGACCTTGCTCTTCATGCCTCCGGTCCCCAGGGGATCGGCTTCGTCCGAGGTGAATGCCTCGATTTCATCCGTGACTTCGCGAACCAGAGGGATCAGGCGCGCCCTGTCGGGGAAAAGCCGAGGATTGCAATCGTAAAGACCTTCCGTATTGGTGAGATTGATCAGGAGTTCCGCCTCCATGACGCTCGCCATCATCGATGCAAGGTTATCATTGTCGCCGAATTTGATCTCCTCCACGGACACGGTGTCGTTTTCGTTTATTATGGGGATGACCTTCCATTCCATGAGGGTCGTCAGGGTGTTGCGGATATTGAGGTACCGGTGTCGATCCACCAGGTCGCTCATGGTGAGAAGCATTTGGGCGACAATGAGGCCGTGACGAGCGAAGGCCCTTGAGTATGAGTCCATAAGAATGCTTTGGCCAACGGCCGCCGCCGCCTGCTTCTGGGGAAGGTTTTTCAGTGGGCCCTTGATTCCCAGGCGACCTTTGCCGGAGGCGATCGCCCCCGACGATACGAGCACGCACTGGATGCCCCGGCAGGACAGTTCGCCTATATCATCCGCCAGGTTCTGTATGATATCGAGGTCAATGCCGGCATCTGAGGTGGTCAGAACGCCGCTTCCAATTTTGATGAGCACCCGCCTGACCTTTCTGACAACTTGCTTTCGTTCCCCTTCCATGGCGGTCACAATCCTTTTCTTTCTTTCAGCATTCGAGCCGCAAGCAGCATCAATTCTTTCAGACCCTCGCCCGTCACGGCGGATACGGTGAGAACGGGGATGTCCCGTTCCCGGAAAGATTTTATTTCTTTTTCCACCATCCTCGATACATGGGGCAGGTCGGTCTTGGTGAGGACCACGATTTGGTCACGTTCGCCCAACGCGGAACTGAAAGACGACAATTCCTTGTTTATGATTTCGAAATCATTCCAGGCTCCCTTTGATTCGACCCGTGACAAATCTATGAGGTGCAACAGCAACAATGTCCTTTCCACGTGGCGCAGAAATTGCGTTCCCAGCCCCGCTCCGTTGTGAGCCCCTTCGATCAGGCCCGGTATGTCGGCTACGACGAAGCTTTCAAGATCGCCATATTGAACTACGCCAAGGTTGGGCTTAAGGGTGGTGAAGGGATAATCTGCAATTTTCGGCCGGGCCGCCGAGACGGCGGAAACGAGTGTAGATTTTCCCGCGTTGGGGAAGCCGATAATTCCCACGTCGGCTATTAGTTTCAGTTCCAGAGTTATTGTTCGTTCTTCGCCGGGCATTCCATCCTGTGCGAAGCGGGGCGCTTGATTCACGGCGCTTTTGAAATGGGTGTTTCCTTTGCCTCCAATCCCGCCCTTGGCCGCCACGCAAACTTGTCCTTCCTCCGTGAGGTCGCCCAGGATTTCCCCGCTTTCCAGGTCCCTTACCACCGTTCCCATGGGTACGAGAATTTCCACGTCGGCTCCGTTTTTGCCGGTCCGATTGTTGCCGCTCCCATGGCCCCCTCTTTCGGCCCTCCAGTGTTGATTGAACTTCAGGTCGAGGAGTGTGTGACGGTCTTTTGAGGCTCGAAGGATTACATCTCCTCCTTTTCCACCGTCTCCTCCGTCTGGACCGCCCCTCGGCACATACTTTTCCCTCCGGAAACTCACGCATCCACGTCCGCCGTCACCGGCTTTCACGTATATCTTGGCTTCGTCCACAAATTTCATGGTTGATTGCCCGGAACCGTGCCT
>JAHDRK010000106.1 GCA_018433345.1 Syntrophobacterales bacterium | reverse complement strand
ATCACCTCAACGTGAAGTGCTGGGAGCATTGATTCTCGGGGAAAGTTATAGAATTTCACCGACCGTCAGGGAACAGTTCGCGAAGGCCGGTTTGGCCCATGTCCTTGCCATTTCGGGTTTTCACATCGGAATGGCGGCCTTTTTTACATTCCTTGCGGTTAAACTTGTTATGTGTTGCCGGACTTCGTTGCTTCTCAAGGGCGATCTATTCAGGATCTCGGCCTTTCTCACAATCCCCGTCGTCTGTTATTATGCCTTCATCGCCGGCTTCGGCACGCCGACCCAGCGTGCGACGCTCATGATAGTCGCCTTCGTATCGGCATTGATCCTTTCCCGTACAGGCAACCTCCTCAACACTCTTTTCCTGGCGGCGATAATCATTCTCTCTCTTTCGCCGGGTTCTTTGTACCAAATATCGTTTCAGCTTTCATTTACAGCCGTGGCGGCCATTGCCATAACGCTCCCCCGCCTACGTCGCCTGCAGGAAACTTCAAAAAGGGGGTATCTTGCGAGAAAGATGATCGTCTTTTTTACCGTGACCGCGGTCTCTGCCGCCGCCACGGCCCCCCTCGTCGCCTATTACTTCAACCGCCTTTCCACCGTGGTATTGTTGTCGAATGCGCTTGTTGTCCCACCGGTAGGCTTCGGCGTTCTTCCTTTGAGCATGGCGGCGGCCTTCTCGGCATCGCTCGTGCCCGGATTCTCACTGGTAATGTTAAAAGCTGCGAGCCTTCTCCTAACCCCGATACTCTTTACCGTGGCCCGTCTCGAAGAAATTCCGGGATCCAGCATCGGTCTTACGACACCCTCTCTTGTAGAAATAATATGTTTTTACACGGGTTTTCTGCTGATTTTAAAACTCACGGATAATCTTAGGCAAAACGATGGTGGGAAAGACGGCAAACGGCGCATCATGATCACTGCTGCAAGCCTGGTGATCGTCACCGCCGTAGGCATAGGGTACGGTCGATACCTTGACAGGCAAGCGATTCCAGTGGACAGGCTGGAAATGACCTGTCTCGATGTGGGACAAGGAAGTTCCGTAGTGATCACCTTTCCCGACCGAACAGTTATTGTGGTCGACGGAGGCGGTTTTCACGATCCCGCTTTCGACACGGGGAAAAACATAGTGGCTCCTTATCTCCGGTATCGTCGGATCAAGGAAATCGATATATTGGTACTGACGCATCCGGACCAGGACCATATAGGAGGGTTGCCCTATTTGCTTGAGACATTCAAGGTAAAGGAGGTCTGGACCAACGGCGACGGGACGGATACCCCTACCTACCGGCATTTCGCCCGGCTGATAGAGAAAAAGGACATCCCCCACCATGTCCTATGGAGCGGTTCGAACGCGCGGCGTGTGGGAGATGTGACGATATCGTTCATCAGCCCTTCGTCAAACTCCCGAAAAAACGACATTTCCTCGGGAAGGTACGACTTCAACCGCCACAGCCTCGTTTTTAGTATTACCTGGGGCGGTATCCGATTTCTCCTCCCGGCCGACATTACAGGAGAAAAAGAAAAAGAACTTCTCGCTTCGGGTGTCCAGTTACGGAGCGATGTCATGGTGGCGCCGCACCACGGCAGTCACACGTCTAATACCATGGAGTTTCTAGAGGCTGTGAGACCACGAGTGACTGTGGCCAGCCTGGGATTCGGGAACCCTTTCGGCTTCCCTGCCCCCGAGGTTGTCGAGCGCTACAACAATGTGGGGGCCAAACTCTACCGTACCGACATTCATGGAGCCGTCACGATAAGCACCGACAAAAAAAATATCGAGGTGACCTGCTTTCTCCCCTGTGAACAATGAAGGTCTCGTAAAATACGAGACTCTTAATAAACCTCTTTTCCTTCAATCCGGCCGTACGAGGTGAGACAAATCCGACTCGGACAACCCACAACGACCTTGGTCAACGTGGGTTTAATTGCGACCGTCTCCATCGTTGATTATTTCCAAAAAAGCATCCGCGCAGTCACCGCATAACTGTGTGCCGCGAACCTCCTTGATTACGGTTATTGCTTCCTCGGGCTCCATGCCCTTGCGATAAGGACGATCGCTTGTTAGGGCGTCGTAGGTATCAGCCACGGCCGTAATGCGAGCCCACAGGGGTATCTGGCATCCCTTCAGGCCGTCGGGATACCCTTTGCCATCGAATCGCTCGTGGTGATTGCGAATGACCGGTAGAAGCTTTTGCATGCTGGGTATCATTCCAAGTATGCGCGTCCCTACCTCGGGGTGACTTTGAATCACTTCAAACTCGACCTTGGTGAGACGTCCCGGCTTCAACAATATATTATCAGGAATACCTATCTTTCCTATGTCATGAAGACGGACGGCTGTTAAAAGGCTGTCAATTTCATGTTGGTCTATGTTCATTTCTTTTGCAATGCGGCAGGCCAGTTTGGCCACCGATTCCGAATGGCCGCGGGTGTATGAATCCCGTGCTTCCAACGCGGCACTCAGGCTTGCGATACTTGCCAGGAACAATCTTTGCTCCGCTTCCAGTCGCTGCCGGTCCTTTAGCATGAGGAGATAGTTGTCGGACAGAAGCTTTTCGACCGTGATCACGAGCTGTTCCAGGTTGAAGGGCTTGACAAGGTAGGCCGAGGCACCCCATTGCAACATCTGTCTCATAACAGCGCGGTCACTGTTCGCGCTCATTACGACAAAGGGGATGGAAGCGTAATCGACGGTCGCCCGCAAGGTCTTGCAGAAATCGATCCCGTTCATAACAGGCATGTCGATGTCACTAATAATAAGGTCGGGGCGTGTGACCTCCACGCAATCGAGGGCCGTTTGTCCGTTCGGCGCCGATATCACCTGAAATCCGGCCTGTTCCAGACCCTTCTTAACCATGTTCCTCACAACCGCCGAATCGTCCACCACCAGGATCGTACTACTCCGATGAAAACTGTAGGCATCCATTATTCGTTCTATGGTGACCAACAACTCATCCCGTGCCTTGCTCTTTGATATGTAAGCGGACGCACCGGCCCGGAAACCCCTCTCGATATCCTCATCGCTGTCGTGCGAACTGAGCATTATCACGGGCGTGCTTCGCGTCGCGGCATTCTTCTTTACATGCTCACAGAATGTCAATCCGTCCATGCTGGGCATTTCCACGTCGGTGACAATCAAGTCGAACATACCGGACAGCGCCTTCTCTAGTCCCTCCCTGCCGTCTCCGGCATGGATCACAACCATGCCCTGATTTTCCAGCTGTTGTGAAAGCATGGCCCGCACGGTAGCGCTGTCTTCCACGATGAGTATCCTAGGTGCATCTGACACTTCTAAACTCGCCTTTCCACTCCGGGAACCGCAGATATCCATGGAAACCTTACGTCGCTTTTTCAGCCCGCATCTGGACGTATCTCAAACGTCTATCGGTATCTTGATGATATTACTTGAATGGTTAGAAAAACTTGGCGGGTGACTATGACATTACAGGAAAAGAATGACCTTGCCGGAACCGCGCCCGGCGCCCCGCACAACACTGTCCTGGGGGCGCCGAAAACGGTAAAAAATCCTTTCAGTTGACGGCGTCCTTCAGGGCTTTCCCGGGGACGAAACGAGGTACCTTTGACGCCGGAATTTCGATTGCTTCGCCGGTACGGGGATGGCGTCCCGTTCTCGCCGCTCGCTCACTGACCTTGAAGGTTCCGAAACCAACAAGCGATACGGATTCACCCTTTTCGAGGGCCCCGGTTATTGCCGAAAACACGCAATCCACCACCTCCTGGGCCTTTGCCTTCGTTCCCGTTACCCTTGCCACTTCATTGACCAGATCAGCCTTATTCATAATTGCCTCCCTTTCCGCATAACTCCCGCTTTTTCGGAAGCCGCTCTTCGATATATTCAACAACCATGCAAAGGCGCGCCCCTTCAGCCTTCGCATGATTATCGGCTGCTATTCGATCATCTTGAGTTGATTCCGCGAAACGCCCCCCTCGGCGATGGGCATGCCCAGGGTTTACGTGATTCCTTCGCGATGCCTCCTCCTTCCGGGGAACAGGCATCGTCGAAAGATGGGGTTACCCATGTAGAGATCGCATAAAGAACATTGAAACCGCCTTTTATAATAACGTTTGTAAGAAATATTTTGTACAACAGCTACATTGAACATGTTCGCTTTTTTATAATCTTCCCCCGGGGATTGTAAAGAGTCGCGGGCATTTCCTTAAAATTTCACGGCCTACTCGTTTCCCGGGCGCCGACCGACGGCCGAGCGGGATTATAGTGAAATCTGCGTCGGGATGTCAAAGCTTTATTTTGGAGACTATCCCCTCTTTCTTCGAAAATGGCAAGCATAACCAAATTTCCCGGGGTCTTTGAATTCGAAACCGAATCAATTGTCAAGATTAAAGATTTTACCCCAATATCTTTTCCATTATACCTCTTCTAAACAATCTTACGCATACGGTAACCACTTCCGGATCATATAGGACGCCACTGTTGGTTGTGATCTCTCTTAGCGCCGCTTCCAGCCCCATGCTGGGTCGATAGGGTCGATGGGAAGCCATTGATTCAACCACGTCAGCCACCGCAAGTATACGTGATTCCTGGAGCATGTCTTCACCCTTCAAACCCCGGGGATAGCCCGACTCGTTCTGTCGTTCATGATGCTCGAGTACTATCCTGGCGATGGGCCAAGGGAATTCTATGTCCTTGAGGATATCGTATCCCGCCCTGGGATGTTCTTTTATAAGGCTGAATTCCGTCTCTGTGAGTGTTGTTGGTTTGCTTAGGATCTCGGCGGGAACCGATATTTTCCCTATGTCATGAATGGTGGCGGCCATGTAGGTTCCCTCTACCCTGTCAGCGGAAAGTCCCAACTCTCCTGCAATGGCTCTCGACAAGTCGGCTACTCTCCGCTGGTGACCGGCAGTGTATGGATCCCTTGTTTCCACCATGAGTGCCATCGCCTGGACCGTCGATTCCAAGGCCTTACGCAGCTTTTCTATGCTGTTCTTACGTTCTGTAATGTCTTGGAGCGCACCTCTCAGTTGCGTGACGGCCCCCGATTCGCCGCGCACTGCTTCAGCGGTTATACGGACCCATACAGTACGACCCTGTGCCGTATTGATCTCCACTTCTTCGTCGAAAGGTATCCCCGAAAGCGCGCATTTCTCGAACGCTTCTGTTACATGGTTCCTCCATCCCGGTACCACGAAGTCGATCCATTCCTCCAGGGTAAGGGTTGTTCCGACAGGCATCTCATGAATTGCAGCGACTTGGTCCGACCATCGCACGCGTTTATCGGCCGGATAGGCGCTCCACCCTCCGAACCTGGCCATACGACCGGCACTCTCGAGAAGGCTCTTACTTTCCCGCAATTCCTGCTCGACCATATGACGCTCGGTGATGTCATATATAAAAAGAAGGACCCCTATGATTTCACCGTTCACGTCGTACCAGGGAATCTTGTCCACGCTGACCCAGCGTTGAAGACCGTCCCGACCCCGATACCACTCGATTGAACCAAGAAGCGGTTGGCCCGTCCGCACAACCCGCAAGGTCTCCTCGTGTCTTCTTTCAGGGTCGTCCCAGCCTGAAGCAAGTTCACGAATAGTCTTCCCTACCGCTAAGTGCGAGGAAACCCCCGCGCTTATTTCGGCACACCGGTTACAGTTCACGACCCGACCTTCCCGATCGAGGTACCATACCTGGGCAACCATGGCATTTATCACCTGCTCCAGTTCCCGATGCTGCCTTGCGATCTCTTCTTCGGCTTCCCTTCTTTTTTGCCTCGAGTCAGCCTCCGCCAGTTCGCGCTCGATGGCTGGAACAAGCCGGGCCAAGTGATCTTTCATTATGTAATCGTTGGCGCCCTTTCTCATGGCCTCCACGGCGAGTTCCTCGCCGATGGCTCCTGACACGATCAGCAAGGGGATATCGATACCGCTGTTCTTTACCTCCTCGATCGCCCGCGGACCATCAAAACGAGGCATTTGGTAATCACAGAGTATGATGTCCCAGGACTCGTTCCTGAGCTCCTCCGCTAAAGCTTCGGCTGTTTCCACCCTGACGTACTCCGGATCATAACCGCCTTTCTTTATTTCCCTGATTACCAGGAGGGCATCGTCCTCTGAATCTTCGACCAACAACACCCGAAGTGGTTGTCCCATTTTAATTCTTCCTTCATCCTGCCTATTTATTTAATTATAGTTCCTTTTTATGCTCAGAAACTCCTTGGCGTCAATGATTTTACGGAAAATTATTTTGAATATGCAGTTGACAGGAAATTTTTTTTCTTTAAGAAATATTGGCTCATACATCGGACATAAAACCGGGCCGGCCGAGACCTCCAAGCCGGTCCTGAAAACAAGCGATCAGGAACGTCAAATGTCGCAGTATCTTACCAACACTGCTCCAAGAGAAATGGAATTTTTTTTCAATCCCGAATCAATAGCGATTGTCGGCGCATCCGCTGATCCTACGAAGCTGGGCGGCCGTCCGCTGGCCGCCCTGTTAAAAAAGGGTTTTTCGGGTAATATTTACCCCATCAATCCCCGATATGAAAGGATAGGAAAACTTCGTTGCTATCGGTCCGTAACTAACGTTCCCGGGGATATCGATCTGGCTGTTATCTCGGTCCCCAGGGAGGCACTCATCCCAGTCCTGCAAGAATGCGCCGAAAAGAAGGTAAAGGCCGCCGTCATTTTTACCGCCGGATTCGCTGAAACGGGGGACGAGGGAATGGCCGTGCAAAACAAGATAACGGAGCTCTCCCGCAGGAGCGGCATTCGGATTCTGGGCCCCAATTGCATCGGTTTCATTCATTTCGGTAATGCCGTGATGGCCTCTTTTTCCGACGTAATGGAATTCGAAGCGCCCTCCGCCGGGAGTGGCTCGAACCTCGCCTTCATAACACAAAGCGGTGCCTATGGAGAACGTACCTTCATGAAGGCTTTCGAAGAAGAAATCGGAGTCAGCGCCTTTGTTAGCGTGGGTAACGAGGCGGACTTGGAGTTCTCCGATTTTCTCAACTATCTTGTTGATGACGAGGATACCGGCTTGATGGGAGTGTATTTAGAAGGCGCAAAGAACGGGAATAAATTCCGTCGGGCCGCGGAGGCCGCCCTCAGGGCGGGCAAGCCGGTCCTCGTCAAGAAAGTCGGGCGAACTTCCGCCGGAAAGAGGGCCGCCGAATCACATACAGGATCTCTTTCGGGAACCGACAAACTTTACGACGCATTTTTCAGGCAGGTGGGAATCATTCGTTACGACGAACTCAGAGACCTGGTAAACTTCGCAAAGGTGTTCCAGGCCGGCAGAATCCCTTTGGGACGAAACGTGGCCATATTGACCGATTCGGGAGGACCAGGTGTGGAAATGGCGGACAAGTGCGAAGAATTCGGACTCAATGTCCCTGAATTAAGTGACAATACGCGTTCCAGGATCGCTAAGGTCCTTCCTTTTTATGGTTCGGCGCGCAATCCTGTGGACATGACCGCCGCTGTAATGACGGACCAACGTATCTATGGTGAATGCCTGCGTGCCATAATGGACGACAACAATGTCCATATCGTTTTTGCCCCAGGATTTTTCATGAACTACACCATCCCGAGCCTCCTCGACGAAATACTTGACATATACCGCTCATCCACAAAGCCGCTCATAATGTTTCCCCTTTGGCAGGATCGCTCTCCACATGCCCGGGAAATGATCGACAAGGTCAAGGCGGAGGGCATCCCCCTTATCGACCAGGCGACTGACGCCGCCCTAGCCGTGGCGTCACTTACCCGGTATGGTGAAATACGTCGCCGATTCTTGAAAATAAACGATATAACACCGCACCAATAACGCTGACGGGTCAAGCACCGGTTCTACATCACTTTCGATACCATGTATCTTTTGCTCCCGCCTGACTGAAAAAGTTTGACATCCAAAAACAATAGGAATATACATACGTAACAACGAAGCAGACAGTCTCGTCAAAGATAACTTGTCATTTTAACGTCAAAAGTCAGGCATGGCTGAAAGGGCGTCGGTGAGCAGGATTTCCCCTTTCTCCTAAAAATATAGAAGACACATTGCCATGTGTTCATTCTCGCGCCGCTTATTCTCATTCACCATAGGCAAGAAAAATAAGGGTACCAAGCTTTTGGCATATTGAGGCCCCCTCAATATAGATACACACTTAAAACAGCAGGAGGTGTACGATGACTGCCCTTATCATTATTGTCGGTTTGGCGCTCTACCTTGTTTTATACTTTACATACGGAAGAGCGGTAGAAAAGAACGTCGTCGGTGCTTCAGATGAAAACGAAACCCCGGCGAAACGCCTGTACGATGGTGTCGACTACATCCCCGCCCGGCGGGAGGTGCTTTTCGGCCATCATTTCTCCTCGATCGCCGGAGCAGCTCCCATAATAGGACCTGCGCTGGCGATGGCCTGGGGATGGGCGCCTGCGCTGCTGTGGGTATGGCTGGGCAATATCTTTATAGGCGCCGTCCACGATTATCTATCGGTTATGTCGTCCGTCAGGTATGATGGCAAGTCGGTCCAGTTCGTCGCCCAGGACCTCTTGGGTAAGCGTACGGGACAGGCATTCTATTGGATCGTGTTTTTTCTCCTTATTCTCATTGTCGCGGCCTTTGGAGCCGTTCTCGGCGGCATGTTCACGAAATCTCCGGCGATTGCTTCGGCCTACCTGTGGTCAATCGTGGCTGCGCTTATCCTGGGCGTTTTACTGTACCGCATGAAGATGAATTTCTCACTGGCCACGGTGATCGGCATAATCATGCTTGTTATTTCAATAGTACTCGGCATCGAACTTCCGATCAAGGCCAGTTACGATATCTGGATGGTAGTGATGTTTTTCTATATCATCATAGCCGCAGCCATCCCCGTGAATGTCCTTCTCCAGCCCCGTGACTACCTGAATTCCTTTCTCCTTTATGCCGGCCTTCTCTTGGGTCTCGTCGCCGCGATTTTTGCATTCAGGGGATTCGAGGTCCCCGCTTTTACTTCATTCTCTCCTATCCTGACGGCGGGCAAACCGACACCCTTCTGGCCGGTCATTCCACTGATAATCGCCTGCGGATCGCTCTCCGGGTTCCATTCCCTCGTGGCCTCCGGGACCACGTCGAAACAGATAGAAAAGGAATCGGACGGTCTCTTTATCGGATTCGGAGCCATGTTCACGGAAGGCTTCTTGTCCACCACCGTTATCGTGGCGATAGCGGGGTTCGGCTATACCGCCCTCCAGAACGCCGCTGCTGCCCAGGATGCGGCATTCACGCTCACCGCAGCCAACTGGGGCGCCCAGTTCACTCCGGTTTCCACCAAACTTGGACTTTCACAGGCGAATCTCTTCGTCCAGTCTTACGCTGACATGGTAAACGCCACATGGCTGAGCATAATTCCAATCAACTATGTCAAGGTAGTCGCCGGCATGTGGGTGGCGGCCTTTGCCATGACAACCCTGGACACAACCAACCGCCTGGGCCGCTACTGCATAACCGAAATGGCCGACCCGCTGAAGGAAAAGGCCTCGGGAATATACAAAATCTTGACCAACAGGTTCGTGGCCTCGGTCATCCCGGCCGCCATCGGCATTTACCTGGCGTGGAGCAAAAATTTCACTATCCTGTGGCCGTCCTTCGGAGCCGCAAACCAGCTTATCGCATCCATCGCCCTCATGACGGGTGCCGCTTACGTGCACAAGAAACTTCGCTCATCCTACTCCAACGTGGCGGTCATTCCCGCGTGGTTCCTCTGGATCACCGTCACGGCGGCCATGATCTGGTTCATTGCCGTGGCCATTCCCCAGACGATCAAAACGACACCACTGACGGGGTATGTGCTGTTGGTGATTCTGGTCATCATGTTCATAATGAACATCATATTCATCATCGACTTTGTGAAGAGTTACAAGAACCGGGCTGAAGAATAGCGCTCTATGTTGACAGCGTAAAACCACGGCCGGTGCGCGGACCGACAAGCTCCCGCGCAACCGGCCGCCGACTTGGTAAAAACACTAATGGTCTCCTTTGTAAAACGGATCCTGCATGTTCTGAAACTAATGCATCGGGAGAAGGCCTGCGCCCTCACCGTTGTAGAGATTGAAGAACTGGAGAACATATTCGCCTTGCTTCTTCTCGGGTCTTTCGTCGGCTTTCCGTCGCCGCCGACGTTTTTGGCCGTAGAGTTGATGCCCTTCCTGGAAAAGGAAATGAACGCTCTCTATCGACGAGCCGAAGACGAAGGCGACATGCTGGCCGAGATGTGCGGCATCCTGGGTATCGATTGATGAAGATAATTTTCTCCACCGGCAAGGGTGGGGTCGGAAAATCCACCCTCGCCGCCGCAGCGGCTTGGCAGCTGTCCCGCATCTACAGGGTGCTGGCAGTTTCACTGGATCCCGCTCATAACCTGGGCGACCTGTTTAACGTTGATACCGGAGGAAAGCGGCGGCGTCTCACGAAAAACCTCCATATAGAGGAAATCGATCTTCAGAAACTGTCAAGGCAATATCTGGAAAGAGAGATCAACGTCCTGTCGGACACTTACAAATACCTGCGGGCGCTGAACCTGGACAATTATTTTTCCGTTCTCAAGTACTCTCCGGGAATCGAGGAGTACGCTCTACTTACGGGTATCGAAAACACGATCCGGGACGGAGGGGAATACGAATTCATCCTTTTCGATACGCCGCCTACGGGCTTGACACTGCGTTTTCTCGCCCTGCCGCGTATCACGATCACCTGGATCGACCGCCTGATAGAAATACGGAGAAAGATAATAGAAAAACGCTACACAATACAAAAAATAAGGGGGGACGTAAGAAGGGAAATTCCCGGATCGGGAACAGTGCTTGCTTACGATGAACGGGACGACGCCGTCCTCAATCGTCTTCGTTCGCTGAAAGATCGCTACAAAAACCTGACCGCGACCCTTGCCGGGCCGGACTGTTCCATATTCATGGTCTTTAATCCCGATATCCTGTCCCTGAAGGAGTCACAGCGGCTGATCAACGGTCTCCGAGAACTTGAATTGCCGCTGCGGCTCATGATAGACAACAAGGTCGCGGCTGAGAACAGATCAATGGCCGACGAGGTTGAGGCGGCGCTTTGCAAGGAAGGCGCCGCCGGGAATTTCCTGCGCGTATCATTGCGTCCCTTTTTCCAAGCCGGGAGTGACGCCTGTCTCTACGAGCTGGAGGAAGATATCGCCTCGGCCGTCCTGTCTACCTTCAACGAAAAAACAGGGTAACTATGGACAACATTCTTGCCACTCCCCTTTTTTATCTTTTCATAGCGTTCACCTTTCTCCTGAGCTTCGGTTATTTCCGTGGGCGCCGCCGAAATAAAGAAATATATCAGTCGGCCTTCAAGGCCCTGGTCGATATAGTCAAGCCCAATGATCAGACCTTTACCGTTATAGGGGGGGTCGTTGGTTACCATGCAAATCTTTACATGCCCAAACAACATCCTCTGTCGCAGATCGACGCCACTATCACGCTGCTTCCACGGCATTCCTGGCTCTATCTCCCCATTTCCTATCTAACACGTCGTTTCGACAGGCTCTTCATCACCCTTAATTGCCGCGCACCGTTGCCCCCCGGTGAAGGCCACCTCATTGAAAGCTCCTACGCCCGCTTTCGAGGAGCCGGAATAACAAACGAAGAAAAGCTTCAAAAGGAAAAGCTGGACTGGGGAAATCACAGGTTCTATCTCTATTACGACGATAAAAAGACACGGGATTTACTCCTGTCTTTCGTTGCTGAGAATCCCGATCCGGGCCTTATCAGGCATATGGCCCTCGTTCCGGATAAAAAACGTGGGTTTGTTTTTATGATCCCGCGAATCGGACAGGTGCAAGATTCATTCGCACCTCTTTACCGATGGTTCCTGTCCACCCTAAAAAAAGAGGAAAGGGAACTCCACAGAAAGAATGGGAAGATAGAGGCATGAAAGCAATCGTCGTAGGCATAGGGGGCGTTGGAGGATATTACGGTGGAAAGCTGGCAAGGGCCTATGAAAGCTCGGTGGAACACGAGGTCGTGTTTATCGCCCGCGGAAGGCACCTGGAGGCAATAGAGGAACGGGGCTTGGTTGTCAGAACCAAGGATGAGGGAACCTGGACGGCCCGCCCCGCCCTTGCAACAGGCGATCCCGCGAAGGCCGGAACCGCCGATATAATTCTGTTCTGCGTCAAGGGGTATGACCTCGAGGAGACGGCAAAATCGATGCTCCCCTGCATCAACGACGACACGGTGTCTATTCCCCTGCTGAACGGCACAGACAACGCAGAACGGCTTTCGAGAGTGATCAAAAAGGGTCACGTTCTCAATGGTTGCGTGTACATCAGCTCGGTGAGAACGGCCCCCGGAGAAGTAACCCAGGTGGGAGGACCTTGCACCCTGTTTTTCGGTCCCGAAAAGGGGGCGGCCGATCCATATCTTCCCGTAGAAACGTTTCTGAAAAACGCAGGTGTCAAGGCTTCCCTTTTAGAAGACATTACCGTCGTCATATGGTCAAAGTACCTTTTCGTGGGTCCCTTGGGAGGCGTAACCTCTCTTTTCGGCGAACCTGTGGGCGCAGTGCTGGAAAACGACCAGCACCGATCCATGCTTGAAGGAATGATGAAAGAGGTGGAATCCGTGGCCCGCGCTTTGAACGTGGCTCTCCCGGAGGATATAGTCGAAAGATCCATGAAAATGGCCGGTGACTTTCCCTTTGAAACCAAGACGTCTATACAGCTGGATTTTGAAAGGTCCAACCAAACCGAACTCGAAACCTTTGTCGGGTTTATCGTAAAAAAATCTAAATATCTGGGCATCGAAACTCCCTTACACAACCAGGTATATCTATCCCTGGGTGCCAAGGAGGCACGCTAAATTATGTACGGACAACCAAAAGTCCTGGTGACGCGCCCCATTCCCCAGGTGGGGATGGACATAATCAGTAAGGCCTGTGACGTTCAAATCCTGCGATGCGACACGCCGCCGTCACGGGAGGAACTGCTGGAAAATGTACGTGGCATGAACGGTCTTTTGACCCTTCTTACCGACCGCATAGATGCCGAGATAATGGACGCCGCCGGCCCGAACCTGAAAATCATCAGCAATTATGCCGTGGGATATGACAATATAGACGTAGAAGCCGCCACAAAAAGGGGCGTCATGGTGGGCAACACTCCCGGGGCAATGACTGAAACCACGGCGGACTTGGCTTTCTCCCTTCTCCTTGCCGCCGCCCGACGCATCGGCGAGGGAATAGACTATGTGCGAAAGGGAAAGTGGGAAACCTTCAAGCCTCTCGAATTACTCGGAAGGGACGTCCACCACGCCGCACTGGGCATCATCGGTATGGGGCGGATCGGTACGGAGGTTGCGAAACGTGCCCGGGGCTTCGACATGAACGTGCTCTACTACGACCATCGAATGAGGAGAGACAAGGGACGGTCCACTGGGGCCGTCATGTGCGACACCCTGGACGATCTCCTTGCCCGCTCCGATTTCGTAAGCCTCCACACTCCCTTGAACGAGAAAACAAGGCATCTCATCAACACCCATACCCTGGGATTGATGAAGAAAACAGCCATCCTCATCAACGTAGCCCGGGGGCCGGTCGTTGACACCGAGGCACTATGCGAGGCCATCGAGGCCGGACGGATAGCCGGCGCGGCGCTGGATGTAACCGACCCGGAACCTCTGCCTTCGAATCACAGGCTGCTGCAGATGCCCCAATGTATCGTGCTCCCCCACATAGGCAGCGCCACCGTCGAGACTCGGAACAAGATGGCCGTCATGGCCGCGGAAAACCTCGTTGCGGGGGTTACAGGCGGCGTTCCAAAATACCTGGTTAACTGCGAAAAACCCGCCGTCGGAAACTGATCATGCCGGTTTCTTCCGGCGGCTCATACCTTGAAACAGGAGGTGCGATTATGAAAAGAAAATATAAACGTCTTGAAACCCCGCGTCGTATACTTCTCGGTCCCGGTCCCAGCAATGTTCCCGAGGAAGTCTCCAGGGCGATGTCCCTTCCCATTTTGGGACACCTGGACCCGGCGTTTCTCTCGATCATGGAGGAAGTACAGGAAATGCTTCGGGCGGTGTTCATGACGAAAAACCGGCTTACCCTTCCCGTTTCGGGAACGGGGAGCGCCGGCATGGAGGCCGCCTTCGTCAATATAGTTGAACCGGGCGACTCGGTGCTCGTCTGCGTCAACGGCGTATTCGGGCTCCGCATGTGCGATATCGTGGAGCGCTTGGGCGGTGTCCTTCACAAGGTTGAGGCCGATTGGGGCAAACCCATCGATATTCAGCAAGTACGCGACGAACTCGGGCGGTGCGATGCGCGCGTGGTGGCCGTGGTCCATGCCGAAACATCGACGGGTGTCCTGCAGCCCCTCGAAGAACTGTCCGACATCGTTCATGAAAAGGGCGCGCTTTTTATTGTGGACACCGTCACATCCCTCTCGGGCGCCCCGCTGAAAATCGATACATGGAACATCGATGTATGCTACAGCGGCACCCAAAAATGCCTCAGCTGTCCGCCCGGCTTGGCGCCCATTACCTTTAACGACAGGGCCTTGGACAAGATCGCCCGGCGTTCCACGCCTGTTCGCTCCTGGTATCTCGATATGACCATGGTGCAGAAATATTGGGGCGCCGACCGCGTCTATCACCACACAGCCCCCATCAACATGATTTACGCCCTGCGGGAAGCCCTGCGCCTGATCCTGGAAGAGGGACTCGAGGCCCGGTGGGAGAGGCATCTCAAAAACCACCTCGCCCTGGTAGAAGGACTCGAGGAACTGGGTCTGCAACTACTTGTCGAAAAACCATACCGCATCCCCATGTTAAACTCCGTCCTGGTACCTGAGGGAGTGGATGAAGCAATCATTCGAAAGCGTCTCCTTGAAGAATTCAGCATAGAAGTCGGGGCGGGTTTGGGACCCCTCAAAGGCAAAATCTTGCGCATCGGCATCATGGGGCACTCCTCAACGAAAGAAAACATCGAAAAACTCTTGTCGGCCTTGAAAACCATCCTCTCGTAAAGTCGCGGCGCCGCGACGTGGTTATAAAACTACGCCGCGGCGCCGTTCAGGGCACTCCTTCATCGCTCATCCTTGAAGGAATTCGGGACCGGCATGGAACACCGGTCCGGCACAGCCCGTGTATTCAGCCTCCTGGAACTCCAAGGTTACGATGGGCATAGTCCCGGCACAGTTCTTTGCGGCGGCCTGTTTCGATACTGACGGCCTCAGGGGGTGTCCATTGAGAAGGATCGACCATTTCCTTGAATTTTTTGCAGAGGGAATTATCGCCCCCGGAAAAACCCACCGGCGGTCGACTCCAGGCACGCCCGTCAAAGCCGCCGCCCAGCCGGTCGGTTGCCTCGTCGTCCAGGAATTTCTCCTCCACTCTTTCTAGATCGGAGCGGGACACCTCCCGCTCACTCCCCTTTGCTGAAGTTGAACTTGATCTCATATACCCCGTATTCCCGTTTGATTTCCAAGGGATATCCGGCCTTGTGAAATACGGCGAGCATGGCGTCGTTGCCGGCCAGTATGTCCGCGGTGAATCCCTCGATATTCTTTTCCCGTGCTATCCTTATAAGATATTGAAGCAAAAATGTCCCAATTCCGCGGCCCTGCCATTCCTCGTGCACCGTAAAGGCAACCTCGGCATAGTTGGTATCGGGATCTCTGGCATACCGCCCTACTGCAATGATATGTTCTTTACTTTCCGGCTCTTCTTTTCCCTTGACTGCCACCAGGGCCATCTTGTCGTTATAGTCCACGGCGGCCATGGGCATGGCCACCTTGTGGGAGAAGGACTTGAGATTCTGGAAAAAACGCGTGTACACGTCCTGTTCGGGCAGCGAATATATCAGGTCCTGAATACCTCGCTCATCGGTAGGTCTAACGGGCCGCAAGAAAATCTCTTCACCCTTCTTGTCGGTAAACCACCTTTCGTATTCTCTTGGATAAAGCACCACGGGAATAATCTGGTCGCGATATACGTAGCCCTGTTTTTTAGCCGCCTCGAGCAGCTCCTCCCTGAAATCGGGATGCGCGATGTTGATCAGGGCCATCGCCCGGTCCCTCACCGTTTTTCCATGAAGGTAGGCGATCCCGTACTCGGTTATCACGTAATGAACGTCGCCGCGGGTAACGACAACTCCGCTTCCCTCGCTCAGAAAGGGAACGATTCGTGACTTCTTCCCGTCGTCCGTGGTGGAAGGCAGGGTTATTATCGACCGGCCCCTGTTAGACAGGGCCGCTCCGCGAACGAAATCCACCTGCCCCCCGATTCCGCTGTAGAAACGAAACCCCAGCGAATCCGAACTGACCTGCCCCGTAAGGTCGACGGTCAGCGCCGCATTGATTGAAATCATCCGGTCATTGCGACCGATGATGTAAGGATTGTTCACATATTGACTTGGGTGAAATTCAAAAAGCGGATTGTCATGCACATAATTATAGAGTTCCTTCGATCCAATGCAAAAACTCGCTATGATCTTACCCGGATGAAGGGTCTTTTTTCGACAGGTTATGACGCCCTGCTCAACCAGGTCCATGATGCCGTCGGTAAAGGTTTCCGTGTGGACACCAAGATTCTTCTTGCCCTTGAGGTGTGGAAAGATCGAGCTGGGAATCCTTCCGACGCCTGTTTGTATGGTGGCCTCGTTGTCGATTATATCTGCTATGAATCCCCCGATTACCTGTTCGACGTCGCCCGCCGGACGTGGAAAGAACTCCAGGAGCGGCTCGTCGTGCTCAACGAAGGCATGAATTTCACTCACGTGCAAAAACGTGTCCCCCAGTGTGCGGGGCATGGCCGCATTGACCTGAGCCACGACATAATCGGCGGCTTGGGCGGCTGTTTTCGTAATGTCCACAGAAACGCCAAGACTCACATACCCGTGATTATCGGGGGGCGATACTTGTATAAGGGCCACGTCCAGGTACATTCTTCCGGTCTGGATCAACCGGGGTATATCGGAAAGAAATATGGGCGTGTAATCGGCTCTTCCCTCCTCAATGACCCTCCGTATGCGCGGGCCCATGAAAAGGGCGTTATGACGAAATTTATCCGAGTATCGTTCATCCGCATAAGAGGCAAGACCGAAGTCCAAAAAATGAATGATCTCATTGTCCGCCGCGCTTGGCGCGACATCCAGGAGTGTTCTTACCAGTAGCTGGGGCTCGCCGCAGGCCGAACCGATGAATATCCTACCTCCCCTCTTGATCTTTTTTAGTGCTTCTATAGCCGTGGTACAGCGGTATCGATACGTTTCGCGCCAATTCGGACTCATTTCAGCCTCGCTTTCGGTTTGTTCTTCATTATTGATTTCTCGATATCTTTCTTTAGTGTCGGCATTCATGTATGTCAATCGAAAGGTTCGACATTCAGTTTCCAAGAATCGTCGCGTAACAACCAAGGCATACTGTCCGGCGGGTGTTCGATGGGCGGTGAAACGAAATACGGAACTGTCGAAAAGGAATCCCGGCTTTGGGGATCACGGCTACACAAATATTCTGTCGTAAAAACCCTAATCCCCGACCTCGAACCCATGCCCCGTTCATCCCGAGCTCGAAAGATGAGACGGGGGAGGGAAATCGTTCACCCCTTCCACTGTGCTCAGTGCGAACGGTTTTATGTGACGAGACCTTTGAATGATACCCCTTCTTGCCGATACGGGTTTGACACGGAATCCAAAAAGTACTTGATGACAATGGATATCGGGGATACCGGGGATAAAGGCTCGTGTGCCAGCACTGGTGTTCGACCCCATGGCGAAATTGTTTGTCTTGTTAAGTTCTGCAAAGTTATCGAAATATAAATGGAGCACCTGCCGCCGACACCACCGCGTTACCCATTCTTGCCTTCATTATGCCGCAATAATTTTCTTGAAAATAGATCTTCCACGGATTAAACTACAGTATTCTTTATCTGTAATTGCTTTTACCAATAGGGGGAAGTCATGAAAAAGTTCGGAACTCTGCCGATTAAAACAGGTTTCGCTGAAATGCTCAAAGGCGGAGTCATTATGGATGTCACCAGTGCTGAGCAAGCGAGAATAGCCGAAGACGCCGGAGCCGTTTCGGTCATGGCTCTCGAACGGGTCCCGGCCGATATAAGGGCCCAGGGAGGAGTCGCCCGCATGACGGACCCGGCAATTATCGAAGAGATAATGAAGAGCGTTTCCATCCCGGTGATGGCCAAGGTTCGAATCGGTCATTTCGTGGAAGCCCAGATCCTGGAGGCCGTCGGAATCGACTATATCGACGAAAGCGAAGTGCTTACACCCGCCGACGAGAGCCATCACATCAACAAATGGAAGTTCAAGGTACCCTTCGTTTGCGGTGCAACGAACCTGGGGGAGGCCCTTCGGAGGCTCGGCGAAGGTGCCGCCATGCTCCGCACCAAAGGTGAAGCCGGTACGGGAAACGTTGTCGAGGCCGTCCGACACATGCGCACCATCAACGACGGAATCTCCAGGCTATCCGCGCTTCCCGAAGAAGAACTCATGACGGAGGCAAAAAACCTGGGAGCGCCTTACGAGCTGGTGGTTATGGTGGCCACGGACAAAAAGCTCCCCGTTGTCAACTTCTCCGCCGGCGGTATAGCCACGCCCGCCGATGCAGCGCTCATGATGCAGCTTGGCGCCGACGGCGTATTCGTGGGATCGGGCATTTTCAAGTCAGCCAACCCCCAAAAGCGGGCAAGCGCCATCGTTCAGGCGGTGACTCACTACAACAACCCAGACATATTGGCAAAAATATCGAAGTCCCTGGGGGACGCGATGCCTGGCATCGAAATTTCTTCTTTAGAAGAAAAAAACCTGCTCCAGGGAAGGGGTGTGTGATCCGCGGGGGGCCATGAAAATCGCCGTTCTCGCCCTCCAGGGCGCATTCCGCGAACACATCGCCATGTTCCGACGCTGCGGATGCGACGCAGTGGAAGCAAGGCTGCCTGGAGATCTTGCAGATATTGCCGGTCTTGTCATTCCCGGCGGTGAAAGCACCACCATCGCAAAGCTGATAGATCGTTACAGCCTCGCCGAACCGCTTCTCGATCTCGCCCGGGGAGGAGTACCGATTTTCGGTACCTGCGCCGGAACAATTCTCCTATCGCGAAACCGGAATGGATGCGGCGAGGCCTTCTTGGAGCTCATCGACATAACGGTGACCCGAAACGCTTATGGACGGCAGATCGACAGTCATGAAGCGGATATAACCCTGACCTTCTCACCGGAAGTACCATACAACGCCCTTTTCATCCGGGCCCCCGTCATCGACGAAACGGGAGATGGTGTCGTCGTCCTCGCCCGCCACCTCGACAAACCGGTTTTTGTGCGCCAGAGGGGTATACTGGCGGCCACTTTTCACCCAGAATTGACCGATGACGATCGGGTTCACCGATATTTCCTGGAAATGATCGAAGGAAAGAACCGGTGATCGATGGGGGAACAATCCACCTGGGTATCTTAGCCCCATATCTTTCGGGTCTATTCCCCGGCCTCTTTCTCCAGATACTCGGCCGCTTCGACCCACCAGTCGGAACCGGCTTCGACCGGCCGACTGTTGTGACTCGCTCCTTCAAAAACCCAGAACCGTTTCGATTCGGGAAGTGATTCATACAGCTTCCTCGGCAGCCTCGGCGGGATGATCTCATCATGTTCGGCCACGAGAACCGCCTTGGGACCCTGGTAGGCGGCGAGATTTTTTACACTGTCGTACTTGTCCCGCATGAAAAACCGGACCGGCACAATGGGCATTACGGCTTGCGCCACGTTTCGAAGGTTGTCCCAGGGTGTGATAAGCGCAATTCCGTGCACTTCTATGGATGGATCGGCTGCAGTCGCTGCCGCCACGGCCGCCCCCGGCGACTCTCCCCATAAACAGACCGGGGAACCGAGCTCGTCCTTTGCTCGACGCGCAATGAACCGCGCGTTTTTCACAAAGATTTCCTCGGTCATGCCGCCTGGCCGTGCACCGTATCCCGGATATTCAGCGATTAAAACCCGGAATCCCATGGGAACCAGGGCATCGGCATAATAACTCCTGTGCAAGGCGGCCCCGGCGTTTCCGTGAAAGACGATCACCGCTCCCCGTGACACCTCCCGATAATGCCGATTGATCAGTCCAAGATAGGAGGAATCCGCCGTGGGCCACGGCTCAAGCCCGATTCGCCCGGCGGAACGACGCAGGTCTTCCATGGAAAACCGCTGAGGCTGGTACAGCATGGCGCGTTGAATTCCTTGAGAGGCAATAAAGTGAAACAGCGACATGATGATCACCACCGCTATCAAGGCCGTAGTCGGTACCTTTCTCATTACCGCGTCAATCGTTTCGGTCCGCGCCGCTCACCCTGTTTACGGGTGACTCGCCGGGATCTTCGAACCATCGCAAGTATCTTTCCGCACAGGTTATGCCTGACCGGACCAGCTCCTCCTTTTTCGCGTCGGACAGATCAAAATCGGTTGTGGCCACGTCGAGTGAATCTATGTAGAGCGTTCTCTGCCAATCGTCGTTGTGCAGGTGCTGGTTTTCCTGGACGGTCATCAATGACCGCACCAACGCCCTGGCATAATCGGTGAAGCTTTTTATTGGTTTTCCCAGCGGCGGTTCGTCATACCTGAAGAGAGCTATCTCTTTTCGGGTATCGAGACGCATCCCCAGCGTCTGTCGGTTGTAAACATAGGGGCTCCGCTCCGGCCTCTTCAAGAAAAAAGATGCGTTTTCGCGCTCGTAGTAAGACGTCGGCAAGGCAGCGTCGGGCTCTTTTCCCTTGTCGATGTATCGCTCTCTGTCGAACAACTTTACGGGATAGTTGAGGACAGTCCCGCCGTCAACGTACACGTCGCTCCTCTCCCCCTGTTGAACGGCGGCAAAAAACAAGGGAATGGACATGGTGATCCTCAGGGCCTCGGCAAGCGGCATGGATGGATGACGCTCGCGGGAAAATACTTCCGCGTAACCCGTACTCAGGTTGGTCCCCACAACGTAAAGGCAGGGCAACCCTGCTCCGGCGAGTTCATCGAAGGTCGCTTTCGCGTGGCCCAGCTTACCACCAATGAGCTCCCCGATCCAGCCCGAGAAAAAGTCACCTTTATACCAGCCGAAATCGTTGGCGAGCCTTCGTATGTCCCGTATGACACCGAAGGAACCGTCCATGAAATTCCTGAAATCGGTTGATTTCAAGACTTGCTGTTGCTCATCCAGGGTGTATCCCAGGGCGTAGATAAGCGCGTTTATGGCGCCGGCGCTGGCGCCGCCCACACGGTTGATCCGCTCCAGGTAACCCCGCCTCTTCAAGACGCTCATCGCTCCAAGGTAAGCGATGCCCTTCATTCCTCCCCCTTCGAAGACTAGGTTCCGAAATTGTACCGCCATGATTATTCCTCCTTTTTCATCGTTTAGCATATGCCTCTCAGGGCAGGGGCGCCTCCTTCGGCCCCGTCCTTCAAGAGCCCACCGAACACGAATACGACGCTCGCATCACCCAGCTCGTCAAATAGCGAACCGGCGACCATCGATGGGAAGTTACATCCATCGTTCTTGTTACCGTGGAATCAGCGTGCGGTGGATCGGCGACATGGAAGGCGACCGGGAATAGAGAAAATAAGGCCGAGGATTTCTAACAGGATCTCGGTTACGGCTACAAGACCGGCGTAGGGAAACGGCACGCCGCATCAGTCATGCCGGTCTTCAATTTGATGCGCTTATTCCGCCGAAGAGTCGTCGTAACGGGATTTCGTCAAAAGATGGGGAAATCGGACATGTCGGTAATTCATCATTCCGGCCGAGCGGCAAAAAGGCGAACAATAAATGGGTTCTCCTCTAGGGAGAAACCTGTCATTCGCACATCAAACACAAAAGTAATTTGAAATCACGGAAAACCTCACACCCCCCCCTGTACCCTTCATATCGAATCCACGCCTGTTTTCGGATGCAATCTCCGCCCGCTTTCCGCCTCGGCATGATCCCTCTCAGCGCACCGCTTCGCCGACGCCGATCTCTGTTCCCATAATTTCACCAATTTCTTGACCATCCTCGAGGGCAAGCACTTCGTATATGGAGGTCTCACCCGGCGCGACATCGATATCGCTTTTTCCCACTTCCCTCATAACAAACCGGCACCGAAGGGCCCTCCGTGTCATTTCACTAACAAGAATCCCGTTGGCGTAACGCCTCGTTAGATTTTGAATACGGAAGACGGCGTTGACCGAATCGCCGATGACCGTGTAATCCATCTTCTTTTCGAATCCTATGTTACCCACGACCACCTCACCCGTGTGGATGCTTATCCCCACGCTGATTGCCCTTCCGGCTTCCTCTACAAATCGTTCATTCAGTGTAAGCAGGGCCTCTCTCATTTCCAGGGCCGCCCTAACGGCGTTATCCGCGTCGAAACCGGTTGAAAAGGGTGCTCCAAACAACGCAAGGAACCCGTCGCCCAGATACTTGTCAACGATGCCCTCGTGTTTGAAAACAATCTCTCCCATCACCGAAAAGAAATAATTGAGAAGGGATACCGTCTTTTGAGGCCCCACCCGCTTTGCCATGGACGAGAAGTCGCGTATATCGATATTCAAAAGGGTAAGCGTCCTGAATTCGTCTTGGAGCTTGACTTCCGACTTGGTCCCATGAATGATCTTGTCCACGATTTCCTTGGGTACGAATTTCTGAAATATACGCCGTACCTCCCGCTCCTGTTCGGCCATGGACAACGTTTCACCGTAGAGTCGCGCGTTTTCCAGGGCTATACTTACGGACGAGGCGATGGACTGTAAAAGCTGAAGGTCATCGTCGACAAAATCACCCGTTACCTTGTTGAGGACTTCGAGAACTCCTATAACGCGTCCCTGTGATACGAGCGGAACGGCCAGAACCGATTTCGTCACGAAATCGGCCGTTTCGTATAAGTCGGCATGAAAAAGTACCGAAGAGGCGACATCATTGACCATGACCGATTCACCCCTGGCAGCCGCGTAACCGGCTATACCCTGGCCAAGCTTCAAGTTTCTTCGCCTCAAGTCGTCGAGATTCATGCCGAAGGCGTCCGAATACTCCAGTTCCCCGTCTTTTGCCAAAAGCAAGGAACCGGCCCCCACTTGCATGGTGCTTTTCAGCATGTCCATGGTATAGGAAAGGACCTGCTTCATATCGAATGTCGACGAAGCGAGCGCTCCGCCTATCTGTTTCAGGGAAGCAAGTTCCCCGGCCCGCCTTTCCACGGCAAGCGACAGTCCACTCTTGACGAAGGCCAGCGCCAATACGGCAGCCGCCTGTTCCACCAGGCGCCTGGAGTTCTTTAGAGCATCCAGACCGAGGCCTGCCAAAAGTAGTATTCCGATTACAACCCCATCGTTTTTCATGGGGACGACAAAAAGAGAATCGCCGTTTCCCGTTTCCATGAGACCTTGTTCCGGAGAAAGGGAATATCGGGAAGAATCGTTGACGATAATGGAATCGCCCCGCCTCAGGACCTGTTCAAAAAGTGGGTGCGTGGCCGAATACCCGTTATTCCGCCTTATCGCCGACTCCTCCCTATCACTACCGGATTCGTCATATTCGTAAAGCCTGAGCACGTTCCGTCGCACCTCATCACGAAGCAGAATAAAACCTCGCCGAAACCCCGTTTCATTCCGAAGCTCTCCCAAAATCGACCGCACACGTTCCCGTTCGCCGAAACTTGCTCCCAGCATTCCGCAGATACGTTCCCAGCTCCTTGCCAGGCGGATTTGGCTTTCCCGTTCCTTGGCGAATCTGAGGTTTTCAAAGGTGAAGGCGGCGTTGCTCAAAAGCGGGGCTATTGCATCGGCCTGTTCCATTGTAAAGGGGGGACTTTCATGCCTCCGTGACACGGTCAGTACGCCGATAATGTCCCGACTTGTTTTAATCGGCATGCAGATGAATGACTTCGTTCCGTAATGCGGACGGTTGAGCCTCCCGAAACGACTATCGGTCTCGATGTTCTCTATCACCAAGGGAGACTTGTTGATGATGGCGTACTTCGCAACACTTGTGGCGAAATCGACACGATCGCCCGTGGAAACATGATCTCCCAGTCCGATGGTGGTCTTGACGACAAAGTGGTCCCTCGAGGAATCATCCAGAATCATTACGGAACCCATGTCGGCGTCGGCGACCTTCAACGCCCTGTCCAGGGTCACGTGAAGCAGTTCCTCCGGATCAAGTGTCACGTAACAGAGGTCCGACAACTCCTTCAGAACGGATACCTCGAACATCTTTCTTTCGAGGAGATTGGAGAGCGAGTCGATTCTGTTTTCCATGACGGCGAAAGAATCGGCTATCGTTTCCAGTTCATCGCCGCCCCGGCCGGCTGCTTGCTCCACATGGGAGGGGAGTCTTTCCTGGATTTCGCGTGAAAGGTCCGATAGTTGGTCAAAAGTTCTCCGGAGAAGAGAGAACCCGAAAAGCAAGGCAACGAGGAGTAGAATAAAAAAGTATGGAACGGCCATGTCGGAAAGAATATCGTACTTGTAAGCGAAGTATAGAAATCCGGTCGTGGGCACCAGAAAGAAAAGCGCGAAGATGAGGTTCCGCTTATAGGAGAGGGTTTTCATCGTGCCAAGGTTTTTTCCCAGCCAATCGCTTTTGAGATTCACGATCTTAACCACCCCCGGTTACGGCCCCGTTACCTTGCCACCCGACCGTCCGCCCCGCTGAAACATGTCCGGAGGCCTTTCAATTTACAATTTTTGAACCACCTTTCCATCATTCCGGGGCTTGACCCGGAATGCGAAAGCCTGAAAAGGCCCGCGGATAACGGCTTTCATTCAAACGGCAATAGCGAACCTCTCTCAAGCGCCTTTTCGGATTAACCCCCTATCGGCAGACCTCCCCGTAGGGGAAAAACCTGTCCTTCCGCGCCCGGCAGACGGGACATTCATCGGGAATGTTTTCCTGGGCCACATAACCGCATACCCCGCAGATAAAATAGTCTATTCCCCGGTCCGACGCCATCGAACTAAGCGCGTCCTTGTAAAGCTTTGCGTGAGTCTCCTCAACATCCCTGCTTTGGGTGAAAAAAAGCGCCGCCTCCTTGTCTCCCGCTTCCGTTGCCTCTTTTATAAACCGGTTGTAAGCCGCCTTTGCCACGTTTTCCTCTGACTCGAAGCTCGCCGCGAGATTGTCCTCGGTTGAACCGATTTCCCTGAGCGTTTTCAATGCCCGCGTCCCGTGAATTCCTTCGGAAGCCGCTACAGCGCGAAACAGCTTCGCTATCTGTATGTATCCTTCACTATCGGCCTTTTCGGCATAGACCTTGAGCCTGAGAGCCGCTTTCGCTTCACCGTCAAAGGCGCTTTTCAACGCTTTTCGTATCTTTTCATCCATGTATATGCCATCCTCCCACACCAACACGCCCTTCCGTCAACTCCAAGGTGTTCGAAAGGGCGCGCCCGGTTTTATTCGCTGTCCTTTTTAATTCACTCCGGTGAGAACTGGCTCTTATCGGCGCCGCAGACGGGGCAGGTCCAGTCATCGGGAAGATCTTCGAATGCGGTTCCGGCGGGAATATTCCTCTCCGAATCGCCTTCGGCGGGATCATAAACGTAACCACATACCTCGCACACGTATTTTCCCATCTCCATTCCTCCTCTCAAGTGTCTATTCCAACTTCTCCAGGAGCCTGTCTCCCAGGAGCGCGCCTAGATCACGACATCGTCCCAACTCCTCGGCACCCGGGACGTTTTTCGCCTTCACCGGTTCTCCGGGCAATTCAACCTTCATGTCCGCCAGCGCGGCTTCCACTTGCTTCACCGACTCACCGCTCCAGCCATAGGATCCGAAAGCCGCGCCGATTAGGTTTTGGGGGCGTAGGCCCTTGAGGTATGTCAGCACGTCGGCCATGGACGGAAACATGTTGTTGTTCAGTGTCGGCGCTCCCGCGGCGAGGATTCCGGCATCCAGGACCTCATAGGCGACGTCGCTTCTGTGATTCACGTCAAGGGACATCACTTTGACGGGGATTCCCCTGCCGCTCAGCCCTTCCGCCAGGGCCAAGGCCATGAGTTCGGTGCTTCGCCACATGGTCGCGTATATCACCACCGCCTTTTTCGAAGGGGCCTGTACGGCCCAGCGCCGGTATGATTCAACGATTCCCTTCACATCTTTTCTCCAGATGGGGCCATGATCCGGGGCGATCACGTCAATGGGAAGATTCAAACCGTACAGGCGGTCAAGAAGTTTCAGAATAAGGGGAGAGTAAGGAAGCAGGATGTTGGCGAAATAGGTCGCCGCTTCGTACTCCAGTATTGCCGGGTCGATCTCGTCGTCAAAACGTTCCGACGACGCGAGGTGCATGCCGAAACCGTCCTGGGAAAACAGCAGACGGTCTTCCGCTAGATAGGTCATCATACTGTCTGGCCAGTGAAGCATGCGGGTTTCAAAGCACGTCAACGACGCGTTGCCCAGGTTGATCCTGTCGCCGTCCTTGACGGGTGTGATTTCACGGTCGAAGGTAAAGTGCTCTTCCAGGGCCTTTACACCCGCCTGGGAGGCGAAAACCTGCTCCGGATTCACTTCCTTGATGGTTTCGGGCAGGGCACCGGTATGATCCATTTCCGTATGGTTCGAGACAATTATTTTAATGTCTCCGGGATCCATCACGGAAGCTATGCGCGCCATCATTTCCCCCCTGAACGGCGCCTTCACGGTGTCGATGAGCGTCGGTTTTTCGGACGTCACCAGATAGGCGTTATAGGTGCTCCCGCGCTTCGTGGTATATCCATGGAAATCCCTTATGTTCCAATCAATCGCCCCCACCCAGTAAACCTTTTCACTTATCTTGACGGCATTCATAATGTCTTTCATGATATCCCACCTCTTCAGTGATCGTCTCTGGAGGATTTTCAATCTAACGGCTTTGACGCCTCTTTGCAAATAAAAACATTACTCCGAATTGACTCATAATAAATGTTACCCAACGGGCCTCGGACATGAGATCGTTGCTTCATAATATGATGTTACCCGACATCACTCTCCGAAGGAGGGACTATTATGACTCGACGATCAAAGCAGGAGTATACCGAAGCGGT
>JAHDRK010000058.1 GCA_018433345.1 Syntrophobacterales bacterium | reverse complement strand
TAAGAGTTCGAAGAGGAAATTAATTATACTTTGACGAAAGACCTTGTTCTTCCGTTAGTATATTTATTAGGCTAAAGTAATGTAAACTAACTCTAAAAGGGTTTATTCATACCGAAAAAAAGGATTTATAGAGGAAATATATGAAAAAAAGAAGCTTGAACGACAAAACCGGGGAGTTTTTTCCAGATTTACGATAAATATTGCAACATGGTTGCCATAGCCAATTTCAATCCATCGTTATTTTTGCCCCCGGCGGTGGCAAAGTGAGGCTGTCCTCCTCCTCCTCCCTCGATATGTTTGGCGGCTTCACGTACAATGGTTCCGGCATTGAGCCCGCCCGCCACTAAGTCGTCGCTCAGCATCACGGTCAGGCTGGGTTTGCTGTTAACGCTGAATGCTGCCACAAAAGCCATGTGTTGCGGGAACTCTCCTCTCAGTTGAAAAGCAATGTTTTTTATGATTTCGGGTGACGCGAATATTCCTTCGAGTTTAAAGAGCGTAATGTCGTTAACCACCTCTTTTTTCTGAATAATGGCATTCTTTAAATGCTCGGTACGCTCTTTCGTGAACGCTTCTATTTTTTGACGCATCTCATCGTTTTCGCTCATCAGCTTATGCAATCCCACCATTATTTCGGGGGCGTTGCCCGATAAGGTCTCTTTCACGTTCCGAAGCGTATCATCCATTGCATACAAATAATTTTCACAGCCTTTGGCCGTAACGGCTTCAATACGGCGGACACCGGCGGCGATGGCGCTCTCGCTCACAATGCGGAACGTGCCGATGCGCCCGGTAGAAGAGATATGCGTTCCTCCGCAAAGTTCAATGGATGACCCAAAACGGACCGTACGGACATCGTCGCCGTATTTTTCGCCGAACAGTGCTATTGCACCTTGTGCCCTGGCTTCATTGATTGGAACGTGGCGATGTTCCTCAATGCTGAAATTGCTGCGGATTTTTTCAGTAACTTTTCGTTCCACGGCGCGAATTTCTTCGGGAGTCATTTTCTGGAAGTGCGAAAAGTCGAACCGCAAAACTTCGGGGGAGACGTACGACCCTTTTTGCTCTACATGCGTTCCCAATACTTCACGTAATGCCTCGTGCAGCAGGTGTGTCCCGGTGTGATTGCATTCGGTTGCCGTACGCTTATCGGTATCTATTTTAGCGCGGAAAGTGCCTTCGACAGGTTGCGGCAGCTTGTTTGCCAGGTGAACGGGGAGATTATTTTCACGTTTGGTATCGAAGATATCGGTTTTTTCGCCGTTATCGTTAATAAGCCAGCCGCTATCGCCTACCTGTCCTCCCATTTCGGCATAGAACGGCGATTTGGAAAGTACAATCTGATAAAACTCTCTGTTTTTCTGTTTCACTTTCCGGTAACGGATCACTTGCGTTTCGCTTTCGGTTTCGTCGTAACCCACAAATTCGGTTTCGCCGTCACGTACTTTAACCCAATCTCCGGTTTCAATTGCGGCGGCATGGCGTGCACGCTCTTTTTGTTTTTGCATTTCGGCATCAAAACCTTTGCGGTCAACGGCCATATCGTGTTCACGAAGAATGAGTTCGGTTAAGTCGAGTGGAAAACCGAACGTGTCGTAAAGCTGAAAAGCAATCTCTCCTTCCAGTTCATTCCTGTCCGATTTTTTATGTTCCGCAATCTCCTTGTCAAGCAGCCGGATCCCGGTTTCGAGCGTTCTTAAGAACGAGTTTTCCTCTTCTTTGATAACTTTTTTAAGCAATGTCTTTTGCGCTTCCAGTTCGGGATAAGCATCCCCCATAACCTCTATGAGCGTCTGCACGAGCTTATACATAAATGCTTCGTGCATGTTGAGGAACGTGTATCCGTAACGGACGGCGCGGCGCAAGATACGTCGGATAACATACCCTGCTTTGGCATTCGACGGCAATTGTCCGTCGGTTATCGAGAAAGCGATGGTACGGATATGATCGGCAATCACGCGCATGGCAATGTCTTTTTTAGCCTCTTCGCCGTATTGCACGCCTGTGATTTTTCCAATTTCAGCGATGATCGGCTGGAAAACATCGGTGTCGTAGTTCGATGTTTTTCCTTGTACCGCCATCGAGAGGCGCTCGAATCCCATACCTGTATCTATTACTTTGGCCGGAAGCGGTTCCAGTGATCCATCGGCTTTGCGGTTGTATTGCATAAACACCAGGTTCCAGATCTCTATAACTTGCGGATGGCTTTGGTTCACGAGCAAGAGCCCATCCACCTTGGCACGTTCCTCCTCCGGACGGATATCAATATGAATTTCGGAACACGGCCCGCACGGCCCCGTGTCGCCCATTTCCCAAAAGTTGTCTTTCTTGTTCCCGTTGATAATGCGCTCTTTGGGGAGATACTGCAACCAATAACCGGCGGCTTCATTGTCGCGTTCCAGATCTTCCCCGGGGCTTCCTTCAAAAACCGTTGCGTAAAGCCGGGCCGGGTCGAGTTTCAGCACATCCACGAGATATTCCCACGCCCAGGCAATGGCTTCTTTCTTGAAATAATCGCCAAACGACCAGTTCCCCAACATCTCAAACATCGTGTGGTGATACGTATCGTGCCCCACCTCTTCCAAGTCGTTGTGCTTGCCGCTCACGCGCAGGCATTTTTGCGAATCCGCCACGCGCGGATGTTTAACAGGAGCATTGCCCAGGATAATATCTTTAAACTGATTCATGCCGGCATTGGTAAACAT
>JAHDRK010000069.1 GCA_018433345.1 Syntrophobacterales bacterium | reverse complement strand
TGGTCGAACATTCCCGACGACGCCGCCCACCGGATAAGGTGGGTGACCAGTGTTTTGGGGACTCCGGCGTTGACATTATAATGCGACATGTGGTCGCCCACCCCGTAAGTACACCAACCCAGGGCGAGCTCGCTCAAATCCTCAGTCCCCACCACCAACGCACCGTGTAAATTCGCTAGACGGAATAGATGGGAAGTCCTCTCGCCTGCCTGCACGTTTTCAAAGGTAACATCGTAATGTTTCTCTCCTTTTGAGTAAGGATGACCGATATCCTTGAGCATCTGGAGGGAGCTCGGCCTGATGTCGAGCTCGTGCCACTCCACGCCGAGCGACTTCATCAGGCGCAGGGCGTTGTCCCGGGTCCGTTTAGACGTGGCGAAACCCGGCATGGTGTAGGCCTTTACGTTTGTCCGGGAAAGATTCAATAAGTCCATGGTGCGCGAGGCCACAAGCAAGGCATAGCTGGAATCGAGACCTCCCGAAACACCTATGACCAGTTTCGCGATACCCGACGCCTCGAGCCGTTTCGCCAGGCTGTGGGCCTGAATGTTGAATATTTCGTAGCAACACAGTTTTCTTTTGTCCGGTTCTTCCGGAATATAGGGAAATCTGGAATATTGCCTCTCAAGCAGCATCCTTCCCGAAGGAAGTTTCAAGGATAACGGAATCGTCCTGAAGCGCGAAATTTCTTCACGCCGAGTCTCCCGGTTCCGGGCGAAACTGTTCTTTCGCATCCGCTCCTGCGAGAGCCTATCGAGGTCGATGTCGGCGCATACGATCTGCGGTTCCATTGAAAACCGCTCCGCTTCGGCCAGTATCGTTCCGTTCTCGCAGATCAATCCCTGTCCGTCCCAGGCCATGTTCGTGGTAGATTCGCCGTACCCGGCAGCCGTGTATATATAGGCCGCAATGCAGCGGTCAGACTGGTTCGCCACCAGGTTTCTGCGGAACTCCGATTTTCCCACGGTGACATTCGACGCCGACAGGTTGCCCAGTATCGTCGCCCCAGCGAGTGCCGCCAGGCTCGATGGTGGGACGGGCACCCACAGATCCTCGCAGATTTCAACGAATAGCGACAGATGAGGCACATTGACGGCCCGGAAGACCAGGTCCGCCCCGAATGGGACGCCTTCCTGTCCGCAGAGGGTTATCGTTTTTGAAAGTGCGGCCTCCGAGGAAGCGAACTGGCGTGCCTCGTAGTATTCGCTGTAATTGGGGATATAGGTCTTTACGGCCGCTCCCAGGATAGCCCCCCGGTAAAGGACGACGGCGCAGTTGAACAGCAGGTCGTCAACCTTCAGGGGGGCACCGACGACGAATAGCAGGTTAAGGTCGGCCGTTTCGTCTATGAGTCGTCCCAGTTCCTTCTCCGTCTCCACGAGAAGCGCTTCCTGGTGGAAGAGGTCTTCGTTGGAATAGGCTGAAAGACCGAGTTCCGGGAAAAAAGCGAGCACGGCACCCCTTTCCGCCGCCTTCCGGGCCAGGGCGGTCGTTTCTCCTCTGTTGAAGCCCGGATCGGCCACCCGCACCCGTGGAACACACAGTGCGGCCCTCAGAAAGCCATGCCTGTATAGATTGAAAAAGGAATCGGCGCTCACTATAATGTGTCCTCGCTCGGAAACCCCGATACTCAACGGAAGGTTCACCCTGCCTTGTAATTGTTGAACATTATATGCGTACAGCTTACATATCAATACTGAACTGCGAAATCTTTGTCAATACGGGTAATTCCGGAAAGGGGTATCTGTCCCGCTTGCAGGGACAATGAGCGGCTGATATTTATGAAGGAGGAAAAACCAGACATAAGGACTGTTTTTAGATATATCGTTTTACAGGTGCCGGGTACGATCGCGGCCTTGTTGGCGGCCATATTCCTGATACATTACACGTCATTGTCACCTTGGATCATATGGACGGGATTCGGAACCTGGGTATTGAAAGACGTCGTCATCTTCTTTTTGGCATGGCCGAGTTACCGCCCGGCAGAAGGCAAGGATCCCATGGTGGGTCGAAAGGGACGTGTCGTCAGTTCCTGCAGGCCCGAGGGAACCGTGGAAATCCATGGAACCCTCTGGAAGGCGGTAAGCGAAGACAGGGAACAAGCACTGGCGCCGGGAACCATGATCCGCGTCTGCGGGAGAGACCGTCTGACCCTGATTGTAAAGCCCGCCCACGGCGACCGATGACTCCTTTATCGATGCCGGGCATGGATTTGTTTTTTGTGCAGGACGATGGACAGGAAGGAAAAATGTGACTATATTCGGCGAAAAACAACCGAGAGAATACAAAACCAATAAAAATCATTACGGAGAATATGATGATCGACAAAAGCAGGCGTTTCGTCCGTCCCACCGTGCCCCTGGAAGAGCTGGAAGTTCTAAAGGGCAAGCAGCTTGATTTTGACAGCGTCGCCGAGATGTTGGTGGTTCGTTCCCGGGAAATACCGGATACTACTTACGCCCTCTACTACGACCAAGTGGTGACATTCGGTCTGTTGAACGAGAAAGCCAACCGCGTTGCCAATTACCTAAAAGGCGTGGGGGTCAAAAAGGGGGATATCGTGTCGGTGATGGTGCTCAACTCGCCCGATATCTACTACACCATGTTCGGTGCGCAGAAGCTCGGGGCCGTTGCCGGAGCCGTCAATTACATGCTGAAAGGCCCTGAAATCGCCTATGTCCTCGAGGATTCGAAACCCAAGGTAGTCTTCGTGGGCAGTGATTACATGGACGAGTTCGCCCGCGGTTGGCACAGGTCATCCCATAAGCCGATTGTCGTTGAGGTGGTAACCGACGTGGAACACGGCGCCCACATTGCCTCGGACACCCTGGACGACATACTCAAATCCTTTCCTGCGGACGAGTGCCTGGTTCCACAGAAACCGGAAGATCCCTTTTTGCTTCTCTATTCCTCGGGAACCACTGGAATGCCCAAGGGAATCCTCCTTTCAAACAAAAACCAGCTCACCATCTGCCGGGACCGGGCTTCCATGGGTATAAGCCGCCCCGGCGACGTGACGCTCATCATTCTTCCCATGTTCCACACCAACCCGCTGTGCGTGCACAGTTATCCCCTCATATACCTGGGCCTGACCCTTTGCATCAGAAAAAGCTTTTCGCCGTCCGACTTTTGGCCTACCATCATGAACTACGGCATTACCATTGTTCAGGGCGTTCCCGCCATGTATGCATATATTTACAAGGCGGCGGATCCGTCGGTCATTGACAAATCGAAACTGAAATTGCGTTACGCCTTTTCAGGCGCGGCCCCCATGCCTACGGAACTCATCGACGGGTTCAAGAAAAAATTCGGTGTGGAGGTGATAGACGGCTACGGCCTGACTGAGGCCTGCGGCGTGACCACGTCGAGTTTGAACATCCCCGAGAAAAGGGCTTCCATCGGCACACCCTATCCCAGCTTGGAAGTGGAGATCATGGATGACGACAACTGCATCCTCCCGCCGGGCGAGCGCGGAGAAATCTGCATCAAGGGCGACGCGGTTATGATCGGTTACCTGAACAAGCCGGAGGCGACCGCCGAAACAATCATCGACGGCTGGTTGCACACGGGTGACATAGGGTACATGGACGAGAGGGGTTATCTCTATATCTCGGGTCGAAAAAAAGAGATGATAAACAGGGGAGGAGAAAATATATATCCCCGTGAAATCGAAATTCCCCTGGAGGAACACCCCCACATCGCCGAGGCGACGGTTATCGGTGCCCCTGATCCCGCGCTGGGCGAACGGGTGCGTGCCTGCATCATCCTCAACAAGGGATGCTCCCTTACGAGTGAAGAAGTGAAGGGTTATCTCCGGGAACGCATAGCAAAGTACAAGGTTCCCGAATTTGTCGAATTCATGGATGACTTTCCCCGAAATCCCACAGGAAAGGTCATGAAAAATGAACTGAAAAAAATATTTGATTGATCGGTCATATATCCAATCGCCCGGCGAAGCATCGCGGGAAAGGATCGATTTTAAATGCGGAGGTGACACGTGGACTGCAAATTGACAAATAATCTCGAAAGATGCACATGCACCTATGAAAACTGTCCCCGGAAGGGTACCTGCTGCGATTGCCTGAATTACCACCTTGCCAAACGACAGGTACCGGGGTGTTTCTTTCCCCGTGACGCTGAACGGACCTATGACCGTTCATTCGAACATTTCGCCAGGCTGGTTACAGAAAAGAGGGTGTGAAAATCTCGACGCCGAAAAACGACGACAAACATCGAAAAGAGGCGATCAACACCCGTTCGCGACGACCTGGCATAAAAAACCCGTTGGCGGCGGGCCTGGCGAACCATGGACGGCTCCCCCCACCATCCTTACCTCTCGTACTGTTCAAGATAGCTTTCGATATAGGAACGGACCCGTTCCTTAGACTTGAAGATACCGAAATGCCCCTCGCATAGAATGTCGGGTTCTAATTCCAGCAGTTTTCTCATGGACGCTTTCCACGCCTCGATGTCGGACCTGAAGGCCCGCATGAAAGGACCGTGGATATCCTGCCCGAAAAGCACCCTTGTCCCCTCTCGATCCACCAGGACCGATATCGAACCAGGCGTGTGCCCCGGCGTGTGAATACACCTTAATTCCTGCCTTCCGAAAGAAAGAATCTCCTCATCTCCCTCGAGCTTGACATCTACGGGCGTCGGCGGGAAGACACTCCCGTAAAGGTTCGCTGCAGTCTGCAACGGATCGCCTTTTTCGATTGCCTCGGCGTCGAGCTCGTGGGCGACGAGAGAACAACCGAAATTGCCGACGAAATGAGGCGCGCCTCCGATATGATCTATGTGACAGTGGGTAAGGATAATGGCGGCGATATCGGCCGGATCGTAATTCAGGTTTCTTATCGCCTGTTCTATACGAGACACGCTTCTACCCGCACCACTGTCGATCATGACCAGCTCGCCGTCGCAGTCGATCAGAAAGACCGTGGCGTCTTCCGAATGCGTGAGGTTAGGCCCCCCGACCAGGTAAATTCCCCTGTGAATTTCAATTCCTTCTCCCATACCAATGATCCCCCTCAGGAGAGGTCCAATGTTCCAACTATTTGATTTACGTCGGCTATTCCCCGATTTTCAAGCCATCTCTCCATTCCCTCGATAATATCTATCGTTGCGGCAGGATTGATGAAATTGGCAGTCCCGACTTGCACGGCACTTGCCCCGGTGATGAGAAATTCCAGGGCGTCTTCGTGGTTCATGATCCCACCTATGCCGATGACGGGGATTGACACCGCCCGCACCGCCTCCCAAACCATGCGCAGGGCCACGGGCTTAACGGCGGGGCCGGAAAGACCGCCGGTAATGTTTCCCAGGTGAGGCCTTCTCGATTCGATGTCCACGGACATACCCTTGAGCGTGTTTATCAAGGACAGCGCATCGGCGCCCGCCTCTTCCACGCTGCGGGCTACTACCCCAATGTCAGTAACATTGGGCGTCAGCTTCACGATAATGGGGAGATCGGTGGCCTTCCTCACGATACGGGTGACCTTGCCGGCCATGACTGGGTCGGCTCCTAAATCGACGCCGCCTGTCTTCACGTTGGGGCAGGAGATATTAACCTCCAGGGCGGTGACGCCCTCCACATCGTTGAGCCTCTCGGCCACGGAACCGTATTCCTTCGGAGTGTCTCCGAAGATATTGGCCACAATCGCTGTTCCGAGCGTCCGGAGAAACTTCATCTTCTCGGCGATAAAGGCTTCGACACCGACGTTTTCAAGGCCTATGGCATTGAGCATTCCCGCTGAAGTTTCCATGATCCTCGGCGGCCTGTTGCCCGCCCTCGGGCGCAAGGATAGGCCCTTGACCACGATGCCGCCCAGGCGTGAAAGATCAATGTGGGAAGAAAATTCTTCTCCATATCCAAAAGTTCCAGAAGCGGTCATGACGGGATTTTTCAAGACAATCCCGCCGCCGATGGAAACGGCCATGTTGGGTGTCGATAACACGTCACCTGTCATCCCGGTATATCACTCCCATGTCAAAGACGGGGCCGTCCTTGCAGACCCGCAGATAGGCGGGTTCGGCGTCGTCCCCTTTCACCCTGACGGCACAACCCAGGCAGACACCTATCCCACAGGCCATCCTTTCCTCGAGGGAAACCTGGCAGTATAGACCTTCCCTTTCAACAATGTCCCGAAGAGCATCCGTCATCCCCTTGGGACCGCAGGCCTTCACCACCGAGCCCGGCGGCCGGAACTTGTCAAGGTCCCTCCTGAAAAGCTCTGTCACCGTCCCGTTGTAGCCGCGGCTTCCATCGTCGGTGGCGACCTTCAGCACGTCGCACAGTGCTTCAAGGCGATCCAAACCCACAAGTATACCTTCCGTCCGCGCGCCCACGTATGCCGTAATTTCGAGAGCTCTCCCGGAACCCGTTTTTCTTGCCCGCTCGGCGTAACAGACGAGGGGCGCCACGCCTACACCACCGGCGACGAGGACGGCCTTTTCGGCCTCGCCGGGGGGATCGAATCCGCGGCCCAGGGGACCCAGGAGCATCACCGTATCGCCCCTTCGCAGGGAGGCCATAAGGACGGTCCCTTTCCCCACCACCCGATAGAGTAAATACAGGTGGACACTTTCACCGTCACGATCCATGGTATAGATGCTGAAGGGCCGGGGGAGAAAGGGGTCTCTGCATTCCCCCGGCCTTAACATTACAAACTGGCCCGGTTGTCCATCGCCGAATGATGGGGGAAGTTCGATAGCGAGAATTCTGTGGTCGGGCGCCACCTCGTCGTTCGACCTCACGATTCCCATCTCTATTTGCCCGCCCTCTTTCATTTCAACTATTCCCATTTTCAGATCACTTGATTGACCCCATAATCGGCCAGATCGGCGCACATGACGATGGCGTCTTCGCCCGTATCGCCGTAGTAACCCTTTCTCAAACCCGCGACGCCGAACCCAAACCTCTCATAGAGTTCAACGGCTCCGCTGTTCGACGGACGCACCTCCAGGAGGGCGAACCTGCATCCCGATTCAAGGGAGATACTAAACATGTCATCTATTAGTACAGTTCCCACCCTCCTGCGACGCCACCGTGGATCGACGGCCAGATTTCGCAGATGGACTTCATCGTAGACCAAGGCGAAACATATGTATCCCAGCAGGTTCCCCCCCCTCAGGGCAATCCTGTTTCGGCAGATTGGTGAGGCCATTTCTTCCCGAAAAAGATTTTTGGACCAGGGGGTGGGGAAAGACCGATTCTCTATCCTCATGACGGCGTCCAGATCATGGTCGGTCATGTCCCGAATCTGCCGTACAAATCCGCCGCTATATCGGTGTAATCGCTCTTTCACGGCACCTTTCGTCAGCGTTCGATCACTTTTAGAGCAGTCCCCTTAGGACCACCGCAACCAAAAAAAGCCCGGAAAATATGGGGACCGTTCCCCGTATTTTTATCGTTGAAAGAGCAACCGCAATTCCTACAATTGGAACAAAATGATATGCAAGATTCAGGGTTCGGATAATCCTCTCGGTAAGGAGTGGGAACAACCCCTCCAAAATCATGATTCCAGGCACCAGGAGTATAAAAATAAGCGTCGCCGACATGATGAATGTTTTCACCATGGCCAACCGATGTTTTCGGGCGACCGTTTTTATGTCACCCTTTTCTGCGCAGCTTTCGAGGGTCTCCAACATTCCGTCGTTCGAACGGGCGATCATCCTGTCCCCCGCCTGGGCCACGTAAGCTGCGGGAGCGAAAAGCAAGACCGCCAGCGTTATGAGTTCCTTTGAAACACAGCCCATGGTGTTGCCGGCCACGATGGAACCCGCGCTGACAAGAACCGCAACTGTGGTATCATTCGGAGGAAGGTACCTGCCCATGGGGAAGCGATCGATCCAGAGAAGTTCCACCATGGCTCCCGCAATGAGACCCGTCGCCGGATCCCCCAGAGAAGCGCCCACTAGAGAGGCCGACACGATCGGACGGGACAGCATGACCTGGACGACTATCCTGTCCAGGCACAAAAGGCCTCCCAGAAAAGCCGCCTCAACCGCGGGCACCCACATGGTTCACTATTGATCCTCGCAGGATTTGTTTCTCCTGGTACGCGGCAACTTACTCCACAAACAAATGGGACATCGCTCTGCGGTACCTATTTTCGCTTTTTTCTCTTCCCCATCACTTGCGGTCTTTCTCTTTTTTTATCGCGGTTTTCATCACCTCTTCAACCGCCTCCACAAAATGCTCGGGTCTGTCCCGGGGAACACTTTGTATGCTTATTTTCACACCATGCCTTACCAGGGTCGTTAAATCATTAATTTCCTTGTCACTCAAGAAAATATTCCCAACGGCAAGTCTTTCACCGCTATTATTATTGACATTTCCCACGTTAAGCGACGAAAACCGAAATCCCAGGCGGTAGGCCTTGAGCAGATCATCTATCGAAGCGAAAAGAATGATCGTCCCGGGCATCTCTGCCGCTGAGCCGGATCTTGCCTGTTCTTCAGCGAAATCCTCGACACCGCGAAGGACGACTTCGATTTCCCGGGGAACAGCCATGCGTATGACCGTTTCCCGGAATAGATCACCCGCTACATCGTCATTAACCACTATTATACGGGATGCACGCAGGTAAGGTACCCACGACTCGAGTATCTGTCCATGCACCAGCCTATTGTCGATCCGGACCAAGGGTCCCTTCATCGTCCGTTCGCACCGCTTTTGAGGAGATATTTCAATCTTCGGCCTTCCTGTTCAGCACAGCCGTCGCGATATGAATATTTTTTCGGCCGTACTCGGCGATAAAATCTGCAAACTCGGAAAGCTCCTTGCTGTCTTGGACTTCGGGAACCTTGAGCAGCATGGGAAGATTAACGCCGGTGACCACCTCAACCTTGTCTTTCTTCAGAAAAGAAAGTGAAATATTGGAAGGCGTGCCACCGAAAAGGTCGGTCAGTATAAGGACTCCCTTATTCCTGTCGGCCTTTTTGATTGCCGTCGTCATTTCCCTTTTCAGTTCTTCCACGCCCTTGGCCGCGTCAACCGTGACAGGTATAACGCCCTTAAGCTCCCCTTTGATTAGCTCCGCAGCCCGGATAAGCTCTTTACCCAAGTTTCCATGAGTAACTACGACTACGCCAACCATCTCGCCCTCAAAAAAGGATTTGAACCCGTACGCTAATGAATTGCCTGCCAATTGTCAAGGGATTCCGTACTTGACAGAAAGAGCGACCGGTCGCTATAAATTGCCCCAGGTAACATAAAAAGAATGAAAGGACGAATGTCTATGGCCACCATTGAGAAAATCACCTGCCCCCATTGCGGAGGAACAATCGAAAGATTCAAAAATCCCATCCCCTCTGTGGACATTATAATTGAACTGGAGGATGAATCGATCGTGATGGTTTACCGTCGGAACGAACCGGTTGGGTGGGCTCTGCCCGGCGGTTTTGTCGATTACGGAGAAACTCTGGAGGAAGCGGCAAGGCGGGAGGCACTGGAGGAAACTTCATTGGAAATAACGAATCTAAAACAGATGCACACTTACTCGGACCCCGAGCGGGATCCTCGCCACCACACCATAACCACCGTCTTTACCTCTATTGCGGATGGCACACCCAGGGCGGGGGACGACGCGGTAAAAATAGGTCTCTTTACGAAGGACACGCTGCCTGGAAGAATCGCATTCGATCACAGGCGGATTCTCCTTGATTATTTTAAGAAATCCTCAAAATCTTAAATATCCTCTATTTGCGGAACCCCTTTTCGTGGAGGATTATGTGGACGCACAAGGCGAGCACATCGAGGCATGAAAGCTTTTCCGGCATGAATTCCACTCTAAAAAAGGTCTCACTGAATACGGCGAGCCGCTACCATGTTCACAAGAGTCCCCATTTTTGGGTTTCAGTGGGTTTCAGTTTTTTCAAAGTAGTGTTATGGTGCAAAATCGATGTGCCGGAGCGCAACCCGGAACAAGGCAGATGACAGATCTAATTGAAGGAATATTACGCATGAAAAAGGCCATATTGATTATGCTGATGGTGACGGCGTTCTGCCTGCAGACGATTCCACTGTGGGCCGCAGTTTATGTATCAGACAATCTTGAAGCTCCCGTCCGTAACGGGCCGGGCACACAACATAGGATCGTCGGCGTGGTACAGTCAGGTCAACCAGTGGAAGCGCTGTCCGAAAGCGACGGCTGGACACTGATCCGCTATAAAACAGAGCGAGGCGACCGCGAAGGGTGGATTCTAAGCCGTTATCTCATGAACCGCGAACCCTGGGAGGAAAAGGCGCAGGCCTTGAAAGATGAAAATATTCGGCTCCGAGAGACGGCCTCTCCAATGGCGGAGGAACTTCGTGAAAAAGAGAGCGAAAATGACACCCTAAGGCATGAATTGGCCGAAAAGACGGGGGAATTGGAAGAATTGCGCACGGCTTATGAGACATTACAGAAAGAGGCGTCAAACTTTTTGGAATTGAAAAAAGAGTTCGAAAAAACCCGGGCCGATTATCTGGAAATGGAACGGAGACTTGCGGAGACGGTCAAAGAAAATGACCGCCTCCTCTCATCGGAAAGTCGAAAATGGTTTTACACCGGTGCGGCGGTTCTTGTCACCGGCTTATTGTTCGGCTTCATAATGGGGCGGCGGGAAAAAAAGAGGCGTTCGAGTAAAATATATTAAACAAACGGGATGCTCTCACACCCTCGAGCCGAGGGTGTGAAGAACCTACCGCTGTTTAAGATATTTCCTTCCCATACGACCGAACAAATAACGTTAAAAGCGCCAATTTATGAGAACCATGCCCTTGGCGAGGGCATCGGGAAATTCGGAGAACCATTCATTGCGGGGAATGATGTTGATCAGCCCGAGCTGGAGCCCGGAACCCACATCACTCGCATAATTTACGAGCCCGAACTGCACGCCCTTTAAATGCCCGGCATAGTTCACACACCCTGTTTGGACCCCCTTGAAGCCACTTTCCGTATAATTGATAAAACCAGCCTGCCAGCCTAAAAAATCGGCCTTCGTATAGTTCACCAACGCCCAGTGAACCCCCTTGTAATTGTCGGCATAATTAGCCAGCAGGCTCAAACTGAAACCTGAACTCTCACCGACACTCCCGTTCACCACTCCCAGCGCAAGCGCCTTTTGAGGATTCTCGCCCCAAATACTGAGCGCCAGTCCTTCTATCATCATATGGCGATCGTGTATTGCGACATCGGGCGTCAGGCTGGCCTGAAAGGGACGACTTTCACCGGCAAAACAGAAGGTCCCTGAAACGATCAAAAACGAAAGAGCTAAAAGGGTCGTAAAAAAACTAAAATGTAATTTATTCATTACGCAGCCTCCTTCCTGAGGGTCTAGCCTTCAAACATTGAAAATAATTTTTACTTCTCGCTTCATCGATGATTTATCAGATTCCCGATTGTCCTGCAAAAGAAAAACAACTACAAAGTGAACGTCCTCACACGCTTACGCTCGTCCTGTAACTCCCGGATCGGAAAAGAGGGACCGTAGAATATACCCGCCCCCGGGTTTTGCCGGGGCGACGAAAAAGAATTCTCGACTTTTTGCAAACAAGTTTATCGGGACCTATCTTTTTTCTTGACGAATAATGCTCATATTCGCTATATGCAATACTTCAAGGTTATCCCCCCTCACAACCGATAACGATCTTTTTCCTTTTGACTTGGATTCCAGATATAGCGTCGCAATACCTCACGGGTCCTTCGAACTTTAATGTCTAACTCTACCGCCCCTTTTATATCTCGTACATGTGATCGACTTACACGCCCCACCTTTCTTTTCTTGGTTATTCCGTCCTCACTCCGACACCAACGCTGATAAGTGATCCGTTACAGCGCGAGGCAACCAAGTTTGCGGAGTCGACCGTCAAAAAGGCTTCGCGGGTAGAGAGGCCGTCGGCATTGAAAGCTGACAAAACAACAACAGGAGCAAAAATGAAAGGGAGGGAAATCATGAAATTTTTAAAGGATCGTGAAACGTCATTCGCACATTTTATGCGGGCATGCCTGGTTCTTGCGATTGCATCCATCCTGATGTTCGCCTCATGGGGGTGCGAACCCCCCGGAACATCCGATCCCGATTACGACACCTTCTCTGACGGACCCCACAGGACGACACAGGATCTCGGCTCCGGACCCAGCGGAAACAGCGGACTATTTTACCCCACAGGCGTAGGAACCGAGGGTAAGGTGTTCCCGATTTTCCTATGGGGTTGCGGAGGCGGGTCAGCCCCCCGAGATTACGCGGTTCGCATGAATCGCATCGCCTCCCATGGATTCGTCGTGATAGCCGAGGTGTCCAGTGGTTCCGGAGAAGAGCTTATCGAGGCGTTGGAGTGGCTTATCGAGCAAAACAATAATTCGCGCAGCCCGCTGTATAAACGTCTTGACATCAGTCCCGACTACTACGCCGAACCTGGTGGATGTAGCGGGGGCGGCACTGTGGGCACTGTGAACGTGGCGGCGGGGGGACATTCATTGGGTTCCGTGGGGACATTCGCAATCGCCGACGATTCCAGGCTTCGCACGACCATACACGTCGCCGGAGGGTCCTTTGACGGCAGAGGTCCCAACAACCTGAGAAACCCGGCGGCCTATCTCGCCGGGGAAAATGACTCCCTTGCCACGTCCAACGTAGAGCGGGACTACAGAAATACCACCGTCCCGGTCTTTATGACAGTCATGAAAGGTGTCGGACACATCGACGCGACGGAAAAAGGACTGCCCGCGATAATCGCCTGGCTGCACTGGCACCTCGGCGGCCAAACGTGGCGCCAGGCCGATTTTCTCCAACCGGGCGGAGTGTTTACAACCGGGATGTGGAACTCGAAGAGCAAAAACTGGTAAGCAAGCCTTCTGATTGTATTTCTCGATTTGCGGTTCAAACCGCCGGCTCGCACGAGCCGGCGGTTCGCTTCTTCCGGCGCATACACGGATCTTTATTTTCTCGACGTCGCCCACAATTCACGCCAAACACATCACCCAAAAAATAAATTCGAGATTATGTCCCGCGGGCAATGACGGGATACAAAGCCGAGACACTCCAAAACCCCGGCCTCCGGTATTGACTCGACTGCCGGGAAAAAGTAAGACCGGCACAAGTTATTTGTTTTTCAGCAACGTTCCTTTCAATTCCTTGACAAAAAGGGGAAATCTTCGATACTAATTGGGCACGTAGCTCGCCGCTTCCCCGAATAGGCAGACCTTTTTCCCCGACTTCGAACACTGAGAACGCTATGACTTCGCCTTCTTGCGGCGGCCATGTGCGATAGACAGTTTTTTCTGAAAGGTATCGTCGACTCTCACGTTAAGGAAAACAGAAGGACTTGGAACAAACTATGCCTTCTAAAAATATCGGAGTGGTTACTGATACCGGTCGTCGGCGCGAACGCAACGAGGACAGCTGCCTGGTTGACGCCGACATGGGCCTGTTTGTCGTGTCCGACGGAATGGGCGGGCACAAAGGCGGTGAGGTGGCAAGCACCATGGCTGTCCGCACAATTGGAGAGGCCGTTCGAAACGGGCGATCATTGCGGCAGGCGATAGTAGCAGCGCATAGGGCCATTCGCAACGCCGGGGACAGGGATCCCGAAATCCGCGGTATGGGGGCGACAGCGGTCGTACTGCAATTACAGGGCAACGAGTACGAAATAGCCTGGGTGGGAGACAGCCGGGCTTACCTGTGGGATGGCGCGTTGAGGCGTCTTACCCACGATCACTCTTATATCCAACAACTGATTGACGCCGGAGCCTTCACCCCCGCAGAGGCCAAACATCACCCCGGTGGCGGCATAGTAACACGCGCCCTGGGTATGCAAGACATACCCCAGATCGATGTGGACACCATTTCGGGCCGTCTATCGGACGGGAGCCGGTTGTTTTTATGCAGTGACGGCCTCACGAGCGAATTGGACGACGAGGAAATTGCCGATCTACTGCGAGAGGACGGCACAGAACAGGAAATGGCCGAGCGACTTGTAAAAACCGCAAACGAGCGTGGGGGACGTGACAACATCACCGTGGTTCTCGTGCGTCCACACTCCCCCTCTCTCTTTGGGAAGTTGAAAAGAAATCCGATAACGGCGGCTGTCGGGACAATCCTGGTTGCGGCCATGGCAGCGGTGACCTTTTGGTTGCTGAACAGATGATTACATGTCTCTATAAAAAACAAAAATATTGATTGAAACCAATAAAAGAGTCTGGAGCTCCGTTAGATGAATCACGTAATAGATATCCCAGGATACCGAATTGAAAAGGAAATCGGCCAGGGGGGAATGTCCACGGTTTACCTGGCGGTCCAGGAATCGCTCGATCGCCCCGTTGCCTTGAAGGTTATGGCCCCCGCCCTTTCGGCGGATCCAACCTTCGGTGAACGCTTCCAGAAAGAAGCGCGCACCGTTGCCCGATTGACCCATCCCAACATTGTCGCAATTTATGACATCGGATCCGCTAATTACTTGCACTACATGGCCGTCGAATACGTGTCCGGCGGAGATATCAGGGATCGTATCAAAAAAGGAATGACCCCCGAGGAGGCCCTGGAGGTACTTAGGCAGGTTGCGGTCGTCCTCGCCTACGCCCATGAAAAAGGGTACGTTCACCGCGATATCAAACCTGAAAATATCCTCTTCAGAGAAGATGGAACGGTGGTGCTTACCGACTTCGGAATCGCCAAGGTCTTGGGAACCTCGGGCAAAATATCAAAAACGGGAATGGGTATCGGAACGCCTCATTACATGAGTCCCGAGCAGGCAAGAGGGAAAACAGTCGACGGCCGCTCCGATCTTTACAGCTTGGGCGTTGTTTTCTTCGAAATGCTTATCAATTGCCCCCCTTACGACGCGGAAGACAGTTTCGCCATCGCCTATGCCCATGTCAACGACCCTGTACCGGAACTCCCTCCACATCTATCCAATTACCAACCTCTTATCGACCGCCTCATGGCTAAAAATCCGGATGACCGGTTTCCCAACGCCGCCGCCCTGGTCGAGGCTATCGATCGTCTCAGGGCCGGCGGGAAATTGGAGCGACCCGCCTGGGCGATGAAGATCTTGGCGACCGATGAAACGGTCGAAGCAAAGGCAGAAACGGCGGCTTCGGTTTCGAAGCCACGCGAACGGCCTGTGCGCAGATCCGCCGTCAAGTGGGCGGTCGGCGGGCTGTTTCTCGTTATTCTACTTGCCGCCGGATTTTTTTTGTACAGCGAAACAGGCCTGCTGACGGGATTGGGTATTGCTCCGACAACAAAAAGTCCGGTTGCCGTCCATGAGCGTCCACTCACGGAAAGTGGGGCGGTTGCGGTGTCTCTCAGGGACGATCAAAGTCCCGGGGATGCCGCGGCAGAGGCTGCGGCCGAGGTTGAGGCCGAGGACGAACGACGTCTTGAGATCGAACGACTGCTCGATGCCGCCGAGGGGGACATCGCGGCGCTGCATCTCACTGATCCGGAAGGC
>JAHDRK010000005.1 GCA_018433345.1 Syntrophobacterales bacterium | reverse complement strand
TTCTCGTGATCCACGGGGGCGCAGACCCTCTCCTCCCCGTGGAATGCGGCATAGACACGGCGGAAGCTGTTCCCGGCGCCCGGATGAAGATCATCGAGGGAATGGGTCACACTCTTCCCGAGCCGGTATGGGATGAAATAATCGACGCCATAGCCGATCTTGGTTTATCCTGGAAGCAAGGCGGCGATCAACCCATAGAGAATGTTGAAAACAAGATGAATTATCGGTGTCAAAACACCCATAAACAGTAGAAGAATGACGATCAGGAATCCGAAATGCTCGAAGTACCCGATGTATTCCTGGATCGAGCGGGGAAGAAACCCCATGAGAATTTTCGATCCGTCCAGCGGCGGAAGGGGAATCAGGTTCAACGAGGCAAGGATGATGTTGATATAGGCGAAGAATACCAGCGCCCGATAGGAAACCGTGCCTTCGGCCGGCATTGTCAACTGGAGAAAAAAGAGCGCCAGAAAGGCGAGAATGAGGTTCGTAACGATTCCGGCGGCCGAAACGGCTATGAGTGCCCCTCGGTTGTTTCCTATATAACTGAAATTGACGGGCACCGGCCTCGCCCATCCGAAGCCGAAGATAAAGAGCATTATCGTGCCCATGGGATCAAGGTGCTTGAGGGGATTCAAGCTCAACCTACCCATTAACTTTGCCGTGGGATCTCCAAAGAAATAGGCCGCAAGTCCGTGGGCGATCTCGTGAAATATCACCGCGTACAATAGGGGGATCACCACGAGAAGAAAAGTGGTCGGCGATTCCAGGAGCAGGTTAAGAAGTCCCATGCCGTTTTTTACCTCGAAGGGGCAAGCGTGTCGCCGCCGGCCTTTTTCTCCAATTTCCTTTGTCTCAATTCCACCCTCCGGACTTTTCCGCTGATGGTCTTGGGCAGTTCTTTCACGAATTCTATGATTCTCGGATATTTGTAGGGAGCAGTGACTTTCATTACATGCTCCTGAAGTTCCTTTACCAGGTCTTCGCTTTCCTCGTATTCAGGGGCAAGCACGACGAAGGCCTTCACCACCTGCCCCCTCAGATCGTCAGGTACTCCGATAACGGCGCTTTCCAAAACCGCCGGATGCTCTTGGAGGGCGCTTTCCACCTCGAAGGGTCCGATACGGTACCCGCTCGACTTGATGAGGTCGTCTGCCCGTCCGACAAACCAGAAATATCCGTCCTCGTCCCGGTATGCCCTGTCTCCAGTAAAGTACCAGTCTCCAATAAAGGCCGTACTGTCCTCGTCTCGCCAGTATCCATTGAAAACTCCCGGCGGATGAACCGGCTTGATCCTTACGGCGATGTTTCCTTCGGTTCCAGGCGGCACCACATTCCCGTCTTCGTCTACAACTTCCACCTCGTAACCGGGCGTAGGCAGACCCATGCTGCCCTCTTTGACGGGCATGCAGGGGAAATTGGCCACCAGTGGAATGGCCTCTGTCTGTCCGTAGTAATCATAGATAGTCACACCCGTTTGATTTTTCCAGACTCGGATCACGTCGGGATTCAAGGGTTCGCCGGCCGACAGGGCGTGTCGTAGGTCATTCCAGTCGTAGCGTGAGAGATCCAGGTGTCCTATCATCATCTTGTACGCCGTAGGAGGAGCGCAGAATACCGAAACCCCGTACCTCTCTATGATTTCAGGCATATATTTCGGGTCGAATCGACTCCCCATGCGCCACTGCATGACCGTAGCACCCACTATCCACTGGCCGAAAATCTTGCCGTAGGCGGTTTTGGCCCAGCCCGTATCGGCATGGACCCATATTATATCGGTGGACCGCAGATCTTGAATGTATCGCGCCGTCACCAGGTGGGCAACAGCATAGGCCTGGGTATGGCGCACCATCTTCGGGTTCCCCGTCGTTCCGGATGTAAAGTAAATCAACATGGGATCGCTGCTCTTCGTTTTGCCTCCGAAATCATAAGGGTCAAATCGACGGGAAGCGCCGTCGAGCAGTCTCTCAAAAGATTGCCAGCCTTTCCGGTCCGTACCGGTGATAAGCTTCGTCTTCAGACTTGAAAGTTTGCCCGTCAACGCATCGATCTTTTCCGCCCCTTCGGCATCGGTGAGCGCCATGACAGCCTCTGTGCGGCCGAAACGATATTCAATGTCATGACCTGTAACCATGTTTGGTGTGGGCATGAAAACCACGCCGGCCCTGATCATTCCGAGTACGGCGACATACCATTCTTCGGAACGGGGAAGCATAAGAAATACGCGCTCTCCCCGTTTAATTCCCAGTTCTTTCAGAACATTGGCAAAGCGGTTGGAAAGGACGTGCAAATCTCTAAAGGTAAGCCGGTCGGCACTCTTTCCATCAGCCGAAACAGTGGTCAAGGCAACCTTTGTCCGGTCATCGACCCACTTGTCGAAGTCGTCGAGGGCGAAATTGTAGTATTCGGGAATCTGCCAGGCAAAGGAACGCACCGTTTTGTGGTAGTCGGTCATGAGGGGTGGAATAGCGGTCATGGTTCTGCAAAGCCTCCTTTTTTAGAATCAACTGTCGAAACGGCATGGAGCTTTAGATTGAAAATGGGATTGAACCTGCATAACAAACCGCCCGCATTCGATGGAGGCGGCGGCACGACTATCCGAACTTCGCGGCAAGGTGCATCTTTTCCGCATGCAGGGCAGGTAGCATAAGTTTGAATAATTGTATATGATTATTTATCGGGACGTGCAACGTAAAAGCACCTCGAAGAACCGACTCCCGCGTCTGATCCGACCGCTGGGAGGCCATCCACTACTGGAGGATTTTATGGAATTTACCGATATCATTTTTGAAAAGGAAGATGGAATAGCACGGGTCACCATCAATCGTCCGGACAAACTAAACGCCTTCAGGGCAAAGACGGTCATAGAAATGGCCCGGGCATTCGAAAACATTCATCATGACAGGACAATCGGCGTCGCGGTTCTGAAGGGCGCCGGGGACAGAGCCTTTTCCGTGGGAGGCGATGCCGGCGATTCGGACGGCGCGGGTTACGGCCTCGATCTAATGATCAATCTTCAACGCTTGCACGACCTGATCCGCAAGGTATCCGTTCCCGTTATTGCAGCGGTAAAAGGATACGCAATAGGTGGCGGGCACGTGCTGCACGTTGTCTGCGACCTCACCATAGCGTCGGACGACTCGTCTTTCGGTCAGGTGGGGCCAAGGGTCGGCAGTTTTGACGCCGGATTCGGCGCCGCCTACTTGGCAAGAGTTGTTGGGGAAAAGAAGGCAAGGGAGATGTGGTTTCTCTGTGAAAGGTACAGCGCGGAGGAAGCACTGCGCATGGGACTCATAAACAAAATGGTGCCGAAAGAGACTCTGGAGGCGGAAGTAAACGCCTGGTGCAGAAAGATACTCGCTTTGAGTCCCACCGCTCTTAGGATCCTAAAGGCGGCCTTCAATCGGGAAACCGACCACGTTACCGGTTCGGAGGCGCTCGCCTTTCACGCCGCGGAACTCTACTACGACACTGATGAAGCCCGCGAAGGGAGAGCGGCTTGGCTGGAGAAGCGGGAGCCCGATTTCGGTAAATTCCGCCGATGAGCCTCTACCATGGGTCGGATTGAATGAGTCAAAGCGAATAAGGTGCAGGCTTTACAATGGTGCCTCTTGTCGAAAACGGTGATATCGATGAAGCGCCCATAGTGCCTTTGTCGCCGTTTCGGGGGAACTCACCACGGTCATGTACGGCCCGAACATTTTTCTTATAAGCGATATCCAAAAATCGCTCCCGATAGTGCAGGTCACGACGGGCTTTCCCGGCAGCGTGCGCCGTATCTTACCTGGATCGCCCAAAAGCACTTCCGGTTCCACTCCCTGCTCGATCAACGACTCGACGATCGAAGCAGGCATGACGGGAATGGCGATAACGCCCCTTATGCCCGGATCTTGGAGCACCGCCTCGAGACCGATACCAAAGAGCCCGGAAGGACCAGGATCAAGGGGGTTTTTAATGTTCATCCAAGGCGGGGCCGGTTCGCGGAGGGCACCGACAGTATCGGCTGAAAGATCGGGAAGGCTCAGTCCCAAGTGGAAGGCCGCGTCTGCGGCCATGACGCCCAGTGAACCCGACAAGGTCACTACACCTATCTCGCATCCTGTCATGAGAGGTTGACTGGCGAATACCCTGGCAAGATCGAAGAGTTCCTGGACACCATTCGCTCTTATAATTCCCGACTGTCTCAGCACCCCGTCGTAGATGCCGTCGGAACCGCTCATACTACCCGTGTGTGACGCGGCTGCCTTTTTGCCCACCTCCGTACGCCCGCTTTTATAGGCGATAACCGGCTTTCGAAACGATACCTCCCGAGCCGCTTCTTGGAATTTTTTTCCATCTTTGGCGCCCTCCAGGTAGAGCACGATTACATCGGTCTTGTCGTCGTCGGCAAAGTGATGGAGGAGATCAACCTCGTCCACGTCAATTCTGTTGCCGATCGTGACAAGGGAGCTGACGTGCATATCTTGACTCGGAGACCAGTCGGCAACAATATTTCCAAAAACGCCGCTCTGGGCGATCACCCCGATATTACCCGGCGTCATTTTTTCCATGGCCACTTCCGTCGATGCAAATTTCCCGTGAGGATTGATAAGACCCACGCAATTGGGACCTATGACCCTGACATCAGAGTTTTTTACCAATTCCCGCAGTTCATCCTCGAGCCTCGCCCCTTCGAGACCGGTCTCACCGAATCCCGCTGACTCCAGGATAACGGCCTTTATCCCCTTTGAAAGGCAATCTTCAAGAACCGCCTTTACCTGGTTGCGCGGTACGATTATTATGGCCAAATCAATAGGCTCGGCAATATCAGTCACCCGGCGGTAGACCGCTAATCCCTCCATTTCTTTTTCCCTGGGATTCACCAGGTACAAACGATCACCATATCCCAGCATCTTCAACATCCTGGGAATCCCTGAACCAAAACCGCCTTTTTTCGTAGCACCCACCACGACAATAGACCGAGGATTAAAGAACTGTGAAGGCAATCTTTTCATAAACAATATTCCTCCATCATAAAAACATAAAATATGTCGGTTTCGTAAAGCTATATCTTAACATACCCTCCGCAGATCTTCTCTCACCCATATCTTTTTTTCCAAATGCCAAGTTAAAAGATTTGACCCCTCCCAGACTTTTTACAGTGGAACGAAACAGGATTATCTGTTATAAAACTTTGTTCAATTCAAATACCAGAGGGTACATCCATGTCAGACAAGGCCACTCTTATCCTTGACGGAAAAACATACGAGCTTCCCATAATAGAGGGCACGGAAGGCGAAAAAGCCATCGACATATCGAAACTATTTAAGGAAACGGGCTATATCACCTTCGATCCCGGCTACGTCAATACGGGCAGTTGTACCAGTGCCATAACTTACATGGACGGCAAAAATGGCATCCTCAGGTACCGGGGCATACCGATAGAACAGCTGGCGGAACATTCAACCTTCGTCGAAACATCCTACCTCCTTATTCACGGTGAATTGCCGACCCCGGACGAGCTAAGCCACTTTTCCAGCCTTCTCAACGACCATTCATTGGTTCACGAGGACATGAAAGCCTTTTTTTCCAATTATCCTCGCGGTGCCCATCCCATGGGCATCCTCTCTTCGATGGTAAACGCCCTTCGCGCCTTTTACCCCGAGGTCCCGGAAAGAAGCCACGAAGAGGAAATCGACCTGACCGTGGCACGGCTCCTATCGAAACTGCGAACACTTGCGGCCATGTCTTACAAGATTTCCCGCGGGCATCTTGTGATTTATCCTTCGCATGAGCTGGGGTACTGCGCGAATTTTCTGAACATGATGTTCGACTCGCCCGTCAAGCCCTATGTGATAGACTACGACGTGGTGAGGGCCCTCGAGGTATTCTGGATTATTTCCGCGGATCACGAACAGAACTGCTCCACTTCCGCTGTCAGGCACGTGGGCAGCGCCCGCGTCAACCTTTATGCGTCTATTTCGGCTGGAATCAGCGCCCTATGGGGACCACTGCATGGCGGAGCAAACCAGGAAGTAGTTGAAATGCTCGAACGGATTAAAAACAGCGGCGGCGATCCCCGTCCCTTTATAGAAAGGGCGAAAGACAAGGAAGATCCCTTCCGTCTCATGGGATTCGGCCACCGCGTCTACAAAACCTACGACCCCAGGGTACCGATCATCAAGAAAATGGTCGACAGGATTTTGGAAAAGCTGGAACGTACCGACCCCCTCCTCGAGATCGCCCAAAACTTGGAAGAAGCGGCCGTGAACGATCCTTATTTTATCGAGCACGATCTTTACCCGAATGTTGATTTTTACAGCGGTATCCTGCTGAGGGCCATGGACATTCCCGTCAACATGTTCCCTGTCATGTTCGCCATCGGGCGTCTGCCCGGCTGGATCAGCCAGTGGAAGGAGAGCATGGATGATCCCAACCAGAAATTGTGCCGGCCGAGACAGGTCTACACCGGGCCCACAAATCGGGATTACATACCCAGGGACAAGCGGATTTCCCGGAGCAAACGCTGAACCAATGAAGATGAACCGATCGGCATCGCACGCTCCAAAGGTCGCCTACTCGATTCTGACATAGTCGGGCGGATTGACCTCTATGCCCTATTATTATCTTGGAATAAATTTCCGCGGCCTTTTCGGGCCTTTTCGCGGACCATCCCCATCATGATTTCTTCAATCGCTTTATCGGTGTCCATGGATTGTCGCCTCAGTGATCGCAGAGATTGCTCCCCAGTTCAAGGGTATTGTTCATATAGGAAAGAACGATCTTTTCGGGGTCGTCGGATCCGGCACCCACCGAGACGGAGATTCCACGCTCGGCAAAGAGCTGCTGGGCGCGGCTTCCCATTCCTCCCGCTATGATGACCTTCACCCCCTTTTCGCCGAGCCATCGCGGCAGGAGGCCGGGTTCGTGCGGGGGCGCGGGAGCCGTCTCCCGTCCGACGATCTGTTTCTTCTCGAGATCGACATCGAAGATCGCGAATTCCTCGCAGTGACCGAAGTGGGCGGCAAGATGTCCTTCAACAACCGGTACGGCTATCCGGCACGTGTCCGTTTTCTCCTCTTCTTCGGGTGCGGTTGCTGCGGATTCTGGTTTGGATTCGGGCACCCTGCCATTCATCGCCATGAGGGGCTCGATCACCACCTTGAACGCCTTGGCTGCCTCGCTCTTGGCAAAATGATAGACAAACGGTTTTCCGCTGTCGGAGGCCTCGACGATCTGGGGGTCAATGGGAATGCTCCCCAGAAAAGGGACGTCCATCTCTGAGGCCATCGTCTTTCCTCCCCCCGTCTTGAATACGTCGATCAGCGTATGACAATGGGGACAGACAAGGCCGCTCATGTTTTCCACTACCCCCAGGACGGGGACATTGACCTGCCGGCAGAAGTTGATGCACTTTCGCACGTCGTTGAGAGACAGGTTCTGTGGGGTGGTCACGATGACGGCACCGTCCGAACCGGGGATAAGTTGGGCCACGGAGAGGGGCTCGTCCCCCGTCCCCGGGGGGAAATCGATGATCAGGTAGTCCAGGTCCCCCCAGTTCACTTCGGTCAGGAGCTGCTTGATGACCCCCATCTTCATGGGTCCCCTCCAGATGACCGCGTCGTCCCGGTTCGGGAGGAGAAAACCGATGGACATCACCTTGAGTCCCTCGCTGAATTCGATGGGGAGGATGGCCGTGCCGTCGCTTCCCGGCCGCTTGTCCTCCAGGTTGAGGAGTGTCGGTATGCTCGGACCGTGAAAATCGGTGTCCAGGAGACCGACCTTGTTCCCCTCCATCGCCAGTGATACCGCGATATTGGCGGCCACCGTGCTCTTCCCCACCCCCCCCTTGCCGGAGAGGATCATGATCTTGTGCCGTATCTTCCCCAGGCGGTCGGAGAGGGCCTTCTGTTCCTGCTGTTCCTTGGCTTTCCTATTTTCCTCGACGGTGTTCAGGTTGTCGGGAGTCTTATTGTTCTTTGCGCTCATGCTTCATTTTCCCCTTCTGTTGTTGTCATTCGGTGTCCGGAGTAAAGCCGCTTTCCGCGGCGCTCCTCCATCCGTATCAATCCTTTGTCCATCAGTTCCTGGACGTATTTGACCGTTTCGTTCCGGTGGAGTCCCAACCCGGCCGATATATCATCTATGGAGCAGGGACGCAATCGCAAGAGCTCGAGGACATCTTCCCCGGTGGAGGTAAACTCGCTGTGGCCGTGCACCCCTCTGTAGTCCGCGATGACTTCGCAATTCCGGCCGAAGAAGGCCGAGATCTCCTCCATCCTCTCACTGTTCACCATCCCCGCATATGCCTCGGCCGGTGTCCGGACCGCCGTGTTGAGCTGGACACGATCCGGCGCGATCCGATCCACCAAATCCTTTATTTTCAGAATTTCATCTTCCGTGTCGGTTACGCCGCCGGTGATGAAGACCTCCAGCCATACCGGCCCCCTGAATCCCTCCCGGAAGGTACGGAGTCCCTCGACCATCTCTTGAAAGGCTATGCTCCCGTGGGGGCGATTGACCCGCAGAAAGGTCTCTTCGCTCCCGGCGTCCAGCGACGGGATCACGAGATCGGCACCGGAGACCGCGTCGCGCACCTCGTCGATCCGGAGCAGTGACCCGTTCGTGAGGACCGCCACGGGAACATCGGAGATCTTCCTGATGCCCGTGATGATATCGGCGATGCCGCTGTGGAGTGTCGGCTCCCCCGATCCGGAGAGGGTAATGTAATCGGGAGGAGCAATCGTTTTCAATTTTTCTTCCACCTCTTTCAGTACGGCATCGACGGGGGCGTATTCCTTTCTCTCCACCGTCTTGACGGTGGTCCGTCCAAGCTGGCAGTAGATGCAGTCGTAGGTGCAGGTCTTGAAGGGAACGAAGTCGATCCCCAGGGACCGCCCCAGACGGCGCGACGGCACGGGGCCGAAGGTATACGGTTTATTGCTCATTGCCATCCTTTTTATGATCGAAAGGTGCGTATCACCAATTTCCCTGCCGCGACTGCAGGACGATGTCCCCCACCCCGCACCCGATCTTATCGGCCACCACGTGGCACTTGGTCTGGAGCAGGAAGAAGATGTTCCCGTCCTCGTCGCTGAGCGATTCGTAGTTTCCCTGGCCCTTCGAGAGGATCAGGTCCGCCCCGGTATACTGCTCGATAAATTCTTCGGAAGAGGCCTCCGGCACCACGCCGGGAAAGGCGACCCCCGTGTCGATCACCTTGACCAGATCGGTCATGCCAACGAACCGGGCGTCTTCCATGGTGGCGTCGTTGATGACGGGCCCGCCCCGCACCACATAGGTAATGTCAAGATCCGTCTCCCGCAGCAGAACCCCGATCAGGATCTTGTCGAGAACGATCTCGCCGGCATTGTCCCCCAGGTAGAGGAGCGTGTTGGCCGTGTCCAGGGCTTCCACAAATGACTCGTCATCGAAGTATGTCGAATCCTTTTTCGTAAAATCCCTGAATATCTCCTGTATCCCCTTCCATCTTCGCTCGGGGCCCATGTCGATGAGATTTCCCGCGGCGGCCAGCTTGAGGGCGTCGGAGAGGGGAGTGGACGATCCGTCGATGAGACCGGAAAGTTCCTCTTCCATGGCGAGCACCTGCTCATTGTGACGGCGCTTTATCTCCCGGTAGGGGTCGCTGTTGCCGGTCACGCTTCTGACGGTATCATGAATCATGTCCCCGATCCGTGGAGGGGTTTCTTTCTCGGAGATATCGAGCAGCCTTGCCATCACGCGGTCCATGACCGTTCTCTGCGTCTTCTCGTCCGCCCCCGCGATTCTGCCCGCCTCCAGCGCCTGCCTGAGAAAGCAGGGGAAGCAGTCCAGGTATATCTTCATCGATTGATCCTCTCTACCCGAGCGCGTACAGGATATTGTTCCAGACGGCCTTGATATCGCCGGAGACCGCCCCGCCGGTGTACTCCACGACGCTGGTCTTCATGATCTGGGCCTCCGTGATGGCCCTGTCGTAGCGGATCCTTCCCGCGGCCCTGACGCCGTGACTTTCCGCTTCCTTCTCGATCTGTTCGGCGATCTGGGGGTTCAGGTCCCATTTGTTGACGCAGACCAGGGCGGGGATCCTGAAGAAGGATGCCAGGTCCGCCACCCGCAGGAGATCGTGCCGGCCGGAGAGGGTCGGTTCGGTGACCACCAGGACAAGGTCGGCGCCCGTTATGGAGGCGATGACGGGGCATCCGATGCCGGGCGACCCGTCCACGATGATGTAATTCAATCCATCTGTTTCCGCTATGTTTCGTGCTTCCTGGCGGATCAGCGTCACCAGTTTTCCCGAATTTCCTTCCGCGATCCCGAGGCGCGCGTGGACCATCGGTCCGTAGTTCGTGGAAGAGACGTACCACTCCCCGTTGACGACCGGCTCGAAGGATACCGCCTCGACGGGGCACACCCGGGTACAGACACCGCACCCCTCGCAGGAGATGTGATTGACACGGGGTGTATCCGAATTCTCCGCGTAACTGATCGCGTCGAAACGGCACTCCTCGATACAGCGGTCGCAGGCGATGCATTCGTCCGCCCGTATGGTCGCCTTCTTGCCGCCGCTGAACTCCTCCCGGCGTTCGATCTTCGGGTTGAGAACGAGGTGCAGATCGGCCGCGTCCACATCGCAGTCCGCCAGAACCTTTCTATCCGCCAGAGCCGCAAACGAGGCGACGATGCTCGTCTTTCCCGTCCCGCCCTTTCCGCTGATGACGACGATTTCCTTCACCATACTATCCTTCCGTTGCTGTCTGACCGAGGGGCTGTCCCGTCCGGGTCGCGTGGTTCCGAAGATCGACGATACGGTGCCAGGAATCTTCAAATACCTTCCCGTATTCCGGCAGCGCGCGGACAACCATCTCCCCCCGGGAGTAAGCCTCGGCGATCCTTCGGTCGTCCGGTATCTCCAGGGCGATCTCGATCTGTTCCCGTCTGCAGTATTCCCTTACGTCTTCGTTGCCCACGTCGGAGCGGTTGACGGCGACGGCGAACGGGATGCCCAGCTCCCTCACCATCCCCACGGCAAGCTCCAGGTCATTCAGGCCGAAAGGGGTGGGCTCCGTGACCAGGAGGACGAAATCGGCGTCCTTGACGGCCTCGATAACGGGGCAGGACGTCCCCGGGGGTGAGTCGATGATCAACACGTCCGGTTCGCCGCCTGCCCTCTTGACGGCGCCGATAACGGCCGGGGACATGAGCTCGCCGATATTGAGCAGTCCCTGGACGAAGTCGATTCCATCGGCTTTTCCCTCTTCGATGCGGCCGATTTCCCGGGGAACTTCTCTGAACGCGCCTTCGGGGCAGAAGAGCGTGCAGGCGCCGCAGCTGTGGCAAAGCTCTGGGAATATAAGCACTTTTTCCTTGACGACGGCGATGGCGCTGAATTCGCAGACATCCGCGCAGACGCCGCATCCCGTGCATTTCTCTTCGATGACCTCCGGGATTGCCACCGTGACCGGCTCGCTCTTTTCAATCTCCGGTTTCAGGAATATATGACAGTTCGGCTCCTCGACATCGCAGTCCAGGAGCTGGACGTGTATCCCGGTATCGGCGAGAGAGAGGGCGAGATTTGTCGCTATCGTCGTCTTCCCGGTGCCACCCTTTCCGCTGGCAATGGCTATCTTCAAGGGGAATCGATCCTTTCTTATGACAGGGTAATCGCGTCCAAGGGACAGGCATCGATACAATCACCGCATCCCGTACACCGACCTTCATCGATGACGGCCACACCGTTCATACTGATGGCATTCTCGGGGCAGGAATCGATACAGACGCCGCACCCGTTACATCGTTGGACGTCAACGTGGGCCACCGCATCGCCGGTTCCCGTTTGCATCCGGTCGATCTGGCGCTTGACATCCTGGAGTTGTTTTTCGAGAAGACGCGCCTCTTCTTTGAGGCTTTCCGCTTCGGTTTTCGCCTTGTTTGTCGATGCCGGTGCCGGACCGGGAACGGCTGTTTGGCCGCCGCCCATACCCATGCCGCGACCGCCGCCCATGCCCATGCCGCGACCGCCGCCCATGCCCATACCGCGACCGCCGCCCATGCCCATGCCGCGACCGCCGCCCATGCCGAAGTGACTTGCCACATTGGGTTGGTTGGAGGCGGTAAAAGCGCCGGCCTTGAATTGTTCTGCCGCCTGGCGGGCAACTCCACTCACACCGGTAATGACCTGGATTCCCGCTGCCGAGAAGACCCGGAAGGCGTTCGGCCCGCAGTTTCCCGTGAGCACATAGCGAACACCATGGTCGGACATCAGCTGTGCCGACTGGATACCGACTCCGCCGCCTGCCGCGACATTCGGATTTGGCATTGCTTCATATTCCATGGTATCCGTGTCGACGAACAGGTAATACGGAGCCCGTCCGAAACGCGCCTCAACCTGATCGTCCAGTGATGGACCTTGTGTCGTTATTGCTATCTTCATAAATGCACCCCTTTCCTGGAAGAATATGAAAAACTTTATTTACGGGGCATGTATCTGGAACACAAGCATCCTTCCCCAAGAACACAAGTCCGATAGCTTGGAAAAAGCGCCGGTACGGGGAGACATGAAACCGCTGGCAAACTGCCGATCCCAGCATCCTTTCTCAGCGTTCGAGATGTTTCTGTAATAATGCTGAGAGAAAAGCCCCCATGCCGACGCTCTTTACCGGTTATTTTTCCTTGAGTTCTCCTTCCAGTTCTTCAATCCGTTTCTTGATGCCTTCCAATGAGTCTTCCAGATATTCCGCCTGTCCTTTCAAGGCGTTCAGTTCATCTTCCTTTGAAAGACCCGTTCCATAGGGATAGGGAGCCGGTGAATACGGCACTCCTCCCCCGTAGGGCGCATATCCATAGGCTCGCCGCTGCCAGCCCGTCAGCCCGGTTGCGTAGAACCAGTTACGACGGCCCCAGCCGCCACCGCGGCCGCGCCCGAACCCCCAGCCGAAGCCGGCGTTCGCATATCCCGGCACCGGATATCCGGCGCAGTACCCCGCGCCTCTTCCCGTCATCGGACCATACCCCATAGGACCCGTTCTATCTCCCCACGGCATTGCTGTCACCTCCTTTGACTGATGGCACGGGCTTCAGACCCAGTGCCCTTCAATAGTTGCTTCCGATATCTCCCGGAGGTTTCCCTCCTTCCACTTGTTCAACGTTTCTTCGACTGTGTTATCCCCGGGAACAATAAAGATATTCACCCCCGCGGCGCTGAGCACCCTGAAGGCGTTGGGGCCTACATTCCCGGTCAGAAGGACCTCAGCCCCCAGATTGACGACGTTCTGGGCGGCCTGAATGCCCGCTCCCTGCGCTGCATGCACGTTCTGCTTGTTGGAGTGGGCCTCAAAGGCGCCCTTCTCCGAATCCACCAGGACGAACCACTTCGCCCTTCCGAAACTCTTGTCTGTCTTGCTTTTCATGTCTTCCCCATACGAGGTAATTGCGATCTTCATACATTTAGTCTCCTTCCGCCTCTGCCGTGCCCCCAGCGGCCGCCGTGCCTTCCGCGTCCCATCCCCCTCCCGGGACCGTATCCTCTGCGCCGGCAACCCGGCAGCAGGAAACCCGGGCCGAACAGGTATCCCGAGAGGTAGGCATCTAGTACGGCATCCGCCGATCCCTTCAAAAAAGGAACAATATCTATACCGGCCGCCGTGATCATCCGTTCCAAGGGACGCGACACCGCCCCGCAGAGGAGCACGTGGACGCCGAGATTTTTGAGGCAGACGATCTTCTCCGCTCCGTTGGTTCCGGCGAGATCGACATGGAACCGGTTGTGCACGCGTCCCGAATCACAGTCGGCGACCAACAGGCAATCGGCGAAATCCAAGACGGTTGAAACACAATCATTCCATACCGGCACGGCAATCTTCATTTCCCCGGCTCCTTCTTTACGCAGCTATATCTACGCACATATCGTGCCAAAAGACGGCACAACGTGTGGTAAGTGGAAATTTAGTTATTCCGAGGTATTGTAGAGATGGTTCCCGGAGCTATCTCGGGGTAGGGCGCAAAAGAGCGACTTTCCCTCGGCGAGTGGGTCGCATTAATGCGACCCCATAATGTCTGTTATGCAAGGGTGCCCTTGCGGGGGACATTTTTCCGTGGAGATATCACGACCGTTCCCTGTCCGGTATCTCGATCCCGAGGGACCTGATCTTACGGTAAAGGGTGCTCTTGTGGACGCCCAGGTCCCTGGCTGTCTTCAGACGGTTCCAGTCGTTCCTCTTCAGGGCGTTGAGCAGGAAGGCGGCCTCCAGGTCCTTGAGGGTCTTCATTTCCATTCCTTCCGGATAGCCGGCGGCCTCGGGACCGCGGACCGTTTCGGGAAGGTGCGCCGAGGTGATCATCTTCGATTTGCACAGGATGAAGGCGTGCTCGATAATATTCTCCAGTTCCCGGATGTTGCCGGGATAGTTGTAGGCCATGAGGGACGCGAGGGCCTCGTCGGAGATCCCCTTGATCCCCTTGTTCTGGACGGAGTCGAAGGCCTTGATGAAGTGGTCGACCAAGAGGGGGATGTCCTCCTTCCGCTCGCGCAGGGGGGGCAGTTCCAGTCTGATCACGTTGATCCGGTAATAGAGGTCTTTCCTGAATTTCCCCTGTCGCACCATGTCGAGGAGAACGTGATTCGTGGCTACAATGATGCGGACATCCACCCGCTCGCTCTTCACCGCGCCGAGGGGTTCGTAAGTCTTTTCCTGCAGGACGCGCAGCAGGCGCACCTGCAGGGCCGGCGAGATGTCTCCGATCTCGTCGAGGAATATGGTCCCCCCCTCGGCGAGACTGAAGCGTCCCGGCTTGTCCCGCTTTGCGTCCGTGAATGCCCCCGCCTTGTATCCGAACAGTTCCGATTCGAGAAGGGTGTCGGGCAAGGCCCCGCAATTGACGATGACGAAGGGCTCATCTTTCCTCGGGCTCAGGTTGTGAATCGCCCGTGCGAAGAGTTCCTTTCCCGTTCCGCTCTCTCCCTCGATCAGGACCGTGCTCAGGCTGTCCGCCACATCGGGAAGGATGTTGAACAGCTCGTACATTCGGCGGTTTCTCGATATGATATCTTCAAATGTATACTGCTGCTCGATCTTCTTGCGCAGTTTTTCGACGAGGCTGATATCGCGGAAGGTTTCCACAGCGCCGATGGTTCTCCCCTCGGTGTCACGGAGGAGGGCGGTCGATATGCTCACAGTGGCTCGTTCCCCTTCGGCGTTTATGATGGTGGCGATCCGGTCCCGCACCGGTTCCCCCGTCTCGAAGGTCTGCCTGAGAGGGCAGCTCCCCTCGCACAGGTCCGCCTTGAGGACGTCCTTGCACAGCTGGCTGATGGCCTCTACGCGCGGCACGCCCGTTATCTCTTCGGCAGCCCTGTTGAACGACGTGATGTGCCAGTCATGATCCACCGTAAAGACACCGTCTGTTATCGAATCAAGGATGATATCCTGCTCTTTGATTTTGCTCATGGGGCGGAGATATTCCTCATCTAACCGTAAGCTATTATATTGTCCTTATATTTTATATTCAATATTAGCTATATATTTAATTTATAATATTATATATATCTATGGGCTTTAAACCCTTTTGAGATGAAATCTCTTTTAGTTTAGAGTCATGATTAACAATAAAATTTTCACTAGTTAAAGTTTCCAGAGCTTTATTCAGATCAATATTATACTTTATGCAAACTTCTTCTAAAGTCATTTTCCCAAGTCCCGTAAGGACTTCTTTACTCCCTTCTATTTTAGCCAGCTCAATAATTTTATATATTTCCGCCGGGATAGTACCTGCTCTCTGAGCAAGCTCCAAGAGAGTTTCATCGTCATCTATAATTGTAATCCCCTTTTTAGTAAGTAAAATTTTTGCTTTCTCAAAGTCAATGTCCATCTTTTCACAAAGGCTTTTAATGCCGGAACGCTCCGCATGTCCAAAAGGCGGTGAATCATATTTTTCAGACCAATATTCCTTCATATTACTACTAATATTTAAGAAATCCCCCAAAAGTGGAAATTTATATAAACCACCCAAAATGAAGATTATTGTAATTATTAAAGAAACAATAATGTTGGGATTGAATATGGATGCCTTTTTTATCCCGTTCCTAAAATAGGACAATATTACATTAAAGTTAAAATAAATATGCAAAACAGAACATATAATAAACAATAATACTCCGACTTTATGAAGCTCAGAATATTGAGTTTTACTAAGTTTAAAAATCTCCCAATTCACCCAATAAGCAATCCTGCCTTCAGGAGAAATAAAAAGGATACATCCTGTAAAAAGAACAAAAATAAAAGAAAACAGTAATGTCAAAGAAACTATTTTTCTGAAATTGATCATCATACTATCCTGCAGCGGAATTCGCCAATGGAAACGAGACATGGTATCTTAATGACTCCGTGTCGAATTTACCCCTGAAATCCTCTTGACACGCAAATTTCCTTCTTTTATACTTTTATTTACAAGAAGTCATATCTTATCACCTCTCGTAACATATGAATAGACAGAGTGTCACAATATAGGCTCTTTATAACAATTCGCGCCTTCTGTATCTGTCCTGTCTGTAATCCAACCAGCTTTTTCCGCCTGGAAAAAAGGGAGGTCTCTATGTATGCTCTGAAATTCAATGAAAAGGTGTGTGCTACCTGTCCATCGGCTGATTGTCTGCTCAAATGCCAGTACATGACATTTGAAAAAGAAGAGGCCCATGAAGAGATGATGAAAATCGTCCGCGGAGAGGATTCCCGGGTGCTGCACGAGTGCATGACCTGCTATGCCTGCGAAGAGTACTGCAGGCGGGGGAATCATCCCTACTATCTCATCGGCGAGCGAAGGGAAGAAAGGGGTATCTACACCGCCCCACGCCCCATTACCAACCAATGGATCAACATGACCGCCATGCAGGGCAAGTACATGGTGGGAGATATTAAGGAAAAGGCCATCTCCTGCTGTTTTCTCCCCCAATTGGCAGAAATGGCCACGGGAGAAATATTCAAGGATGTGGCGTCCTCCGTCGTGTTCGGTGCGGAATTCATGTGTCCCGCCGTGCATACGCATTTTGCCAAAATGTCCGTGGTAAAGGAACGGCTCCCCGTGGTCATCGAAAACCTGACAAAACTGGGTATAAAGGAACTCATCTGCCTTCATGATGAATGCTACGGCACCTTTACCTCGATCGCTCCCGCCTACGGCATGGAGGTACCGTTCAAACTCACCTACTATATGGATTTTCTTCTGGAGCGGATGAAGGAACTGAAGGGCAAAATCGTTCCGCTCAATATCACCGTCGCCTATCAGCGCCCCTGTTCAAACAGACTCATTCCGGACAAGCATCACCTTGTAAGAGAAATATTGGACCTCATTGGCGTTTCAATGCCCGACCGCCGGTATCAGGATGAAAACAGCCTCTGCTGTGCAGAACTTTTCAGACCGATCGGCGGATACCGGATTGCCGACGATGTCCAGAGACGCAACCTCGATGACATGGTCGCCACCGGCGCTGAGTACTGTCTGTTCAACTGCCCAGCCTGCCAGGACGTTCTATCGGAAAAGGTTGCCAAGAGAGGGCTGCAGCCGGTCCATATCATCGATCTCTGCCGGACGGCCATCGGTGAAAAGGAAAGGGAGGTGTAGTAGCATGAGCGACATCCTGCAATCCCTGAAGGAAATCGTAGGAGAAAAGGGGGTTTCCAACAACCCCGAAGAACTCTGGTTCTATTCGAGAGATCCAGGGGTGCTTGATCCCCATTTTCCGGATTATGTCGTGGCGCCCAGAACAACGGAAGAAGTACAGAAAATCGTACAGCTGGCAAACCGTGAGAACATCCCCATCGTTCCCATGGGAGGCGGCATGGCCTTGACAGGACTGGTGATCCCGCTAAAGGGAGGAATCGTCCTGGATATGAAGAGGATGAACAAGATACTGGAAGTGAATGAAAAGGCCCGTTACGCCGTCGTGGAAGGCGGCACCTCCCAGGGGGTGCTCAAGGCGTACCTTCAGGATCATCACCCGATGCTGCGGCACAGCCTTCCCGATGCGCCACCCGCCACTACTATCGCCGCAAACGTGTCCCTACACGGCCAGGGCCGCCTGACGCAGCAGTACGGGTTCAATTCCGATATGGTAACCGGCCTGGAAGTAGTCCTCCCCACTGGAGAAGTCTGCAGGATCGGATCGCCGTCCCTGGGTCCCTACTGGTTCTCGAAAGGCCCCACCCTCCCCGATCTGTCGGGACTCTTTCTCGGATGGCTCGGCACCACGGGAATTATCACCAAGTTGGGATTCAAACTGTATCCGAACAAGAAGTATCGCGACGTAGAGCTGCTGGTGACCGATCGCGTCGAGCTGGTTCCCGATATTCTCTACAAGCTTACTCATCTTGAGATGCTCGAAGACATCAACGTCTGGTTTCAGCCGAAACCACTGCTCTTTGCCGGCAATTTTCATTGCACCATTTACTTCACGGGCGATACGGAAGAGGAAATCGACTTCAAGCGAAGGATGGTCTGGGATTCGGTGCAGGGATATCTCGATTCGAAGGATGCCGGTTTTATGAACATCCAATATATGAAGGATATGCTCATGGAAATGCCCCAAAGAGGTATCGCGGCCTTTGCCGATGTTCCGAAAGGCGGAGGATTCGAGTATTCAGGACCTATCACCATCATCGAACACTTTCCTCGATATGCCGCAAAAGTTATCGAACTCGCCGAAAAATACGATATTCTTTATGCCAGTTCCGCGCGGCTCATCTCGGGAGGCCATTCCATGATGTTCAGTATTTCCTTCGCCTTCAACCGGAATGACAAGGCGATGATGACCCGCGTAAAGCACGCCCTGGACGAAGCGACCGCTTTCTCCCTGGAAATGGGGGGAATTCCCTGGAAACCAAATTACATGGAACAGAAAATGACCATGGAAAAAATGGATCCCGTGACGCTGAAACTTCTCCAGATGGTGAAGAAGAACCTCGATCCCCAGGGAATCATGAATCCCGGAAACTGGGAGGTGAACTAATGGATTATATACGGTCAATCGCACATGGCGATATCGTCCACCGCTGTTTCAGGTGCGGATACTGCAAATTCCCCCTGGATTACGTCGACTTCAACTGTCCCTCTTACAAGGCTTTCGGATGGGATACCTATTCCCCCGGCGGCCGAATGTGGCTCATCAGGGCATGGCTTATGGGCGAAATCGAATCAACCCAGAGTTTTGCAAAGATACTTTACGCCTGCGCCGCCTG
>JAHDRK010000047.1 GCA_018433345.1 Syntrophobacterales bacterium | reverse complement strand
GCGGGAATTCCCGGATGATCTCCCCCGTGTCGCGCTCCGAGACGATTACGGCGGTCCTCTTGCGTTCTTCGCCGTAAGTGGAGAACCGGACGTTTATGTCCAGCCTGTTCAGGTGTTCCTGGATCATGGCGACAAGTTTTTACAATTCATCCGTTCTTACGGCGGCCTTTTCTTCCGCGGGCGCCTCCGGCCCAATCTCCTCCCGGGCCTGGAGTTCGTCCCGTACCTCGGGCGCAACCTTCACGGGACTCACCTCGACCGTTTTCGCCAAAGGCATTTGTGAACTTATGGTATTCATTTGTCCGGCCCCTTATCTTTCGATATTTTAATGACGACGAACTCGCAAACAGTGGAAAATCCACATCACCGTCACCCTTATTACTTACCTTTCCCGCCTCCTCTTCATCGATATTATCGGCTCATTTTTACAGAACTTGAATCGGTTGTGACATGATTCACAAGCGGGTGTCGAGAAACCTGGGGGACGCCTCGTTTTCTTCTTTCATACCGTAGGTTTTGTTGGGCGACCTGAAGGGATTCCCGGCGCCGGCCGCCTTTTTCCGCAAGCGCCGGCATGCCATGGAAAGGGACGCTTCCAGGTCCCTCGACAGAGACGCCGCCTCCACCGCCCTCTCGCGCGCCTGTTCCAGGAAGCGCCGTACCGTCTCGATATCCTCTCCCCGCGACTTTGTCCTGTCGGGCTCGAGCCGGCGCAGCGTGTCGTCTATTTTATCTATTTCGCCCATGATTTCTTCTCTAAGGGCTATGAGACGGACAAATTCCATCTGCGCCGCTTCGTCGTCCCCCTGTATGTCGAGGGCGGCCGCCGCTTTCGTGGCGTCAAGAAAGTCCTTCATGCGCTCCGCCTTGAGGGCGGCCAACCGGGGCGCGTGCCTGAAATCTATCGGCGGTTCTTCCCTCGTCTCTTTGTAAATCATACTCTTCCCCCGGCCGCCGCGGCGCCTTCCTTTACCGCGCCTGTCTTTACGTTCGAACGTCTGGTGCCGTCCCCCGCGCCGTTGTCCGGGGACATCGCCTTCCACGAGGCAAGGAGGTCTTCGAATATCGACGAAACTTCGTCAAAGGCGGAGAGGTCCTTCCTGATGTCGCCGTCGGTCAGGCGCCGCATGCAATAGGTATAGAGGGCGTGAAGCCCCAGGGCGATGCGGCCTCCCCTTTCATGATCGAGTGATTGGAGCAGGACCTCGATGGTGTCCTGCACGTTGGCGACCGCCTTTCCCTTGGCTTCATAATCCCCCGATTCGTAGGCCTTTTTCGCGGCTGCTGTCTTTTTGATCACGTTTTCGTAGCACATTATCACCAGCCGCCTGGGATCGGCCGTTCCGACCTGGGTCTGTCGGTAGGCGTTGATTCCGTTTCCGTACCCTTGCATGGTTTAAACCTCCTTGCCTCGCAAATAACCGCCGTTACACTGCGTGATCATTCCCATAGTATTATCGGTGTTCGCTTCCCCCGCGCGGGCTATTTCCCGGGGCCTGTCGAGCTAGAACTGCCAGGCGCTGAAGATGGAATTTATCTGGCCCACCATCCAGTCGCTCTGGCTTTGCATGCGGCTCAGGGCCGTTTCCATGGCGACAAACCGGTTGATCATCCGCTGCGCCTGCCGGTTCAGTTGCTCGTTCATGCGCTCGATCCGGTCTTCGTATAATTTTATGCTGCTCGTGAGCGATTGCCGCTTAAAAGCCACGTATCCCTCGTAAGGGTCGGTGATCGCCGCAAGTGTCCTGTTGAACTGTTCCGCCACGCCCGTTATGAAAGTCACGGTTCCCGCATTTTCAGCAGGTTCGCTTCCGGTGTACCGTATAGAGAGGCCCTCGGTCCTCGATCCCCGGCCGGTCAGCACCTGTCCCGACCCCGCGGCCTCTTCGCCGTTGATGGTTCCCGCCACGTCACGCCCCTGGTAATCGCCATCGTCGAGTCCCAACGATCCGGCACCGAATTGCCGCACGGTGAATGACGCCGAGCCGCCGTAGTTTGTATGTGACAGGACCAACTTTCCCGTTCCGTCGTCTGAAGCGATGACCGGCAGTGCGTTTCGCCCCTGGCGGCTGCCGTCCGCCCCGTCCTCGCTGATCCCGATCTCACCGAAACTCAAATTTCCCGCCCGCGACATGTCGAAAGAAAGAGACAATCTACTTGGGCCCGCCTCGCTGCTTTCGATGACGATCCTGCCCTCGCCGTCTATGGAGGCGGTGACGTCTCCGCCGTAGGCCGTTTCGATCTTCGAGAGAAGCCCCTGGATGGTATCGGATTCCACGTCGGTAATTTCGTAACTTCCCGAGACAGCCCGCCCATGGTGATCGGTTCCGCTGAAGGATATCAGGCTGCCGTTTTCAAGGCCGGCCGGTGTTTCGCCCACGTATACCTGGTCCCAGGTAGTATAGGCTGTGACGTGGGAGGTTTGTCCCTCTCCGGCGTAAAGTTTCTCCGAGCCGACCCGGATTTCCGCCCGGGCGGCGCCGAGTTCCGCGTTTATGGCATCCACGATCCCCGTCGAGGTCATTCCGGCCTCGAGTTCCACGATGGCGCGGTACCCCCCCGCGACGACAGCCAGCGTCACGTCGCCCTCGAGACCGCCGGTAAGATCGACGGTTCCGATGGCCGTTGCCTTGGCGGCCGCCTGGGTGATACTGACGTCGTAAGTCCCGGGTTGGGTGGGAGAGGTGCCGTAGACAAAGCTCAGGTTATTACCCTCGGTCACTCCCTGGACGGCGAAAAGGCCGACGATCGCATCGAAATTGCTTTCCAGGTTATAGGAAAGTTCCTCCTCGTCGACCACGAGGAGGCCGTTCCTGTCCAGGGTTATACCCACGAAGTTGAGCAGGGAATACCGGGGATCGACGCCGATGACGGGGCTCATGACCGAGTTTGTCAGGTCGTTCCGAACAGAGGCGAGGGTCCCGTCGCCGAAAAGGACGCCGCCGGTCTTTCCCGATTCCTCGTCGTAGGAGCGTTGCTTGTTGATATACTCGGCCACCTCGTTGTAGGCGGCTACGAGGCTCTTGATATCGTTCATGACGGAATCGGTGTCCCGGTCCACCGAGAGAGTCACCGTGGTATCCGCGTCGGCCTTGAGGAGGTTGAGCGTAACCCCTTCTATGACCCCTTCGATCAGGTTGGATGACCGGGTGATGGTGACGCCGTCTATGGAAACCTGCGCGTCCCTGCCGGCGGTGATTTGCGTGAAATTGAAACTATCGAGGATTGCGGACGATCCACCGATGTCGATGCCTTCCGCCCCTGTCGTTTTGCCGGTCAGTGTGAGACGGTGGTCGTTCTCCTCGTAACTCACGATGCTCGCTGTCACGCCGGCGTCTGCGTCGTTGATCTTTGAGCGTATCACGGCGAGGCTGTCCTCCTCCTTCACCGTTACGGCGACACCATTGATCGTGATTTCGCCGGAAAGACCCAATGCGTCGGAGATGCTTTCGAAGGCTCTCGAGGCAAGCCGCTCGGCGGCGGCGGTTTCTATAACCTTGATGGTGTAGGTGCCGTGGGCCGCCGAGGAGGAGGCGACGGCGGAAAGCAATTCCGAGGCCTTCACCGTTGTACTGTCGGAACTCATGGAGGGACGGTAACGGTTGAAGTTTTCCGGCCGGGTGAGCGCCTCGGCGGCGGATTTCAGGGACAGGAGCTTCGTGTTCACGCCCTGCCATTCGGTGAGTTGTTTCTCGTAGTCGTTTTTTTTGGTTTCGACCAGCGTGACCCTGCGCCGATCCACGGCGATGAGCTCGTCCACCAGGGACCGCCAATCAAAACCGCTGGAAAGTCCGCTGACGAGACTGGTGCTTGTTGTCATGGCAAATATCTCCTCATGGGGGAAAAAAGTTCCGCCTTCCCGCGAGTCAAACCCTGTGAAGGCCTCTCTTTCTTTACCGTTGTTATCGGCATTCCGGCCTTTTTACTGAAGGGTTTCTTTCTCTTTTTCCCGAATATTTGCAAGATGTGGGCCGGGAGGGACGCGGCTTTGCCGCAGGTAAAGGGTAAAAGGTTAGGGGTAAAAGGTGCGGCCTTGTCGCAGGCTAAGGGTTATAGGCTATGGGCGATAGGCCGCAAACATTCCCCGTTCATCCTTGAGCTCCGTCGGGGGAGAATCTCGGGGGACGCCTCGAAAAAAAAGAAAGCCCCTACGGGGTACCGGGGGGAACAGACTGAAATCTCTCCCCCCATGCCCCGTAGGGGCGACCGGCCGGTCGCCCCTACAAGAGCGATACCGGCCCGCCGTTAACGGTTTTCGACCTAGCCCAGCAGACCCAGGACGGACTGCGGCGCCATGTTGGCCTGGGCCAGCATGGCCGTGCCGGCCTGCATCAGGATCTGGTACTTCACGAACTCCGTCATCTCTGCCGCCATGTCCACGTCTCGGATGACCGACTCGGCCGCCTGGACGTTCTCGATGGTCGTATCGAGGTTCGCCGAGGCGTACTCGAGCCTGTTCATGTAGGCGCCTATGTTGCCCCGCTGCTCGGTCAATGTGCTGATGGCGAGATCGATTTTGGTGAGCGCCGCTTGGGCACTTTCGGCTGTCGACAGCATATCTTGCGTGAGGCCCATCTGAGCGATCCGCGCATCCTCGAGGCTGATGCTCAGGCGGTTGTCTTCCTCGTTCTTCGCGCCGATCTGGAAGACCATGTCGTTGGCCCGTTCTTCCACGATGGTGATTTCGAAATCGGTAATTTCACTTGCTATCGTTGCCGCGGTATCACCACCCAGTGAAAGCGTGATGCCTAGGGCTTCGAATGCGACCGACTCGGCATCTTGGGCAGCCGTCATTGCCATGCTGCCGCCCGGTCCGGTGATCGTCCAGTCTACATTTGTGGGTTCTGTGGTATTCTCAGTCGCGTTCACCGTGTATGTGCCCGCGGCCGCGGCGGGGGCCGTATGGTCGACCGTCACGCCGGTGATGGATTCACCGGTAAGGTCCGCAATAGCGAGCTCGGTTTCGGTGTCTATATTCATTCCCGTCACCCCGCCTATCTGACCCGTGAGCAGCGTGGTTCCGGCATATTCGGTACTGGTGACGATTCGCTCGAATTCGAGGACAAGCTCGTTCGCCTCGGCGTTGATCTTGTCGATGTTGGCGCCGGCGTTTCCCGATGCCGCCTGTGTGGCCAGCTCCTTCAGGCGGGTCAGGATGTTGCCCAACTGGTCCATGGCGCCTTCCGCCACCTGCAGGAGTGAATTGGCCTCCGAAACGTTCCGGCTGGCCACCTTGAAGCTCGCGATCTCGGCCCGGAAAGACTGGGAAATCGCGAGACCCGCCGCGTCGTCGGCTGCGCGGTTGATCCGGTAACCGGAAGAAAGCCGTTCCAGCGACTTGGTAAGTCCCGCGTTGGAGATGTTGAGCTGTCTCTGCGCGTTCATCGCCGCGATGTTGTTTTGAATTCTCAAAGCCATGATTCTATCCTCCTTGATAGTGTTATGTTCGGGCTTCCATGCCCTTTTTTTGTTTTTGCTTTTCCGCCCCCTCCCTGCGACGGGAGAGGCCCCTCTCGACCCCTTTCTTTTCACCTCCTTTCCCGGGTGTTGTGCCTTTGACCAGCATATCGACAGGATGGGAGAAAAACTTGAGAGGGAAATGCGAATAAAAGAAGAGACCAGTAAAAACAAGCCGTTACAGGGAAAAATGACCGACCCGCGCGGTTGCCGCCGTAAACCACCCCGATACAAAACACCATCCGACCCCCCCCCCGTCCCATCCTTCGGCAAATCCGCGACCCTCGCCCATAGCCCTTCGCCTATAGCCTGCGGCAAAGCCGCGACCCTCGCCCTTTGTATCTAAAGTTTTCCTTCAGACGGCCGATTTAATTATAGAACCGTTTCAAGGAAACTGGCCTGTTCCGTCCTTGGCGGTGATCGGCCGAAGAAAAGATGGATGGCGGAGGTCTCAGGCGGCGAAGGGATCGGCGATCCCCGGGGGCCGACGACCTTTTCGTGCGGCGTTTCGGCGGTCCGGCCATGGGGGGGAGGGTGAATGTTTTCGACCCGCCCCTTGCGGGTACGAACGATTTTTTCTCGAGGGTATCCGCTTCGTTTTCGAGGTGAGGTCATTTTTTAATAGAATTCCAGTCTTTTTTGTGGTTGAAAACGAAGACCGTCGCCGCTTCACGGCACGTTGAGGAAAAGGAAGCGGGGGGATGTTCCTCTCCCCGAATATTTTTGTGTCAGGCGGGTGAAATCGCTCCATGAAACAGGCTCAGATCACAGACAGCTACGAGTTGCGTGATATCGACTTTGAACGGATCAGCCGTTTTGTGTACGATTTCTGCGGCATCAACCTCCATGAAGGAAAGCGCGAATTGGTCAAGGCCAGGCTCGGAAAGCGCCTTCGCCAGGGAAACTTTCGATCCTTTTCGGAGTACTTCAAGTATGTGATGACCGAAGAGGGTATGGATGAACTGGTGGCCATGATCGATTCCCTGTCCACGAACCTGACGAGCTTTTTCAGGGAGGCCGATCATTTTGACCGTCTGTCCGAGATCGTCAAGGAGATGGCGGCATCCCAAAAGCATCTCAGGTTGCGCCTTTGGTCGGCGGGTTGTTCCACCGGCGAGGAACCCTACACGATGGCCATTGTTCTGAGTGAAGCGCTGGCGGGAAGAAATGACAGCGTTTCCATACTGGCCACAGATATATCCACGCGGGTACTGCGGACGGCAAAGGCCGGTATTTACGACGAAAGCAAGGTCCGCAACATCCCGCAACACCTCTTGAGAAAGTATTTTCTAAAGGGGACGGGTTCCAGGGAGGGCCAGTACCGCGTCAAGAAGGAAACGGCGGAAATGGTGCGGTTCATGCGCTTTAATCTCAAGGACGAGCCGAGGTTTCACTAACCCTTCTATTTTATTTTTTGCCGGAATGTCATGATTTATTTCGACACGGATACCCAGCAGGCGCTGGTGGATCGTTTATACAACTGCTTGCGAGACGGAGGCTACTTGTTTGTGGGACATTCGGAAGGACTTACGGGGCTCAAACACCGGTTTCGTTATATCGTGCCGAGCGTTTATCGAAGGTAGCTTTATGGCCCAGATCGTCGTCGGCGTGGCCGACTTTAAAGTGACGGACAATCCGGAGGATGTCATAGTGACTTACGCCCTCGGTTCCTGCTTGGCCGTGGTTGTTTACGATCCCGTGGCCCGAGTTGGCGGCCTCCTCCATTTCATGCTGGCGGAATCGTCCATTGATCCGCGAAAAGCGGAGGTCCGCCCGGCAATGTTCGCTGACACGGGGATTCCATTGTTGTTCAAGTCCTGTTACAAACTGGGGGCCGAAAAGAGGCGAATGACGGTGAAGATAACCGGCGGTTCGACCATTTTGGATCGGGAGAACCGCTTTCGTATAGGACACAAGAATATTGCCGCGGCGAGAAAGATTTTCTGGAGAAACAAGGTGTTTGTGGATGGGGAAGACACAGGGGGCGATTTCAACCGAACCGTGCGATTGGACATGTCCACAGGGATCACCACAGTGTCCAATGCCGGAGGATACTCAAGGGTGCTGTGAAAGGCGCCGTCAACGGGAGCGTGATATGTCCTTCAATGTTTTGATAGTCGATGACTCCATGTCCATGAGATCAGTGATAAGGCGGGTGGTCGAAATGTCGGGGTACAAGGTGGACAACTGTTACGAGGCGTCGAACGGGCTCGAGGCGCTTTCGATCCTCGAGGATAAATGGGTCGACCTCGTCATCTCCGATATCAACATGCCCGAAATGGACGGCATGGAACTGGTGTCTCGCATGAGGAAAGACGACGTGCTGAGGATGATTCCCGTCGTTATCGTCACCACGGAAGGGAACGAGGAACGTGTCAGGGAGGCCTTCGAACTGGGCGCCCGGGGATACTTGAAGAAGCCATTTCTTCCCGAAGAGTGCCGCAGGATGTTCCTGCAGGTGATAGGAGTGCAGGAGGACGGAGAATATGCAGAGGACGATGAAGATTCTGGAGACCTCGATTTTTGATGTCTTCGAAAAGATGTTTTTCGTGTACCTGGAACCGTGCGGCGCGGCTTCGGTTCCCGGTGATCCTTACATGAAGGCGACGATAGCCTTCGACGGCCCCATGAACGGCGAAATAAACGCCTATTTTTCTAAGCCTTTTTTGTCGTTGATGGCACAAAACATGCTTAGCGTAAACAGGGGCGAGGTGACGGATGAAATGCGCGAAGACTGCGCCAGGGAAGCGGTCAACATGATATGTGGTCATTTTCTGTCCCTGGTCGATCCGGGCAGGCAGTATGAATTGACGGTTCCCGAATGCGGGCCGGCGGCGGATACGGCGTCCGAGGATGAGCGTCTTGATTACGCCGCCGACATGATGCCCTGGGCGGTGGCCGTTTCTCTTTCCGGGTCGGTGAAGAACTTTGAAGGCGCTTCGTGAATTTTGGACGGGCGGCAGGCCGGTATCGGCGCGGTGAAAAAGAGGGTGAATCAGTTTTAGATGAGAGAGGAAGCCGAGATTTGAAACCCATACGAGTTCTTATCATAGATGATTCGGCGATCGTCAGGAAGGTGCTCTCACAGGAGTTGGCGAATTTTCCCGATATCGAGGTGGTGGGGACGGCGCCGAATCCGTACGTGGGCCGGGACAAGATCGTCTCTTTGGAGCCCGATGTCATAACGCTCGACATAGAAATGCCGCGCATGGACGGGATCACCTTCCTCCGGAAGCTCATGAAGTATCACCCCTTGCCGGTTGTCGTCGTGAGCGCCCTCACGCCCAGGGGCAGCGCCATGTCGCTGGAGGCGCTCGAAATCGGCGCTGTCGACGTGGTGCCTAAGCCGGGCGGGTCTTACACCGTGGGGGACATAAGCCAGGAGCTGGCCCAGAAAATCAGGATCGCCGCCCGGGCGAACGTGCGGGGTCGAATGGAGGAGAGACAGGGTGAGGCCGAAACATACGCGCCCTCCGCTTCGTTGAAGGAAACGTCGAACAAGGTGATAGCGATAGGCGCATCCACGGGCGGCACGGAGGCGCTGAAGAAGATACTCACCAGGATGCCGCCCAACGCCCCGGGCATAGTCGTCGTCCAGCACATGCCGGCCAATTTCACGACCGCCTTCGCGAAGCGGCTCGATGATGCATGCGCCGTAAAGGTCAAGGAGGCGGAGGACAACGATTCGGTTACGCCGGGGCGTGTCCTGATTGCGCCCGGGAATTACCACATGATCTTGAGACGGAGCGGCGCCCGCTATTACGTCGAGGTGAAGGACGGTCCCATGGTTCATCATCAAAGGCCGTCCGTGGACATCCTTTTCCGGTCCACGGCCCGTTACGCCGGGGCGAATGCCGTGGGGGTCATATTGACGGGCATGGGGGCGGATGGGGCGCAAGGATTGCTCGAGATGCGCCAGGCGGGCGCGAGAACGCTGGGACAGGACGAAGAGAGCTGCGTCGTGTATGGAATGCCCAAGGAGGCGGCGCGACTGGGGGCCGTGGAAAAGGAACTTCCCCTTAACGCCATAGCGGAAGAAATACTCAGGATGGTGCAGTAATGGAACAAGATCGTATCGAAGGGCTCATGGATGTTATCGCGTCCACTTTTGTAATGCTTAACGGGAACGAGATCGACATCCCCACGGCGGGGAAGCTTCTAAACGCCATGGAGGAGGTTGTCGGTGAGGCTCGAGTCCGGAACATGGAGGCCCTGGCCGGAGCGGCCCGGGAATTGGTCGCGCTTTTGGAAAGTATCGTGCTGGAGCGGATCGATCCCGGGGAAGGGGCCTCTCGTTTCGCGGAAGGTCTTTCTTCCCTGCAGGCCATGGCCCATAATTTTATCGAGGGTGAGGAGGCTGCCATGCGAGGGGGGAACGTATCCGTACAGATACCCGCCGCAGGAGAGGGTGAACGACTGCCGAAGGAAGAGGCCGGAGGGGAAGGGGAAGATGATATGAGCCGGGGGATGCGGACGGGAGCGGACGACAGTGACGACGACGCCCCCCCCTTCATTGTTCAGGACGAGTCGCTTCTTAGGGATTTCATAACCGAAAGCCTGGAATACATAAGCGAGATAGAGATCAACATACTCGACCTGGAACAGAACCCGCAGGACAAGGAGTGCGTCAACGCCGTTTTCAGGCCCTTTCATTCCATAAAGGGCGTGTCTAGTTTTCTCGATCTCAAGGATATCCGGGATACGGCCCATGAATTGGAAACGCTCCTCGATCGCGTCAGGAGCGGAGAACTGACAATGACGTCCGGAATAATAGACATAATCCTGGAAGGTGCAGACATGCTCAAGCTCATGATAGGCAGCCTGCAGGAGGTGCTGGAAGGGACACGCCGAAGGCCCATGGCGCCGGACATGAGCGAATTGCGTGAAAAAATAGACCGCCTGGAAGAGGAAGGAGTCCCCCCAATCGATGAAAAACCGGTCAAAAAGCTGGGCACCATCCTCGTGGAAGACGGGGTGATAACGGAAGACATTCTCGAAGATGCGCTGAAACGGCCGGAGGCGAAGGGTGGAAAGATCGGCCAAAGGCTGATCGCCGAAGGAAAGGCGACCCCGAAACAGGTCATGGGTGCCTTGCGAAAGCAATCAAAGCAGGTTATGGAAACTTCCACGGTCAGGGTCGATGTTAAAAAACTCGACGATTTTGTCGATATGATAGGCGAGTTGGTTATTACGCAGACCATGATCAGGCAGAATCTGCTCCGCCAAAAGGTGTCGGACAGGAAGTTGATGAGCGATCTGGCGCAACTCTCCAGCATCACCTCGGAGCTGCAAAGGACTTCCACCAGCCTGCGCATGGTCCCCATAAGACAGACCTTTCAGCGCATGGCCCGGTTGGTCCGTGACTTGGCCAAGAGCGTGGGTAAGGACGTCGTGGTCATGATGGAGGGAGAAGACACGGAGATCGACCGCAACATGGTGGAAGAAATCTATAATCCGCTCGTTCACATGGTTCGAAACTCCATAGATCACGGCCTGGAGACAAAGGAGGAGCGGCGGGCGAAGGGAAAACCCGAAAAAGGCACGGTTCGCCTGAGCGCCTACCACAAGGGCGGAAACATCGTCATCGAGATAAGCGACGACGGGCGCGGTCTCAACAGGGAAAAGATTTTGCAGAGGGCCCGGGAGCGCGGACTTGTGGGTGAATCGGAAAACTTGAGTGAACAGGAGATTTACAAGCTCATATTCATGCCCGGTTTCTCCACGGCTGAAAAGGTCACGGATGTGTCGGGCCGGGGTGTGGGAATGGACGTGGTGAAAAAGGCCGTGGAAAAGCTGAGGGGCAAAATAGAGCTGCGAAGCACGGAAGGCGAGGGTACGACCTTTGCCGCCTTTTTCCCTTTGACGATGGCCATCATAGACGGCATGACGGTAAGGGTGGGCAAGGAAAAATATATTGTTCCCGCAACGGCGATAAGGAGGCTCCTGAGGCCCGGGAGGGAGAATTATACAAACGTGGCGTCCAAGGGTGAGATGCTCAATGTGATGGGTGAGCTGCTACCGCTTGTCCGCCTGTACGAGATTTTCTCAGTCGAACCGGCCTACCGCGAACCGTGGGAATCACTTGTGGTGGTGATTGACGCGGGCGGGCGATCGAAGTGCGTGCTTGTCGACGAGGTTCTCGAAAAGGGGGAAGTGGTCATAAAATCACTGGGAGGCAATTTCCAGGCCCTGAAGGGTATTTCGGGAGGCGCTATCCTGGGAGACGGAAACGTAGGCCTGATCCTCGATCCGGAAGGTCTTTTCGAACTGGCGGAGGGACAGGCCTGAGGAAGGGACTTTCGTTGTGAGTCACCGTCGGGCGGTACGAATGAAGAATCGAGGGCGGGGAGAGCATCGTTATGAACAAGTCGAGCAAGGTTTTGGTTGTTGATGATTTTTCGACCATGCGGAAGGTGATCCGCAATTTATTGAAGCAGTTGGGTTATGAGAACATCGTGGAGGCCGGGGACGGTGTCATGGCACTCGAGCTTTTGCGTAGTCAGAAGATCGATTTTATCATTGCCGATTGGAACATGCCTAACATGAACGGTTTGGAGCTTTTGAAGGAGGTTCGTGCCGACGCGGCCTTGTCGAGGACTCCCTTTTTGATGGTCACGGCGGAATCGTTGAGGGACAACGTTATAGAGGCGGTGAGGGCCGGTGTCGACAATTACGTAGTGAAGCCTTTCACGGCGGATGTTTTGAGCGAGAAGATCGCGGAGATTGAGAAAAAATACGGTTAGCGCGAAGCGACGACCGACAGGGGTGCGACATGGATGTTCAATATATCAATCCTTTTCTCGAGGGGACGCTGCATGTCTTGAAGACGATGGCCTTTATAGAGGCCAGGCCGGGCAAGCCTTTTTTAAAGAAGGACAACTCGGCCAAGGGCGACATCACGGGGATTATCGGTCTTGCCGGTGCCGTTCGGGGTTCTTTTGCCTTGAGCTTCACTGAAAGCTGTATCCTTCGTATCGTGTCGAACATGCTGGGGGAGGAGATCACCCAGGTCAACGGTGATATCG
>JAHDRK010000078.1 GCA_018433345.1 Syntrophobacterales bacterium | reverse complement strand
TCCGAAGGGCGAATCAAGCTTTTTTCGGTAACGGTTCCCATCGAAGCGGAACGACCGCGCCTCGAACTGTCTGAGCCCGGAGGGCCAGTTTTCGAGGCGCAGTGAAGCGAGATCTGGAACCGTCGAAAAGAGATTCTGAGACCGAGAAATCAAGGGCGGGGATAGGGTTAAGGGTAAAGGGGGTATAGGCGAGGGGTAAAGGGGGAATGAAAAACCCCCGGGGCGGGATGCCCCGGGGGGTTGAATGTGGTGCTGCCCGATGGCTTAGAACTTCAAGCTCAGCTTGTGGAAGAGCAGGTAGTTGTCGTCGATGTCGTAGTAAGCTCCTGTTGTTTTGTCTGGCGCACCCTTATACCAGTCGCCTGCCCAGAAGTAGCCGAAGGCCACCTCGTAGTCCAGGTTGTCGAAGATCTTGTAGGTGGCCTTGACGTCCAGTTCGTAGCCTATCTCGTCGTCCACGTAGTTCAGGGTCTCGTCGGCCTGGGCCCAGGCGAAGGCACCGAAGAGATCGAGTTTCTCGTTGACCTTGTAGCCGCCGAAGACCTGGACCAAGAAGGCGTTTTCCATGGTCTTGCCGGTGGTGTGATCCTTCGCACCACCCATCCTGCCTCCCCATTTCACGAGGTCCTTGTTCCAGAGGATCAGCATGGGGTTCCACTCCTCGCCGCCGTTGAGCAGGCCGCCGATGGTATCATTTTCATAGGGGTCGTCGCCCTGGGCGTAGGCGAAGAGGGCTCCGGCGTACCCGGGACCGATGTTGTACTTACCCATGACGTAGGCGGTGAAGCCTTCCATGTCGAGATCGCCGGCCCACGCGGGATCAACAGCGGCAGTCCGAGTTGTGATTGCCGTTCCGCTGTTGTCCTGCCATTCAAGCTCGCCGTCGGCGAACCAGTAGATCTGGCCTTCCAGGTAGAGGTTGCCGAAGGTGCCCTTGAAATAGGGCGTAACGAGGAAGAGATTCTTCTTGTTGGCGAAGTATCCCTCCAAACCTGTCCCCGCAAACGCAGACATGCCCATGCTCTGCTGCGCGGCCCGGTGGTACTGCAAGAGCAGCGCGGCCTCCCAGTTCTTCTCCTGGTACTTGCCGATCCACATGTAGCGGTCTTCGTCGGCGTCGCTCCTCAAAATACCGGTACCGTCACCGTACAGAGGTGCGGGCTGATCCCTCCTGTCGAGGCCGCTCCAGTCACCCTCGGTGTACTTCTTTATCTGGAAGATGCTCGTGAACTTGCCCCGGGGCAATATCCAGCTTATCTTGGGGATGTTCATCTCCGTGTCGCCGAAGGTCGTACCGTAGACACCGTCGATCTGGTAACCCACGTCGAAGACGCCGCACTTGGTGATGAAACGCATGTTCACCAGGTCGAACTGGATGTTCGTATCCATGTCACGGTTGAAAGCGGCATCACTGTATGTGTAAGCGTGAGTGTGACCGGGCTCAGGGCCGGCGACGGCGGTGGTACCCGTTCCGGTTCCGCTATACCCATAGTGGGAGTAGCCGTTCTCTCCGTAGACCGTCTTGTGGCCGCCCCAGACGCCTTCCATCACGTCGAAGCGGGTGTTGACCATCAGCCGCGGACTCACGGCGAAGGTGGTGGCCACCCGGAGACGCTGGGTGTAAAATTCGTCGTTCGTGCCGGCGCTGTCAAGTTTCTGGTTGTCGATCATCCAACCCTCGACCTTGTACTCACCGCTTACCTTGATATCCAGCGCCGAGGCGGGCGCGGCGAAGGCGATCACCAGGCCCAGGGCGAAGATACCGATAAGAAGCTTTCTCATGGTTCTATTCCTCCTGAATCAATGTTTTTGGTTGAAAACCTTTTTTGAACCTGTTGAATGAATGTACGTCTATTGAAATGAAAATTTGACTACGTCCCGGCAACCACCCCCTTTCCGAACTCAGCTCGAAGATGTCGGAACAGCCTGCCGTTCCGCGCGCCCGGCCACGGATAATGCCACGGACAGTGCCGATTCCTCGACCGGACGAATGAAAGTTAGCACCCCGGAGGGTACATGTCAAGACCTTTTCGTAAATTTTTTCAAAAAAAGAGGTGGTAAAAGGCTATAGGCCGGGGGCTGTTGGTAAAGGGATCGTATGTTTTGCGACGGGATAATCCCCGGCCGTGATTCCGAAGGGCGAATCAAGCTTTTTTCGGTAACGGTCCCCATCGAAGCGGAACGACCGCGCCTCGAACTGTCTGAGCCCGGAGGGCGGGTTTTCGAGGCGCGGTGAAGCGAGATCTGGAACCGTCGAAAAGAGATTCTGAGACCGAGGAATCAGGGCGGGGGATGGGGGGTTGGGGTTGAGGGTGAAAGGCTAGGGGCTAGGGGCTAGGGGCGATAGGCAATGGGCGAGGGGTGGAAGTCCTGTCGAAGGATGGGAAGGGGCCGAGGCGGGCTGACCTTGGGTCAGGGGTATGGTGACCCAAGGTCATGCAGGAATGGAGGGATTTAGAGCCTCCCGAGGCACGGGGGTTCGGAAAAGCGGCCGGTGGGCGGGTTGCGGGCCGTTTTCCCTGTTTCTTCGCGGAGTTTTTGGGCGGGATGAGGGAAAATTTTTCCTTGACAGTGTTCTATGCGTACATTATATATCACGCGGTTTGATATGGTACGAACATCAGGGCATCGATTTCGCCATTTGTTGTCGATCAAATGTAAAGGCAAATCAACGGACTAACGGAGGTTAAACATGGCAGAGGTTCAATTGAAGGATGTATATCCGGTACCCGATCATGTGCGGGAGCGCGCGCACATCAAGAGCAGGGAGGAGTACGAAGCCCTGCACAAGCGTTCTTTGGAGGATCCCGAAGGTTTCTGGACCGAAATCGCCGAAGAGTACGTGACATGGTTCAAGAAGTGGGACGGCAAGGTCGAGGAGTACAACTTCGACAAGGACAAGGGTCCCATCTTCGTCAAGTATTTTGAGGGGGGCAAGCTGAACGTCTCTTACAACTGCCTGGACCGCCACATCGAGAAGCTGGGAGACCGCGTGGCGCTCCAGTGGGAGGGCAACGAGCCCGGCGAGGAAAGGGCTTACACTTACAAGGACCTGCACGAGCAGGTCTGCAAGTTCGCCAACGTGCTCAAGGCCAGCGGCATCAAGAAGGGCGACCGTGTCTGCCTGTATCTGCCGATGGTCCCCGAGCTGGCCATCGCCATGCTCGCCTGCACCCGGATCGGCGCCATCCACAGCGTCGTTTTCGGCGGATTCAGCTCCGACGCCCTTCGTGACCGCATCCAGGACAGCGGTTCCCGGTTGCTGGTAGTGTGCGACGGCACCTTCCGCGGCGCCAAGGCCGTTCCCCAGAAGGCCTCCGCCGACGCCGCCCTGAAGGACTGTCCTTCCATAGAAAAGGTGATCGTCGTCAATCGCGTGGGAGACAAGATCAAGTGCGACTGGAACGCCGACCGCGACGTATGGTGGCACGACGAAATGGCGAAGGCCGGCTCCGAATGCGAACCCGAGTGGATGGACGCGGAAGACCCGCTTTTCATCCTCTATACATCAGGCTCCACGGGAAAGCCCAAGGGCGTGCTCCACACCACCGGCGGCTACCTCACCTATGTGGCCTATACCTTCAAGATGATCTTCGATTACCATGACGGCGACGTCCACTGGTGTACCGCCGACATCGGCTGGATCACCGGCCACAGCTATATCCTCTACGGGCCGCTGTGCAACGGGGCGACCAGCGTCATGTTCGAGGGCGTGCCCAACTATCCCACCATGAGCCGCTTCTGGCAGATAGTGGAGAAATACAAGGTCAACATATTCTACACGGCACCCACGGCCATCCGTTCCATCGCCAAGGAAGGCGACGAGTACGTGAAGGGTCACGACCTGTCATCTCTCAAGATACTCGGCACGGTGGGGGAACCCATCAACCCCGAGGCCTGGAATTGGTACTACAACGTCATCGGCGGCGGCCGGTGCCCCATCGTGGACACCTGGTGGCAGACGGAAACGGGCGGGATACTGATCACGCCGCTGCCGGGCGCCATCGACATAAAGCCCGGAATGGCGACGGTGCCTTTCATGGGTGTTTGGCCGGCGCTTCTCAATGACGAGGGCAAGGAGATAGAAGAGAAGGTCGCCAGCGGCGCCCTGTGCATAAAGAAGCCGTGGCCGGGGATCATGAGGACCGTCTACGGCGACCCCGAGCGTTTCAAGGAAACCTATTTCGAGCAGTTCCCCGGCTACTACACGACGGGGGACGGCGCCAGGCGCGACGAAGACGGCTACTACCAGATCACGGGCCGTATCGACGACGTTATCAACGTGTCCGGCCACCGCATGGGCACGGCGGAAATCGAAAGCGCCCTCGTCGCCCATCCCAAGGTCGCCGAGGCGGCCGTCGTCGGGTACCCCCACGAGATCAAGGGACAGTCGATATACGCCTACGTGACGCTCAAGTCGGGCGTGGAAAAGAGCGAGGAGCTGAAGAAGGAACTGATCGCCCACGTACGCAAGGAGATCGGCCCTATCGCCACCCCCGAAAAGATCCAGTGGGCCGATGCACTTCCCAAGACGAGAAGCGGCAAGATCATGCGCCGCATCCTGAAGAAGGTGGCCGCCGGCGAGATCGACGATCTGGGCGACACGACGACCCTGGCCGATCCTTCGGTGGTGGACGATATCGTGAAGAATCGCCAATAAACGAGGCGGAGCGGGGCGTTCCCCGGGGGTGCGCCCCGTTCCGTGACAAAGCTTCGCTTATACAAAATACTTACATAACCGGGACCGGGTCCTCGAGGGGCGCCGGTCGACGCCGGTGAAAGGAGGTTCATGTGAACATAGTGGCATGCGTGAAGCAGGTTCCGGATACGGAAGCGTTGATCAAGGTGAAGGCGGACGGATCCGGCATCGAAGAGGGCGGTATCAAGTGGGTCATGAATCCCTACGATGAATTCGGTGTGGAAGAGGCCCTGAAGTTGAAGGAAAAATTCGGCGGTGAAGTCACCATCGTTTCCGTCGGCCCCGCCCGGGCCTTGGAGACGATCCGCACCGCTTTGGCCATGGGCGCCGAAAAGGGCATCCACATCAGTGATCCTTCGCTCGACAACGCCGACGCCTACAACACGGCAAAGGCATTGGCGACGGCAATCAAGGGTCTTTCTCCCGACATCATTTTCTGCGGTATGCGCGCCATTGACGATGACGCGGGCCAGGTGGGATCGGTCCTGGCGGAACTGCTGGACCTTCCCTCGGTGACGGTGGTCACCAAGCTGGAGGTTGAAGGTACAACGGTAAAGGCGACCAAGGCCATCGAGGGCGCGCAGGTCACCTACGAGACGTCGCTTCCCTGCCTCATCACGGCGGCGAAGGGTCTCAACGAGCCTCGGTACGCATCGCTCCCCGGTATCATGAAGGCCAAGAAGAAGCCGGTGGACGTGAAAGACGCCGCCGCCCTGGGCATAACGGTGGAACCGAAGGCGAAGGTCGTCAAGATGACACCGCCTCCGGAAAGGGCGCCCGGCAAGAAGATCGATGGCGCGGACCCGGCCGAGAAGGCCGCCAAGCTGGTCAAGCTTCTCAGGGAAGAGGCCAAGGTTATCTAATCGAAGGGAATGGAGGAGAAAAATGGGTAAAGGTATATGGATCGTAGCGGAACAGAGAGACGGCGCCTTTCGAAAGGTGACCTTCGAGGTAGCGAGCACGGCGCGCAAGCTCGCCGACGGGGCGGGCGAAGAGGTATGCGCCGTGGTTCTGGGTTCCGGCGTTGAAGGAATCGCCGGGGAACTGGGAAAATACGGCGTGGACAAGGTTTACCTGGCCGATGATCCCCTGTTTGAACAATACACCACCGACGCGTATTCGGCCGCGGTGGCGAAGATAGTCAAGGAAAAGGACCCCGCGGTGCTCCTGCTGGGCGCCTCCGTGGAGGGCAAGGACCTTTCAGCCCGCCTGGTGGGCAAGCTGGCTACGGGACTGGCCTCGGACTGCACCGATGTTAAATTCGAAGGGGGCAAGCTCATAGCCACCCGTCCCATGTACGCCGGCAAGGCCTTCGCGGAGGTGGAGATCCTGGGTTCACCCCAGATGGCATCCCTGCGGCCGAACGTGTTTCCCGTGGTGGAAAACGCCAAGGCCGGCACAGTGGAGAAATTCGACGCCGGCGTGGACGCCTCCGCGCTGAAGACCAAGGTGTCGGAAGTGAGCAAGGACACCTCGGGCAGGGTGGAGCTGACGGAGGCGACCATCGTCATTTCCGGCGGCCGCGGCATGAAGGGTCCTGAGGGATACAAGATACTCGAGGAACTGGCCGACCTGCTCGGCGCGGCGGTCGGTGCGTCCCGCGCGGCGGTCGACGCGGGATGGCGGCCCCAGACGGACCAGGTGGGCCAGACGGGAAAGGTGGTCTCGCCGAACCTTTACGTGGCCTGTGGTATCTCGGGCGCCATCCAGCACCTGGCGGGAATGAGTTCTTCAAAGTTTATCGTCGCCATAAACAAGGATGAAGAGGCGCCGATTTTCGCCAAGGCGGACTACGGCATCGTGGACGACCTGTTCAAGGTGGTTCCCGAAATGACGGCCGAGGTCAAGAAGATCCTGTAAGTTGTTGAAAGGGGGCGGAAAAATCTTTTCCGCCCCCTTAATCGTTGCGTCATATCATCATATCTGCAGTAAGGCGGAGAACCGGAAAGGGTGATGATCCCCGGCGGCGCGAGGGGTTTGAGAACCGAGATATCCCCTCTCGTCTTTCGTCGATGATCCGTAGTCGGAGCGGACGGTTCTCGAAATCCACCGCGAGGAGGAGGCGTTATGGCACTTAACGGCGGACACGGTTTCGGTCCAGGATACGAGGGGCGCGAGGTTTTCTGGAACGCCCACTCTTACGAGGCGGTGTTGTTTTTCTTCACCGCGATAGCCCTCGTCATTTTTGCCTATGGAATTTACCGGCGATGGCGTATGTGGAAGGCCCTGGGACTTCCCGAAAACAGGACGGACAAGGCGGGAGAGCGGATCAAGTCCCTTCTCGTAAACGGACTGTTGCAGGCGCGCACCTTCCGGGAAAGCTACGCCGGCATCTTTCACGGGCTCATTTTTTTCGGATTCATCATCCTGATCTTCGGGGCCGCCATTGACGCGACCCAGTTTCATTTTGGACTGCCCTTCTTCCACGGTTCCTTCTATCTGTGGTTTTCACTCGTCATGGAGATCTTCGGGCTGGCGGTGCTTGCCGGGGTGATCCTCGCAGTCATCCGCCGCTATGTGTGGAAGCCGGACCTGCTCGGCTACAGGGGCAAGCCCGATAACCGCCCCGATGACGCCATCGTGCTGCTCCTGATCGCCCTGATCATCGTGACGGGGTTCATCATCGAGGCCTTGAGGCTCCATGTGAACGTCAATGTGGACGGCTTTACCTGGGAACACTGGTCCTTCGCGGGGTACCTCCTGTCAAAGACGCTGGCCGGGGTCGATATCGGAACGACAATGACGCTTCACAAGATCATGTGGTGGGGGCACGCGGCGCTGGCCCTCGCCTTTATCGCATACATCCCCTACTCCCGCCTCCTTCACATAATAACCACACCGGCCAATCACTACCTGCTTTCGCTTGAGCCCACGGGGACGCTGAAACCCATCGAGGATTTCGAAAACGCCGAATCCTTCGGGGTCGGCAGATTGGAAGAGTTCACCTGGAAACAGATCTTCGATTCCGACGCCTGCACCCGCTGCGGCCGTTGCCAGGACGGATGCCCGGCTTATCTCTCCGGAAAACCGCTTTCACCGAAGAAGATGATCCAGGACATCAAGGAACACTGGGAAGACCGGGCGGCGAAGATCCTGGCGGCGAAGGCGCTCGCGAAGAAAAGCGGCGGCGAACCCGAGATCCCCGAACCGGACAAGATGCTCGTGGGCGAGGTCATCGATCTGCACGAACTGTGGGCCTGCACCAACTGCATGTACTGCATGGAGAATTGTCCCGCCCTGATCGAACACGTGCCCAAGATCGTGGGCATGCGCCAATACAAGGTTCTCATGGAGGCCGATTTCTCCCCCGAGCTGCAGTTGACCTACAGGAACATGGAAAACAACTCCAACCCCTGGGGCATAGGGGCCCATCTCCGGGGCGAGTGGGCGAAGGAGCTCGGCATAAAGACGCTCGCGGAAAATCCCGACGTGGAATATCTGTTCTACGTGGGTTGCGCCGGTTCCCTGGACGACCAGGGCAAGAAGGTCTCGACGGCCTTCGCCAAGATTCTCCAGGCCGCCGGCGTGAGCTTCGGTATCTTGGGCGAGGAGGAAGGCTGCTGCGGCGATTCCGCCATGAGGGGCGGCAACGAGTATCTCTACCAAACCCAGGCGCAGATGAATATCGAGGTAATGAACGGTTATGGCGTAAAGAAGATCATCTGTACCTGCCCCCACGGCTATAACGCCCTAAAGAAGGATTATCCCCACTTCGGCGGCAATTACGAGGTGTATCACCACACGGAGATAATCGCCAAGCTGATCGCCGAAGGAAAGATAACGCTTAAAAAGCCCCTGGAGGGCGTGACCACCTATCACGATTCCTGTTTCCTGGGTCGCTACAATGGTATCTATGACCAGCCGAGAAACATCCTCAAGTCCGTCCCCGGCACGCGGCTCGTGGAAATGAGGAGCAACCACAGGAAATCCTTCTGCTGCGGGGCCGGCGGAGCGCGTATGTGGATGGAAGAAGACATCGGCGAGCGCATCAACGACATGCGGACGGACCAGGCCATCGAGGCCGGCGCCGCCACCATCGCCGTTGGATGTCCCTTCTGCCTCACGATGATGGCCGACGGCATCAAGGACCGTGGGAAAGAGGAGTCCATGAAGTCGATGGATATAGCCGAGATAGTTTGGCGCTCCATGGATTTGGAGAAGGCAACGACCGCGGAAGAGGCGAAGGAAGAATAAAAACCCCCGGCAGTTTGGGCTGGGGGTCAAATCTTTAAACTTGACATTTGGGGAAAAGATACGGGTGAAGGGTAAAGGGTAAAAGGCTATGGGCGAGGGGCCGCAATCATCCCTCGTTGTTGTACCCCGTGCCCCCTAACCTTGAACCTTTTACCCCTCGCCTATAGCCCATTGCCTGCGGCAAAGGACCACGGGCGAGGGGGTAAAAGGTAAAGGGTAAGGGGTGAGTGGTAAGGGCGTTTCCAATTCCCCATGGGATAGAGTCCGGTCCGATAAGTGTGTTGCTTGTTGTCAGTTCGATGATTCTTTTGTTTTTCTGACTCACCGACAATGGCTGAAATCAATGCAGAAGTGTCTATTTCTATTTTTAGGTCTCAACATTTTCATGGTTCTATACCGATGAGTACGAGCGGTACGGCTGGTACACCACGCCCTTGACGAACAACATTGTAGAACTCGCCCTCATAATAGGCGACTCCTGAACTCATCCGGCTTTGAAGAGATTTCATTGGGAGAACTTCGATTCCGACGTCAATACGATCACCCACATAGAAGGCCAGGTGCTTGACGAAGAGATCGTAAGCAACGAACGCGTATTTGCCAAACTGAACTTCCACGGCAACGCGATCCTTAACGAAATCAGTCTGGTTGTAGCTATAGATTGGTGTCCGCCTGCAGCTTCTATTTCTCGTTTCTGTTCTTCCGCCGACATCGTAAGCGTCTTACGAATCAGTTTTTCGCTCTTGGTGACCCAATAGTTCACTCGGCTTTCGTCCCAAGATTCTTTCCGAAGCAGACGATTGAATGCAGCGTTCATGTCGATAGGACTGAATAAAAGCTTGCCCTTCATTTTCTTTTCTTTGGAGACTTTGGTTTGGCACTCGCTGGCATCCACCGCAGCTATGACGGCTTCAATCTCTCGCCAAAGGCTTGGCTTGTGAACGAGAAGGAACTCAAGTCCATTAAGATGGGAATAATTTTCAGCGATCTTCATCGGCGTCTTTTCCCATAATTCGGTCTCTTTTCAAGCAATGTCATTTGTTCGGATTCCCTTTTCCCCCAGGGAACGACACTCAGGCTGTTTCCGGCTTCTGCAGGGTCATAAACGGGCCTGTCCATGGGACGGGTTCGCAACGTGCCCTCCATTTCTTGCTGGATTCGCTCTCGCGCAAGCTCAACGTATTTTGGAACGATTTCCGCGCCGATCCCCCGGCGGCCATGACGAATGGCAGCGATGATCGACGTGCCCGTTCCAAGGAATGGATCCAGCACCAAATCTCCCTCGTTTGAAAGAGAAAGCACTAATCGTTCGATCAGTTCAACAGGGAACTGACAGGGATGTTCGGTTTTCTCCACATGATTGCTTTTTACATTCGGAATCACCCACAAGTCGCCGGGGTTCTTGCCAAGTGGGTTGGACGAATACTGGCCGGCTTTCGGTCCTTTGAAATACTTTTTTCCAGGGTATTTCTGGGGTACGCGCACGGGATCGAGATTGAAGACGTAATCATCCGTTTTTGTGAACCAGATGATTGTTTCGTATCTGCCCGAAAAACGGCGGCTACAGTGCAATCCGTGTTCGAAGTGCCAGATGATCCGGTTACGCATCCTAAGTCCGAGGTCCGAAAAGATGGGATAAAGGGCCGCATCCAAAGGGATTATCGCTCCTCTATCGACGTAGTTACCAACTTGCCAGCAAATGCTGCCTTTGGGTGACAAGGTGCGCACACACTCGGCGATGACATGGGATTGCTGTTGGAGGTACAAATCAAGATGAAGCTTCTTTTCGTATTCTTTGCCGATGTTGTAAGGGGGCGAAGTAACAACGAGTTGGAGCGATTCATCCGGCATGGATTTCAATAGATTAAGACAGTCGCCAGGGTAGACGACGATGGTTTCCGAGGGGGTGAACTTATCGGCGATCTTATGATCTTGGTTGAACAGGCTCTGATTTTTCGTTTTCATTTCTACTCTCTCAATTTATCGTCCTTGGGAGACCTAACTCCTTCAAACCATCCACGGTGTATACACCATATGAGAGGAAATACAGCGCCTCACCCACCCTCAATAGCATTCTTCTGTCCGTCGGCTGTAGTGGCGTGACCGCAGAGCCTGGTGCATTCGATCGAGCTGGTTTGGTTCTCGCCGGCGCAATGCTTCAATTCCCGGGGCAACCAGGTACACTGCATGCTTCTTTTCTTTAAGTACCTTTCCCATGACTGAACGGTGCTTCCTTTGTCCCTTCCGGTCGAGGTGAAGGTTCTATGGCACTTTACTCTTCATTTCTATGCCAAAGTCTGGAATGGATCGCAAGACGATTTTCACCGCTGGCCCGTTTAGGGGGGTCAAATCTTTAAACTTGACATTTGAGAAAAGGTAAAGGGTGAAAGGTGCGGCTTTTCCGCAGGCGAGGGGTAAAAGGTTCAAGGTTCAAGGTCGGGGGGGCCAGTCGAAGGATGGGGCGGGAGAGGACCAGGCAAGGGATCGGATGTTTTGCGGCGGGATAGGGTGGTTAGGGGTTGAGGGTGAGAAGGGTGAAAGGCGCGGCTTTGCCGCAGGCAAGGGGCTATGGGCGAGGGGCGAGATCTGTCGAAGGATGGAAGGCGGTGGGGGGATCAAGGGAACCGGGGTAAAGGGGAATGGCGGAAT
>JAHDRK010000097.1 GCA_018433345.1 Syntrophobacterales bacterium | reverse complement strand
TTCCCTTCTTTCTTGAGCATTTTGAAAACTTCCAGGCGAAACGCTTCTTCCAGGTCGGACGCACGCGGCTCTGGTCCCATGGCAAAGCCTCCGTTATCGTAAAAGCAGCCGTCCGTGGCGATGACGTGCAGGTGGGGGTTGGAATATTCTGACCGACTTTGGCGATCGGAACCCAGAGCTCCCGACGCAAATACTCCTTTTTCAGGTTTTTGATCAGGTCGCCCGGAATCGGCAGCCTCTGATCGAAGAGAACGCAGCGGCAGCCGTAAAAGATTTCGTAAGCCTTGGCTATGTTATCCTTGGAAATCTTGTATTCCCGCATCAGAACAGCCTCGAGCGATTCCTTCTGTTTCCGGGAATGCTCGATGGCGTTATTGAGTTCGTCTTCCTTGAGCAGATTGTTATCGAGCAGATAATCGAATTTCGTTTTTCTCCTGCGACTGGTCAGCTTCTCCTGGTTGTTCAGGGAAATGCCGAGGGCTTCGACGATATCCTGCATCAATACAGGATCCACATCCCTGAATTCGCTGTCTCTCTTTGTATTATTGAGCTGAAGTACGCCCATGAGCTTGTCTTCAAACACGATCGGAGCAGCCATTACTTCTCGAACGACGGCGCCCCCGATTTTATCCATGCCGGCCATAAGACTTCCTTCCGTTTCGCTCAAGACTTTCCCGTTATTGATGTTGAGGTGAATGAACTTCAGGCCGGCCGCCACATGCCCGGGAATGCTGTTGTCGTCGATAGTGAGCCGTTTCTCTTTCATCTTGTCCGTCAAGGTATAAAGCTCGCTTTTGATCCGGTCCAAGAGGTAGATATCAGCCGATTCGACATTGAAGAATTTAAGGATCCGATGCTTTAAGCCGATGATTTCCTTGTTGTTCGGAGCGGCGTGGATCGAGTGGGTAAGCTCCTGCAATGCTTTTTGCAAGCGTAATATCTCGTGCAGGTCGAATTCATCCTGCATCTTGGCTTTTTCGGCCATAAGGTTCCTCCCGATGCCGTGGTAATGAAAACGTCCCCTTTTTTTAAAGCATTGATCAGACTAAGTCAATCTAAAATCATCAAAACACCCTCAACCCTTTTCTCAATTTACCTACATAGTTTTATTACTTTTAAATATGCTCAAAAGCATCAGTCGAGTCTCTTGTGAAAACGATTTACCGCCCCGAAGAAGACGATCGCTCCCAAAACAGCCAACAGAAGAAACTGCGGCCACAGAACATTTAGACCCACTCCTTTCAGAAAGATTCCCCGGATGATGACGAGGATATATCGAAAGGGGTTCAAAAGCGTCAGCCATTGGATCACAAGCGGCATATTGGCAATGGGAAAAACAAAACCGGAGAGGAGAAATGCCGGCTGAATAAAGAAGAAGGTCGTCATCATGGCCTGCTGCTGGGTCGCGGAGATGGTCGAGATAAACAGTCCGATTCCCAAGGTGCTCAGGAGAAACAAGCAGATTGCCAGAAAGAAGAGGAGCAGTGACCCGTTCAGCGGCAGTTCGAACCACCAGACGGCCAACACGGTGACCAGGATCATCTGAAGCAAAGAGATGATGATATATGGTATGGTCTTTCCGATAATTAATTCATAGGATTTCAAGGGTGTGACGATCAACTGTTCCATCGTTCCCGCTTCCTTTTCCTTGATGACGGCCATGGAGGTAAAAAGAAGGGAGATGAGCATGACCACGAAAGCAACGATGCCCGGAACGAAAAAGTACCGGCTGTAGAGATTGGGATTGTACCAGGTCCGCAGGCGCAGATCGATGCGTCCGTATGTCAGTTGAAAGGGATAGAGCTCCCGCAGGAATTGTTGATTCAATCGGTCCAGAACAGTCATGACGTAAGAGACCCGGACAGCCGCCATGTTGCTGACCGTTCCGTCGACCAGGATCTGAATCCGGCCCGTTTCGCCGCGACGAATCTTCTCGCTCAGATCCGGCCCGATCTTTAAGCCCAGGTCGGCTTTTCCGCTCAGAAGGGCATCTTCCATTTCCCGACCGTCTTTGAGATGCGTAATATGGAAAATGCCGCCCGCGGACAGGGTATCGGCAATCGTGCGGCTCTCCCTGGTCATCGACTGATCCAGCAAGGCGACCCTGACGGTCCGGATATCGAAATTGACGACGTACCCGAAAACGAGGATCTGGATAAGCGGCGCGACAATGAGAATGCCCCGGTTCCGTTTATCTCTGAAGAGCTGAATAAACTCCTTGCGGATCAGCTCCCGAAGGCGCAGCCGGTTGAGCCCCCATTTTCGACGGGAATTCTGTTTCATCTCAGAGCCCTTCCCGTTTCAGGATCGCAATATTCATGACCGCCAGAACGGAAGCCATTCCGAGCAGCACCAGATAATCCGTCCAGAGCTGGCCGAACGTCAGGTTGCGCATATACACCGCCTTGAGAATATCGATGAAATATGTAGCGGGAACGGCATAGGTCAGCATCTGCAAGGCCTGCGGCATATTGACCGCCGGAAAGACATAATCCGACAGGAGCATCGAGGGCAGAAAGGTCACAATGGGAGCAACCTGATTCGCCACGAGCTGCGACTTTGTCGCCGCCGAGATGAAGAGCCCCAGATTGATCGCAACGGCGATATAGACGCAGGCTCCGGCGATGAGAACCCAGAAATTCGCCTTCATGACAATGCCATAGAGAACCTGTCCGATCAGCACCGCGATGAGAATGTCGGTAAAAGTGATCAGGAAGTAAGGAATCGACTTGCCGATAAAGAATTCCCCGGCATTTATCGGCAGGGATTTGATCGTTTCCATGGTGCCGTTTTCATATTCCCGGGCGATGACAAGCGAGGTCAACATGGCCCCGACGATCATGATGATAATGCCGATAATGCCCGGAACGATGAGATTGCGGCTCTCCAGGTTCTCGTTGAACCAGATCCGGATTCGTCCTTCCAGCGGGGGGGAGAGCATCTCCCGCCCCTGGCGGTTCAGGAATTCCTTTAAGCGCGCGGCATTTTCTCTCTCGATGAAAGAGGCGATATACCCGGCCGAGATATTCGCGAAATTCGGGTCGCTGCCGTCCAGGAGGACCTGAAGCCGGGCCTGTCGGTCCGCTCCCAGGTTGGCGGCCCAATCGGGGGGAATGACCACGGCCAGGGTTGTCCGGCCATGGTCGAGGCAGTCCTCGGCTTGGCTCACGTTGCGCAGGTGGGCGACGATCTGAAAGTAAGGGGAGGCATCCAGGCGCCGGATAAAATCCCGGCTGAGCGGCGAGTTGTCGTAATCGACCACCACCGTCTCCACGTTGTCTACGTCGAGACTCAGGGCATAGCCGAACAGCAGGATCAGGATGAGCGGCAGCGCGAAGGCGAGGTACAAACTCCGGTAATCGCGAATCAGGTGATAGAATTCCTTGCGGGCAATCGCCCTGATATTGGTGATTCTCATCGTTCGGCCGAATGCTTCATTTGATGAAATCCGCTCCGATCACCCCCGTCGATCGCTCCAGGGTCGCGCCCGCAATGTGATAATCGCTCAGGGCATTGAAATAATCCGATTTTGCCCTGGTCAGCAGGGTCTGGGCGTCGATGACATCGGTCGAGGCGGCGACATGTTCATTATAGCGTTCCCGCGTAATGCGGAAATTCTCTTCCGCCTGTTCAATCGTCATTTGAGCGACAAGGATTCTCTTTTCCGCCTCTTCAAGGTTCAGCAAGGCGTTCTTAACCTCGAGGGAAACCCCGTCCTGGACGGCGATCAGAGCATCCCGGGCCTGATTGCGGTTGTTCTTGACCGCCTCGACACGGTATCGGGTTTTACCCCACTCCCAAAAGGTCCAGTTCAAAACGCCCATCAAATACCAGTTCTCCCGGTCCTGGTATTGCGACCCCGCCAGATCGGGGCCGTCTCCGAATCGTGAGTAATTGCCGATCATGCTCAGGCTCGGGAAAAACTCGCTTCGCGCCAGGTCGATCCGTTTGTCGGCCTGCTGCACTTTGAGGCTGAAGGCTTTGATTTCCGGGCGCCCCGCCAGGGCTTTCTTTTGAGAATCGGCCTGCTCCCTCCGGAACGGACGATACGCGAGCACATCGGCCACCTCCACAGGCGTATCCACATCGCGGCGCAAAACGGTGTTGAACCTGGATTTGGCGAGCTCAACCTCGTTTTCAGCCCTGAGGAGGGCTTGACGGCCGTTCGCGGCCTGGACTTCCGCGGTCAGCAGATCGTTTTTCGGGATTAGCCCCACGTCGAAAAAATTCTTCGCGACGTCCCGATGCGCTTCCAACTGGGCCAGGGATTGCGCCGCGACTTCCCGGATTTTTTGTGCCTTCAGAATATTGAAATAAGAAACGGTCACTTCCAGAATCACATCCTGGATGGTAGCGGCCCGGTCCTGCCGGGACACTTCAGTTTCAATCCGGTTGATCTGATAGTCGGCCAGAATTCCCCCTCCCGTGAAAAGCGGCTGCCTGGCTTCAACCGCCCAGTTGTAGTTGTCCCGCGTTCCGCTGGTAATCTCTCCCGGAACGGGCGGAGGAAGCCCGAGCCCCTTGATGTACGGCGGCGTGTGCAGGTACGTGTAGCTGTACGCCGTGCTCAACCGGGGAAGGAATCCGGTAAAGGCTGCCTTCTTACGCGCCTCGGCTGCCTTCACCCCTTCCTCCGCAGCGTGAACGGAGGCATTCCGGCTGAGTGCGATCGCGATGCTCTCCTGCAAGGTCATTGCTTTGTCGGTATCGGCACGGGCACCCACAGCACCGCACAAGAGCGCCGTCACAATCAAAGGAGCAGCGATATGAAAATAAAATCCGTTCATCGTCCCACCCTCGAATATTTATTCCGTTTGTCTTGACATCAACTTGATGAAAGCATCGTTCAAATCCGCTTCCGGCCGATCCGGCAGCGCCTCCCGGATAATTTCGGCGGGGCTGCCGAGGGCGACGATGCGCCCCTGGTTGAGCATGGCGATGCACTCGCAGTTTCCGGCCTCGTCCATGTAGTGCGTGGTCACGAAGACTGTGATTCCGTTCGCCGCCAACCGGCGGATGAAATCCCAAAAATGCCGCCGGGTGATCGGATCCACCCCCGAAGTGGGCTCGTCCAAAAAAAGGATGTCCGGCCGGTGCAACAGGGCGCATCCCAGCGCCAGCCGCTGACGCCACCCCTGCGGCAGATCGCGCGTGAGGCGGTCGCGCACCTCTGCGAGCTGCGTCATTTCCAGAATCCAGTCGATGCGCTCCTTCCAGAACCGGGCGGGGACGCTGTAGATCCCCAGGTAAAAACGAATATTTTCAAAGCAGCTCAAATCCTCGTAAAGAGAAAATTTCTGGGACATATAACCGATGGATGACTTGATTTCCTCAGGCTCCCGTATGATGTCGTGCCCGGCCACTGTGCCCGTTCCCCCGGAGGGCGTGAGAATGCCGCACAGCATGCGGATAGTGGTGGACTTGCCGGAGCCGTTGGCCCCGAGAAACCCGAAGATCTCTCCGGCGCCGACGGAAAATGTGATCTTGTCCACAGCCGCGAAAGCGCCGAAGCGCTTCTCCAGATCAACTACCCGGATGGCGTCCCGGTTCGAATCAGTCTGCATGATCGCCGCCGTTGCCGAATCCTAACAGGCCGTTTTTCCATTCGAAATTTACCGAGGCCGCTTCTTTGTCCGTCTCCAGAATGCGGGCAATCATGGCTTCTTCGAGACTGTCGTACTCCGCTCGCAGAGCCGCGGGCGCATCGGAAACCAGGAGTTCCGCTTTATGCATGAGGCCCAGGGCGTCGCACAACTCTCCTTCATCCAGGTAGGCCGTGGAGACGAGAATCGTCATGCCCTCCCGGCGCATCTGCTCCAGAATGTCCCAGAACTCCCGGCGGGAAACGGGATCGACCCCGTTGGTCGGTTCGTCGAGAATCAGAAGCCTCGGTTCATGAATCAGGACGCAGGCGAGGCCGAGCTTCTGTTTCATTCCCCCGGAGAGATTGCCCGCCTGGCGGTCCGCAAAGGGCAGAAGGTTGGAAAAACCGAGATACTTTTCCCGTCTTCGCGAACGCTCGCGGCGGGGGATGCTGAAAATATCCATGAAGAAACGGAGGTTCTCATCGACGGTCAGGTCCTGATAAAGACCGAACCGCTGAGGCATGTAGCCGGTCAGGTTTTTCGCCGCCTGCTTTTGCCCGACGACATCGAACCCGCCGATCGTGATCCGCCCCGCCATGGGCTTGATCATGCCTGCCGCCATGCGCAGGAGCGTCGATTTGCCGGCGCCGTCGGAGCCGACCAGGCCGAAAATCGTACCCGGTTCAACTTCCAGGGAAACATCCCGCACGGCCTTCAGGGAGCCGAAGCGCATTGAAACCTCGCTGATCGTGAGGAAGGGAGCCATTTACCTCAACCACGCATCGGCCGGCATGCCCGTTTTCAGAGCAAAATCCGGGTTGGGAATGGAGATTTTAACCAGGTACACGAGCTTCACGCGTTCTTTGTGCGTCTGGATGATCTTGGGCGTAAATTCGCCTTCCGGCGAAACAAAGGCCACCGTCCCGCGGAATACCCTGTCGGGAAACGTATCAATCCGGACATCCGCCGGAGCGCCCGGCCTGACCTTTCCGATCCGGGTTTCATCGACGAAGATCTTCAGGTCCACCTGCGACAGATCGGACAGGGAAAAGACTTCCCGGCCGGTCGTGACGACCTCTCCAGGTTCGATATTCTTACTGGTAACGACGCCCGCAAAGGGCGCTTTCAGTTTGCTGTAGCGCAAATGCAGCTGAGCCTGGTTGACCGCGGCCCGGGAGTATTTCACCTGTGCCTGGGCGGCTTCGATCTCTTTTTGTATTGAATCGAGCTTGGCGAGATTGCTCCTCGCCTGGCGTAGCGTCGCCTCGGCATCTTGCATTTTGGCTGCCGCGGTGTCGTATTTGAGCCGCATCCCCTCCCATTCTTTTTCTGAAACGACACTGCGTTCGAAGAGCTGCCGGTAGCGATCCCGATTCTTGGCCGCATCTTCCAGGGAAACACGCGCGGCCGTCACACCGGCTTCCGCCTTGGCGACATCGGCAGGAAGAGTCTTTTGAAGAACGCGCAGATTGGCCCGGAGCTGGGCGACATTCCTGGAAGAGCGCTCCAGATTGGCATCGGCCTGTTCAAGCCGGGATCGATATTCATCCGAGTCCAGTTCCGCCAGCACCCGGCCTTTTTCGACCCACTGCCCCTCCTTGGCCGGAACCGTCGCGACCTTTCCGCCGATCTGGAAGGCCAATTGAGAGGTCACGGCCTCGATCGTCCCCGAATAGTACAAATCCGTTTTTTTATTCTTCTGCTGTCCCACATAGACCAGGACGCCGACACCGACCAAAAGCAATATGAAAGCCGCAACGATGATTCTCTTTTTCAATCAAACCTCCCTTGCCGGTCCGAATCAAGATTGCGTCCCCCGGATAAAAATATCCACAAAATCGCGGAGAGTGCGTTTCCTGTCCTTCGGATTCATTGGTTCCTTTCTAAAAATCTCCTCCATAAGAAAAAACGACATGACCAGACCCATGAACGCCCGTGCCGAAATCTCCGGATCGGAGCGCCTGATTTCACCTCTTGCCTGAAAAAATCTGAAGCACGATGCCATTGTTTCAAACATATCATCCAGGAAAGCTCCGAATACGTCATCGGGCATAGCCGAGCGTAGGATCTCTCCATGGACTATCCGGATCAAATCCTTTCGCTGCAGCAAAACATCGTAAAAGTTCCCGGCGATCAGAAAAAGGGCGTCCTGGTACGAAAGCCCTTTCAGTTCGGGAATGATTGATAAGAACTTCCTTTTTGACGCTCGGAGTATAGGGATGCTGTTTTTGCCTGTCAAGTGATATTTTTCATCAAAAATCAGGGGCGGCGATACCTTTGGGCGAGGAATGCGGATTGGCGGCAGTCATTTTTAAGCTGCC
>JAHDRK010000060.1 GCA_018433345.1 Syntrophobacterales bacterium | reverse complement strand
GCCTTCCAAGGAGATGGCTTCCCTGGATTCCGAGACGGTCATGCTGGCTTACGAGCGTCTGGCCCAAGCGGCTCAGCGGTCTCCCGAGGTTGCTTCCGCCGTGGGTATAGAAAAGACGGAGCGGGGATTCAAGGCCGTGCTTAAAGGGGATGTCCTCTTTGCCTCGGGCACGGCCGAAATCACACCTGAATTTTATCCCTACCTGGATGAGTTGGCGGAGATACTCAAGGATTCGAATTTTATGGTGCGGGTGGAGGGACATACCGATAACGTACCTATCAACACGGCGCGATTCCCGTCCAATTGGGAGCTTTCAACGGCCCGGGCGGTAAGTGTTATCCGATATTTCCTTGATAAGGCAGCGGTCGATGCTGAACGTCTAGAAGCGGTGGGTTTTGGGGAGTACAGGCCGGCGGCTCCGAACGATACGGCCGAGGGGAGGGCCAAAAACCGCCGCGTGGAGTGCTATTTTGAACCACTGACGGCAGGGTGACATGACTGGTCAGGCGAAGGAAAAATGAAAAAAGAATCGGAAAAGAGGGCGACGGGGACGTGGATGACTACGTTCAATGACCTCGTGACGTTACTGCTCACTTTCTTTGTTCTTACCCTGAGCCTCTCTAACATGAATGAGGCCAAGGTCAAGGAAATGAGTCTTTCCTTCGGGGCCGCCATGGGACGACTCAAGGAAGGAGCGGGTTCCGAGTTTAGGATATTCGAGCCCTTCGTAAGTCCCATGGGACGGGTCGGTATGACCCTGGAGCGGAGCAAGCAGAAACTGGCGGAGAGTCTAGGCGCCGTGGGGGATTTCGAGGTCAGGATCGTGGAAGAAGGTGTGCAACTTACCATGGATGAAAAATTGTTGTTCGAGTCCGGACGGGCTGAAATCAACCCAGAGGGGAAGGCCGTGCTGCTGAGGCTGGCCGAGCATCTCCGATCCGTGGAAGGAGAAATCCGAGTGGCGGGACACACCGACGATGTCCCCATCAATACGGACCGATACCCGTCGAACTGGGAGTTGTCCGTCGCCCGCGCCACGGGGGTTGTAAGATACCTGGTTTCAGAAGGAAACATCGACCCTCGACGCCTGTCGGCCTCCGGTTACGCCGATTCACGTCCCCGCGTGATGGGAACGGACGAGAGGGCGAGGGCGGCAAACAGGCGCGTGGAAATAATCATAAGGATGCCCGGTTAAGGGGGATGGAACATGGCGGAGAGTCGGAAGCGCGATGAAAGAGAAGAGATAGAAGAAATGGAAGATCAGGAGGAGAGACCCAAAAAAGGCGGGATGATCATGAAGCTGGTCATTGCGCTTGTTTTCCTCGTGATTCTTGGAGGCGGCGCCGTCGTTGGGTGGATGTTTTACCAGGAATGGAGCCAAGAAGGGGCGGCGGTCGAAGAACCGGTGGCCCAGATCGGTCCGCTCTGGCCTGTGGGGACCCTCATCGTCAACCTGCTGGACAGCGAAGGTGAGCGCTATTTGAAAATCACCATTGAGCTGGAGCTGTCGAGTGCGGACATGATTCAGGAGCTGGACGCCTTGAAACCGAAGATCCTCGACGGCGTATTGGATATGCTCTCAACAAAGTATTACAGGGAAATTGTAGGTTTTGAGGGACGACAACAACTTCGGGACGAAATTGCGATGCGTATCAACAATTACCTGACGAAGGGACATGTCACCCAGGTGTACTTTACGGAATTTGTCGTCCAATAAACTATCGGCGATTCTGGAGTTAAGATGACACAGATATTATCACAGAGCGAGGTCGACGCCCTTTTGAAGGGTATTTCCGAAGGCGCCGTGGAAACCACCCCGCCCGATAAGGCTGTCGAGGAGAGAGCGGACGTACGACCTTATGACCTCACAAGCCACAAGAAAATTATCCGGGAACGTCTCCCCTCCCTGGAAATTACGAACGAAAAGTTCGCCAGGCTGCTGCGCACCACCGTGTCGTCGATTCTCAGGAAAGTGGTGGGGATAAACACCTCTTCCGTGGATATGATCAAGTATTCGGATTTCCTCCGGACCCTTCCTTTCCCGACGAGTATGCACATTTTTAAAATGAAGCCCCTCAGGGGGGAGATGATTTTCATCGTGGAATCGAAACTCCTCTTTACATTTGTCGATATTCTCTTCGGCGGAAGCGGCCGTGAAGAAATAAGGCTGGAGGGCCGGGATTTCACGGCGATAGAAAACAATATTGTTCAACGAATCGTCAAAAACGCCTTGGAGAGCTTGGAAGAGGCCTGGCAATCGCTGCTCGAGGTCGAGGTATCTTATGTCCGTGCCGAGGCGACCCCCCAGTTCGCCCAGATTGTGGGCCCCCAGGATGTGGTGCTGGTCACTCATTTCGAGCTCGAAACGGACTACACCTCGGGTAAAATGACCCTTTGCATACCCTATTCGACGCTCGAGCCCATACGCGACAAGCTGCAGGGGAGTTACCAGACGGACAAGCGCGACTCCGACGTAGAGTTTTCAAGCCGGTTCAGGGAAGAGCTGCTTTATGCCGAGATTCCCTTGTCTGTTGAATTGGGAAGCACGGAAATCGCGGGCAAGGAAATACTCAGGCTAAAACCGGGTGACGTAATCCTTCTGGATCAGTATGCCAGCGACGATCTCAATATCTATATAGAAGGTCAGTTGAAATTCAAGGGTGTGCCCGGACGGCGGAGGGGCAACCATGCCGTGCAGGTATCGAAGGTAATACTGGAGGACAAGAGGTGAGGTTATGAGCGACAGCGACGGAAAAAGCACCGTAGATGACCTGGACTGGAGCGACGTCCAGGCGGAACTGAACGAATCCATCGAGATGGCCGAAGAAAAAAGAGCCGCCGCGAAGGATGACGACAAAACCGGAACCAAAGAAAAAGAGGGAGACGTTCCTCCGAAGCAGGGACCGCCGCAGCCTCCTCCCAAACCGGTCAAGGCCGCGCCTAAACGGGAGGTAAGTCCCGTCCAATTCGACGAACTCGGCAACCGGGACGAATCGAAGGGCGCCTTGGACCTGGATTTCATTCTCGAGATTCCCCTCAAGGTGTCGGCCGAGCTGGGAAGGTCCCGCATGTTGGTGAGCGAGTTGTTGTCGCTGGGAACCGGTTCCGTAATAGAACTGGACAAGGCCGCCGGGGAGCCGGTGGACGTTTTCGTCAACAATAGGCTTATAGCCAGGGGCGAGGTAGTCGTGACCAATGAAAAGTTCGGTGTGAGGCTTACAGACGTGGTGTCTCACACGGAACGTATCAACAATCTGAAATGAGCCGAGTCCGGGCGGGATTGATCGACAGTGTTCCGCCGCCGGTAACGGGGTGAATCAAATGGAATCAATGGATCTGTTCGCCGCTTCAATCAAGATGATTTCGTCGCTGGCGCTGGTGCTCGGAGTAGTGATCTTCGCCATGTTCCTGCTGCGAAAGGCCGTGAACAGGGGATCCGGATTGTCCGGACGGCCCGAGGTCATCCGCATCCTCTCCGTGCGGTACCTCGGGGGTAAGAACAGTATCGCGCTCATAGACGTGGCGGGCACGGTGATCGTGGTGGGCATGACTCCCTCGGGCATGTCAACGCTCGCCACGATAGGCGATATCGGCGCACTCGAAGAGCTCGGCGTCCCGACGGAAAGGATCGATGAGGGGAGAAGTTTCGCCCGTCACCTTGCCCGTTACGTGTCACGATTCCGTTCCGTCGGGACGGTACGGGAGAATGAACAGTGAGAAGGCCGGCGAACATAGTCGGGTGGCCTTTCCCGCTTGTGACGGCGGGGCTCTTTGGTGCCTTTATTCTTTTCGGATGCGCCTCGATTGCCTGGGCGGAACCCTTGAGCCTGCCCCCGATCCAGTTGAACATCGGCGACGGTTCGGGGGAGGCCGGTGGAACGGCGACGGTACTTCAACTCCTTGTCCTTTTTACCGTGCTGTCGTTTGCGCCGTCGATCCTCATCATGCTTACCTCATTCACCAGGATAGTCGTTGTGCTTTCACTGTTAAGACACGCGCTGGGGACCCAGCAGATTCCGGCCAACCAGATTGTCATTGGATTGTCGCTTTTCTTGACCTTTTTTATCATGGCTCCCGTTTGGAACGAAATAAACCGTTCAGCGATACAGCCCTATGTAAACGACGAAATCGATACGGAAGAAGCCCTTTCCGCGGCCGCCGACCCCCTTAGCGAATTCATGCTCAAACACACCCGTGAAAAGGACCTGGCGCTTTTCGTGAAGATATCGGGGAAGCCTCGGCCCGAGACCACCATGGATATCGGCATGCGGGAGTTGATACCGGCATTTGTAATCAGCGAACTGAAAACGGCTTTCCAAATAGGATTTATGATTTATATCCCCTTTCTCATTGTGGACATGGTGGTGGCGAGCGTTCTTCTTTCCATGGGGATGCTCATGCTACCCCCCATCATGGTGAGCCTGCCCTTCAAACTCATGCTCTTTGTCCTCGTGGATGGATGGAACCTCGTGGTGGGGTCGGTGGTGGAAAGTTTCATTTAAAGCCCGTTGGTGGAGGAAGGTAATGAAGGAGTGCACACATGACTGATGTCGTTGTCGGTATAGCCTACGAGGCGATAACAATGACGCTACTGATGGCCGCTCCCATGCTCGTGGTGGGGCTTGTCATCGGCCTGGTCGTGAGTATCTTCCAGGCGGTCACTCAGGTGCAGGAAATGACACTCACCTTTGTACCCAAGATAGTCGGCGTTCTCCTTGCCCTGGTCTTCGCGCTTCCCTGGATGTTAAACACGATGATCGCCTATACACAGAATCTCTTTTCGTCGATTCCTTTTTACATCCGCTAGGACGATCGGTGGAAAAAGGCCCGGGAGACGGTCATGGACATGGGATTGATGAACATTACGGCTGCCCGGTTCGAAGAGTTCATCTTGGTGTTTGTTCGGGTCAGCGCCATAATCATTTCCATGCCTGTTGTGGGCAACCGCGCCGTCCCGCTGCGCGTGAAGGCCGGACTTTCGATGATAATGACCTTTATCGTCGCTCCCATGGTGGTCCTTCCGGACATGCCGGGGCCTGCCTTGCCGCTGCTTGTGCGGATGGCCGGTGAGGCCGTCATAGGATTCATTATAGGCATTTCGGCTCAGGTCGTTTTCGCGGCGGTGCAACTCGCCGGACAGCTTATCGGTTTCCAAATGGGATTTGCGATTGTCAATGTGGTTGATCCCATAAGCAGCGCCCAGGTATCTGTGATTGCTCAGTTTTGTTTTTTTATGGCCTTGTTGCTCTTTCTGGCGGTCGACGCGCACCATGTCTTTTTCTACAGTGTCGTTGAAAGTTTCCGGGTGACGCCCCTCATGACCTTTCATATGAGTGGAACGCTGACCGAGGCGATCATGTTGTATGCCGGAACCATGTTCGTGGCCGGATTCACCATCGGGGCCCCCGTTTCGGTCCTCCTCTTGCTTACCAGCGTGGGGTTGGGAATGGTGGCGCGGACGGTGCCCCAGATCAACATATTCATTGTGGGTTTCCCCCTCGAGATCGCCGTTGGTCTTGTCGCCATCGGTGCGGCGCTGCCCTTCATGGGTCATTTTATAGCGAAGGCCTTTGCCGACTACGGCAGCGTCCTCGAGGCGATGCTGCTAAACATGTGAAGGAATAGACGAGTCGAATTTACTTTCCATCAATCTCGCGCCACCAAGAGGAAGGCAGGAATTTTGACGAGACCGTCAGGTAACCGTCGAGGCGGATATGGCTGAGGAACAGGAAGATCAACAACAGCAACAGGAAAAAACCGAGCAACCTACGCCGAAGCGCCGTGAAGAGGCTAGAAAAAAGGGACAGGTGGCCAAAAGCCAGGAAGTGGCGTCGGTTACCATCATGCTGGCGTGCCTCGTTCTGTTTTATTTTACGATCGCGGCCTCGATCGATCAGGTCGCTCGTATAATGCGCTGGTTCCTGATGGAGGCGGGTCGATTCGAAATGACCGCGGAGGCTACGCGGACCCTTTTTGTCCGTACTCTCGGGAGGATGGGAACGCTTCTTTTCCCCCTCTTCTTGACGGTATTCGTGGCGGGTCTCGGTGCCAATCTGATCCAGGTGGGATTCTTGTTCGCTCCGGAGACCATCCGTCCGAAGCTGTCGAAAATAAGCCCAATAAGGGGATTCAAGCAAAAGGTCTCCCTTCGTTCGTTGGTGGAACTGGCGAAGAGCCTGTTCAAGATCGTCGTGGTGACATTCGTGGTCTATCTCACCATAAGGGCGGAGTTGGTGAACATCATCCCCGTGGGCTGGCTTGGCCCCTGGGGGATCCTGGACTATACGTGGTCCGTGTCGTTCAAGATAATATTTCGTGTCTGTTGGGCGCTGGTGATACTCGCCATGCTGGATTACCTCTATCAGCGCTGGGAATATGAAAAAAACCTTCGCATGACCCGGAAGGAAATAAAGGATGAAATGAAAAACACTGAAGGGGATCCCCTCGTGAAGGCCAGGATCAGGAAGCTTCAACGCGAGGCCGCCCGACAGCGCATGATGGCGAGCGTGGAAAAGGCTGACGTGGTCGTTACCAACCCGACTCACATCGCGGTCGCCCTCCGCTATGATCCGGACACCATGGCGGCGCCCATGGTTACGGCGAAAGGAAGGGGATACACGGCACAAAAAATCAAGGAAATTGCAGCCGAACACAATGTTCCCATCGTCGAAAACAAGCTTCTGGCACAACTATTGAATAAGATGGTCAAGGTAAACGAGATGATACCCGCGGAATTGTACCGCGCCGTGGCGGAAGTGTTGGCCTATGTTTACCGGCGCGGCGGAGAACGGGCGAGGAAATGGAACCGGTCATGAACACGGCTACGGCTAAAGAAGGCACTTTCGGACAATTCTTTACAAGCGGGAGCACATTGGTGGGCATGGTGCTGATCGGCATCCTGCTGGTCATGCTCATTCCCATGCCTCCGCAGTTGCTCGACATCCTCCTGTCGGCGAGCATTACATACTCTATCATTATTCTTCTTGTGGCCATTTATGTATTGAAGCCGTTGGATTTTTCCGTCTTTCCTTCGGTCCTTCTCACGGCGACCCTTCTGCGGCTGGCGCTCAACGTGGCCTCCACCAGGCTTATCCTTCTCAACGGAAACGAGGGAACCCACGCCGCGGGCAAGGTGATCCAGGCCTTCGGCACCTTCGTGGTGGGGGGCAATTTCGTAGTGGGCCTCATTGTGTTCCTGGTTCTTGTTCTCATAAACTTCATAGTCATCACGAAAGGCGCCACGAGAATCGCCGAGGTTGCCGCACGATTCACCCTTGATGCCATGCCGGGGAAACAGATGAGCATCGATGCCGATTTGAACGCCGGGCTTATCACGGAGGCGGAAGCGCGTAGCAGGCGGCGGATCGTCGAAAGGGAATCGGACTTTTACGGGGCCATGGACGGCGCGAGTAAATTCGTACGGGGCGATGCGGTGGCTGGTATCATAATCGTGCTGATCAACATCGTCGGCGGACTCGTGGTAGGCGTTCTCCAACAGGGCATGGAAGTGGCCGATGCCGCCAGGACCTACACCCTGCTCACCGTGGGTGATGGTCTTGTCACTCAGATCCCCGCCCTCATCGTGTCGTCTGCGGCGGGAATGTTGGTCACACGCTCGGCCGCGTCGGCCGACCTGGGACGAGAGATGTCGGTCCAGATATTCAAACAGCCGAGGGCCATCGTAACGGCGGCGGTAATGCTGTTTGTCTTCGGCATAATCCCCGGTATGCCCACCACAGTGTTCGTTATTATGTCGGCGGTGATGTTCACCCTTGCATGGGCGGTATCCTCCAAGGCGGCCGCCGAGAGGGAAGAGAAGGAAGAAGAGGCGGCGGCGGTGCCTCCACCCCCGGAGCCGGTGGAGAGCCTCCTGCCGCTCGACGCGATGGAACTCGACGTCGGATACGGTCTGATTCCCCTGGTGGACGCCAACCAGGACGGTGAACTGCTCCGGCGGATTCGGACCTTCCGCCGACAATTTGCGCAGGAGATGGGGTTCATTATGCCGGCCGTTCATATCAGGGACAATCTCCAGCTCAAGCCTTCAGAATACGTTGTCAAGATAAAAGGATCGGAGGTGGGGAGAGGAGAGGTGATGATGGGACATTACCTGATCATAGCGCCCGATGAAGGCATGGGGATAAAGGGAGTTCCTACGACGGAGCCGGCCTTCGGTCTGCCGGCCGTGTGGGTTACCGAAGGGGAGAAGGAGCTGTTGCAGAACAAGGGTGTAGTGGTGGTCGATCCGGCCACGGTTATCATGACCCACATCACGGAGATAGTGAAAAATAACATGGCGGAGCTTTTGAGCCGACAAGATGTGAAGGTTCTTCTCGAGGCGTTGCAAACGACGCATCCCGGATTGGCGGAAGAACTGGTGCCGTCCGTCGTGCCTCTCGGAACGCTTCAAAAGGTTCTGCAGCGCCTCCTTAAAGAGAGGGTGCCCATTCGCGATATTGCCACAATCCTGGAGACCCTCGCGGACTACGCCCCCGTCACCAAGAACGTAGACATCCTGACGGGGTATGTCCGCCAGGCGCTGGCCAGGACCATCACGAACCAGTACAAGGATGAAAAGAACGAACTGACGGCGGTGATTCTCTCTCCAGACATGGAAGAGGTTATAAGCAAGTCCGTCCAGCACACAGAATTTGAATCATACGCTGTCGTTGACCCCACCCTGATCCAGAAAACGGCGGGGACACTCCAGGAATATCTTCGTACCTTTTCAGAGCAGGGGAAACAGCCTGTTATCCTGTGTTCACCAGGTGTGCGCGCGGTGCTCTGGAAGCTCCTAGAGAGATATTTCCCCTTTATCACCGTGTTGTCTCACAGCGAGATCGCCGGAGACGTGAAGATTAAATCCCTGGGGATGCTGAGGTTGCCTGATGCAGCTTAAAAAGTACGAGGTCGACGGCATCAGTGAGGCCATAATCAGGATCAAGGAAGATCTGGGTCCCGATGCCATAATCCTTTCTTCGCGTCGCATCGGCCGAGGCGCATCGTCCAGGATTGAGGTAGTGGCCGCCCTTGAAAGAGAAGGCTATGAAACAAATCGGCCGGACAAGGGTTCCGGCGGTCCGGGACAGTCGAGAAGGGTAGCCCCCGAACGAACCGAACCGCACCAATGGAAAAGGTTCGAAGACCGCCTGGAGGAGATGAGATGGAAGAATCCAGGGACGGATGTGCCTACCACGGGCGGGGGCGGTGAAGAAAAGAAGGATCTGTTCCCTCTTTACCGCCTTCTTCTTTCCAGGGGGTTTTCTCCCCACTCCGCGTCTCGACTCGTGGAGATGATCGAAGTTGAACGCGCAGGCCGGGGTATGGGGCATCGAAGAATGGACCAGAGAAGGATGCTCAGGCGAGCCGTTTTTCATTCAATAGCCGGTATGTGGGATGGAGAGGAGGAGAATTGCAGGATACAGGCATTCATCGGGCCTGCCGGTGATGGAAAGACAACGACACTGGTCAAGATAGCCGCAGGGATTCTATATCGAGAAAAGAAAACCCTCGGGATAATAACCATGGACGATTTTCGAATAGGTGCGACGGAACAGTTGAAAATTTATGGACATATCATGGATGTTCCCGTTCTTGTGGTGCCCGAGAGAGGATCCTTCAAGGCGGCGTTGAGAAAATTCGACCATCTGGATTACGTGCTGGTCGATACACCGGGCGGAAGCCGCTGCGATGAGGTCCATTTCGACCGGTTGAGGAGATCCTTCAACGAAGGTGTATCCCTGGGGACGAACCTTGTGGTGAGCGCCACGGCGGAGGCGGAGGCCATGGCCGACACCGTTCAGCGATTCAAGCCCCTGGATTTCAATCGGGTGATCGTTACAAAAATAGACGACGTACGGCGTTTCGGGTGCCTTTACAACGTGATCGACCTTGCCGGGAGGCCGATAAGCCATGTAACGACGGGCCGGCAAGTGCCCCAGGATATCAGGGTCGTGGATGCCCGCACAATCGCGGGACTCGTAGTGGACGGGGAGATGCCCACAAACTGAGAGACGGCGAAGGATTGCATATTATAACGAAGAGGTGAGTCAGTGGACCAGGCAAGAATGTTGAGACGACAGGCGAGAGAGTGGGAGAAAAGTGGGGGAATGAGCACGGCGCCGGGAGAGAAAAAGAGACGCAACCCTGTCAGGGTGATTGCCGTAACGAGTGGTAAAGGCGGAGTCGGGAAGACGAACATAGCGGCCAATCTCGCCTATCTTTTGGCGATGCGGGGCAAGCGGGTTTTGCTTCTCGATGCCGACGCGGGACTTGCCAATATCGACGTGATTCTCGGTATAACGCCTCAGTATAACTTGTGCCATGTCCTCCGTGGAGAAAAGGCTCTGTCGGAAGTGGTAGTCCGTGGACCGGGGGGTATCATGATCGTGCCGGCGGCCTCAGGGGTAAGAGAAATGGCCGAGCTGTCGCGGGGTCACAAACTGACACTTCTGGAGGAACTTGATCAATTCGACGAGGACGTGGATATCATGATCATCGACACGGCGGCGGGTATCAACGGCAACGTCATGTATTTCAACATGGCGGCCCATGATATAATAGTGGTGCTTTCCCCCGATCCAACGTCCCTGACGGATGCCTATGCCCTTATCAAGGTGTTGAACAGGGACTACAATATACGTGATTTCATGATCATGGCAAACCTGGTGAGAAGTTCCGGGGAGGCGGCGAGTGTTTTCAACCGCTTAGCCGCGGCAGTGGAGAGATTTTTGAACCTTACAGTCAAATACGTGGGATATGTCAGTTATGATAAGTTGGTGGCGGAGGCTGTGAGACAGCAGAGTCTCTTCACGGAAATTTTCCCTTCCGCGCGGGCGAGCAGGCTCCTGGCGATTATGGCCGAAACTCTCTGTGGAGATCATGGGCCGCGGGAGGATCAGTCGGGTATGCTGAAATTTTTCGGGAGCGCCGTGATAACCGGCAATGACTGATACGAAGAAGCGCAATGAATTGATAGTCAAGTATGCGCCCCTGGTGAAGAACATCGCGGAACGGATGGCCATGCGTCTTCCTCCCCACGTGGACAGGGACGACCTCATCAGTGCGGGGACCATGGGTCTTATTTCGGCGGTTGAACGTTTCGACGAAAACCGTAACGTGCCGTTCGAGATATATGCCAGGCATCGCGTACGTGGGGCCATCCTCGACGATCTAAGGTCCCGGGACATCCTGTCACGCTCGTCGCGAAACAAGGATACGAGATTGGAAAGCGCCTTCCGGCAGCTTCGCAACGAGCTGGGCAGGGAACCGGAAGAAGAGGAAGTCGCGGAGTTCATGGGGCTGTCCATGGACGATTACTACGCCCTCCTGGACGATGTTCGCGGGGTCTCACTCTTGTCGAGTGACGATCTGCCTCCCGATTATACCGAACGCTATGCGCTGTCGGAGGTGCTCGAAAAGATAGACAAAGACAACCCATTTGACCTGTTGAAAAAGAAAGAAGTCAAGGGGGTGCTTAAAGAGGCCATCGAGTCGCTGCCTGAAAAGGAGGGCATTGTTTTGTCCCTTTATTATTATGAAGAGTTGACACTGAAGGAGATCGGTCTCACCCTGGGGTTGACGGAATCGCGTATTTGTCAGATCCATGCAAGGGCCATGATTCGGCTCAGGAACGCTTTGAAACCACTCGGTCTCGAAGGCGGTTCCCTGTTCTGAATGTCGGGAGCCGGGAGGAGTGATAATGATCAAAGAAGAGGATGAACGGTTAAAGGCCGGGCGGACACAGGATAAAATGGAAGTTAAAGAAGGAGAGGAAGAATCGGCGGGCACGGCCGTCGCGGAGGAAGGGCCTGAAGCGGCGTTAAAGCAAAAAGGTGACGGTGGACTTTCCGCCGATGCCGCGGCCTCTAAAGAAAGGGACGGCGACCGGGACCCGGTCGGCGAAAATGGAGAGGAAGAAAGGGGAGAAAAGAAAAAAAACAGGCGCAGCCTTTTCCGCCCCATCATAGTGATAACGGCTGTCACCCTGGCGGTGGTTCTCCTGTCTTTCGGAATCGTCATCTACCACGCAAAGGTAAGCGGCATATTTTCCGAGGCCACTCTCAGCCTTTACGAGTCTAGAAGGGGGGGTGGAGAAGGTGATGGGCGGGGCTGGAGGGGCGGTGCTTTAGGTGTTCCGGGCGGGTCCCCACCTCAACAAAGGGTGTACGAAGATTTCATTCTCTATGTTCATGATAAAATAGGAAAGGGAAGGATCATTCATTACGACGTTGCCCTGGAATTCAAGGAAGATACCGAACTTGACGAAAGGGACGATCACCGTCTGAGGGCGGTCATATACAGGGCTTCGAGAGAGCTGGCTTCCAAGAAAGATCTGTCATCCATGCCTTCGAGGGTCATGAGGTTGGAAATAGAGAAGCGGATCAAGGATGCCGTCGAAGCCGAGTCGGTGGGCGAGGTTTACTTCACGCGGTTTGTCGTGATATAATTCAAATCCTGTGAATTACTTCACAATGTCGGCGAAAGGCGCTTGTCGAAGCCTTGACGACCGGGGGATGGAGGGGTTATGAAAGGACTTATGTCGGCGGTGGTCCTTCTTGTCGCTACGGCAGGGTCGTTCGTGACGACTGTTTCGGCGCTTACGCCCGAGGAGATCGCCGTTTTGAGGGAGGCCGGCGTAGAGGAATCGGTTATCGAGATAATGAAAGAGCAGTCGCAGCCGGGTGTCAGTTACATGGAAGATGAAAAGGGGAATCGCTACAAGGTTTATTCCACGGGGACATCACAGAGGGACGAGGAGCTGCGCAGGGAAGAAGAGGAAAAGGTGGAACGCGCCTGGGAGATGCTTCGTGATCTGAGAATAGATACCAGACCTGACAAGAGGCACGGATGGTGACGGTAAAAAACGCGGTGGGCCGGGAGGCGAAGGGCATGACGAGGAAAAGGCGATGCGGGGATGAATTGCGGAGGGAATTCCAGTCCACCGTAACGGAGGAACTACTGCCCGGGATACTGCATAATTTCGCCAATCCGCTGAACGGTATCATGGGACGGTCGAAGCTTTTGCAAAAAAGGGCGGTTGAGGCTTTAGGGGTCACCGAATTCGGGCAAGGAGAGCCGTCGAAGGAAATACGGGAAAAGATACTCAGGGACGTGGACCTCTTGGTTGAGCAGGGAGACCGGCTTTACGACCTATTTTCCCAGGTGGCCGCGAAGGTTCAGCGGCTCAACGACAAGAACGAGGGCCCCATAAACCTTTCAGAGTTGCTGGCCGACGAGGTGGCCTTCTGTGATTACTACCTCGATTTCAAGCATTCCATAGAAAAGAGCGTGAATCTCGACATGGGAGTCCCTAGCGTAATGGGATCGCCGGCCGATTATTCCCTGGCGCTGTCTTCCATCCTCAGGTATTCCATGAGCGTCATGAAAGACGTCCCGGTACGTATTCTTTCCGTCTTCAGCGATTACGATTCCGAACGGATTATCCTGGCGATAAGTGATTCCGGCGTGCACGACGAGGAGGCGGAGTATCTCTTCCGAGCCGTCGAATGCGGTGACCTTGCGGTTGAAGAAGAGGCCTTGGGGGGATGCCGGGGGCTCTACTGGGCCCTCGCACTGTTGAAAGAATATGATGTCCGTTCTCTCCTTGACACCGGAGGGGGCATCAATAAAATCACCCTGAAAGTTCCCTACAATATTTGAGGGGGTCATAAGCACATGGAGGAATTCAAGTTTTTCTCCTCTTTGACGATAGGTATTATGAGAATCGAAAAATTTCGGGCGGGAATCGAGCGCCCGGTATGTCGCGGCAAATGCGGTGGTGTTATGAATTCGGGTTGATTGGCCGCTGGAAGAGAAAGATAGGTCGCCGCCGATGCCGCCTCCCGCGAGGAAGGGTGGTGCTTCCATGCTGAGATCAATAAACCTGCCCCAGGGATTGCTCCAGGCCAACCTGGTCGAGCGCATCCAGCAGACACAGCAGCAACACCCGGACGTGCAACAACGATATTTTGAAATCGCTCTCGCAAAGGAGCAAAAGCGTACCGGGGAGACGGTCAATGACACGAAGAAGGCGGAGCAGACTCCCGTCGGCCGAGACGGAGGTTCTCGGGAGGAAGGAAAACGATCTGCGGGGCGGGGCACGGAAAATGCAATGATTGTAGATGAAGAAACCGCCGCGCCTTCGGGCGAAGGCGAAAGCGGGAAGATGGTTGACGTAAAGGTGTAGTAATGGATGTAACCGGATTTGAAACGGCGGGTCTCGTGATTGATATCGTGATATGCTGCGCGCTTTTGTTCCTGATCCACAAAATTCAGCGACGGATGGAACCTGCGAAGGCCTCGGCGGCCGGTACAGGCAAAAAGCCCGGGAAAAGAAGCGTGGAAAAACAAGCGGGACAAGCCAGGTCATCGCGGCGTTCGAAGGGTTGCTATGACGATGTCATAGAACTGGCGCGGCTCGGCTTGACACCCGCCGAGATCGCCGGCAGGCTGCACATGACAGGCGGCGAGGTTTCGCTCGTATTGAACCTCGAGCGGTCTCGCTCTGAAGAGGCATAATGCCTTCCTTTTTCCCACCGCACTCCTTGTCAAATCGGTCCAATGCCCTTCTTCTTTCCTCTCGAACCCGGGGAACCCAGGCGCGTATAGCGCCCCCGCTCAACCTCGGTGAAGTGGTAAGGGCGACTGTTCTAAGCGTCAAGGCGGATGCCGGAACAGTGACGCTTTCCGTGAAGGGACAAGCCCTGGAACTCCACAGCAGCCATTCTTTTCGACCGGGCGAAATCGTCACTCTCAAAGTCGACCGATCGACGCCCGACATACAGTTCCGCCTTGCGGGAGGAGCCGATGGGCGGTCGCAACTTCCGGGCGCGCTTGCCGGTGGTATCCGGATTTATCCCCGATTGCTCTTGAACATCTTTATGGAAGCGGAGACGGTGCTTCGTGGGGATGCCATGAGCACCCTGATCAGGATCGTGGGAAAGGAAGACGCAGAAAGGCTGTCTGCGCTTTTGCGGTCGCTGGTCTTTACCCGGGTGGAGGCGGAAAGGGGATTTAACTTTCGGAACTACCTGGAACGGTTCGGATTCTTCATGGAACGGCAGTTGGGAATGGCCGAGGGGCGGACTCTCGGGCAAGGTGCGGCGGCGCAGGAGGCCGGTGAAAATCTCAGGGCCCTTTTCATGTCCATAGAGGCGAGACTGTCCGCTTTCGGTGAACGAGCGCCGTTGTCTCTCATGAATTTCATCGGATCATCCCTGAAGGCCCTTGAAACGTGGCACGTGTTGAACAGCCTGCTGGGGGAGTGGGACGGGACGTTTCTTTTCCAGATTCCCCTCTCTCTCGCCGAGCGTACGGAACTCGCTCACATATTGATAAACGTGGGTGAAGAAAGGAAAGAAGGAAAGGACGGTCCCGTGAAAAAGGCCGCCGTCAGTCTTTTCGTTGACCTGGACGCCCTGGGCCCTCTCGCCGTCAGGGCGGACGTGCTCGAGGGCGGAATAGACTGTCTTATCATGTGCGAGGAAGATGAAACTGTGACCTTTTTGAGCCCCTTGCTTGGAGAACTGAGAAGCAGTCTCGAGAAGGCGGGTCTGGCGGCGGGTAGGATCGAATGCCGATTGGGGCGGGCACGCGCCGTCGAGGAGGAGGTCGAGGAGGTAATCGAGAAGGCTGCGCGGGAATACGACACGGTCGATGTCACTGTTTGAATGGAAGGATTGATGAGTTCATCGAAGGAAAAGAAGCACCGAAAGGCGGCGGCCCTTGCCTACGATCCAGAGAGAGACGGCGCGCCGCGCCTTACCGCCAAGGGGCAAGGGATAATCGCCGAGAACATAATCGCGTTGGCGGAAAGACATGACATTCCCATCCGTCAAGATGCCGCGCTCGTCGAACTGCTCGTGCGTCTCGACCTTGACACCGAAATTCCACCGGAGCTCTACAGGGCCGTGGCGGAGATACTTGCCTACGTCTACCGAATGAACGAGCGGAAGCGTAGAACGGGGTCAAATCTTTAAACTTGACATTTCGAAGAAGAATGAAAAGAAGTGACCGAGCGACAGGCCTTACTCTTATGTTTCTCCTCTCCCTTGGGGGCGGGGATCAAGGGGAAGGGGTGAGAGGCTGGGTTTT
>JAHDRK010000112.1 GCA_018433345.1 Syntrophobacterales bacterium | reverse complement strand
TTTTGCAAAAATGATCCTTAAAAAAACAAGCAAAGAAAAAAAGGGGCTTTACCAAAACTGAGTCGAAAGCCCCTTGTTTAGCTGGTACGCCAGCAGGGATTCGAACCCCGGACCTGCGGATTAGAAGTCCGCTGCTCTATCCAGCTGAGCTACTGGCGCATTTCACGAAAGAAAGAAGGACTTTGAGTAATGTCTTTCCTCTTTCCTGTCAAGTCAAAACGAACGCCTGAAATCTCGATCTCAGCGCACGTATCCTGCGATACCGTCATAGCGGTACCCTTTCTTTCGCTGACTCACTTCTTTTAATTCCAAAGTAAAAAGATAGCGGCGTGTGTCGGGATTATAGAACCTGTACAGTTCACGGGTGCCGGGCAATGGTACAAGCGCGATATTGCCGAGAGATCCCTTGAGCACATATCCGGGGTCTTCTCTTTTCCCCGCCTCTCGGTCGTGTGAGTAAAACCAGGATTTCTTGGCCGGATGGTACCATGCGAGAAACTCTGCCGTTCCCGGTGTGTTGTAGCCGAAAAGGTTGAACACCTCCCCTTCCAAGCCATATCCGCGGGTCAATTCGACTTCCAGGTCCAGACGTTCACTCCAAAGGAAATGATCTTCACCCTTCTTGTAGAGATACACGGGAATCATTCCGGCGGTAGCCCGTGTTCCCCTGACCGTGAATGAAACCTGGGCCGCCTTTTTCCCGCCGTTTGAGTTGAAAATAATATTTTCAGAGTAAAGACCCGGTTCCAGACCAGCGGCATTGATAATTACATTGACAAAATCTTCTACCGGGGTCGTTCCACGGGTCGGTGAGAGGCGTATCCAGTTTCCCGATCCCTTTTTTGTGGCGACACCGAGTATCCTGAACTCTTCGAAGCGCAGAAGGCCCTCCCTTGCGGCCGTTATTTTCAGTTTGTGCGCTTGCTTGGGAAGATTGTCCACCAGGAGAATTTCGTAACCTCCCTCGGTTGGGCTGTTGCAGTCGAATTCACCCAGCTTGTAATCGTCAAGGTATGCCGTGAAAGATCCTCCGTCCGGTGATTTCAGACACGTCACCGCTATACCTGTACCTTCGAAACTAAACGTCATAGAGTCGTGAGCTCCGAACCTGTTCGGATAGCCGTCTGTCCCCCGCCACCATCCTTCGAGGGCGATACGGTGGGCGATGACCTCCGGCGGCTCGTAAAAATGATCGCCCGTTATGTGGGGATTGTGTAGCGAACAAATTAGACCGGATGGAGGTTTTAATCCATGGACCACGGTTCTTCCGCCCTGGAGCTCCGCCTCCCACGAAAGAACGGACTTGCCCTCATTTCGTATCGATATGCTCGATGTGTACGTCCCACCCTGCTCCAACGTTCCCATGGCTATAACCTTCGGTCGGATGAAAAGTATGGGTCTGGATTCTTCCTTCGACAAGGAATAGGAAATAAATACAGTCCGGATTATATCATCATCAAAGCGGATCTTTATGGCGTCGCGATAGTCGCCCGGTTCGGCGTTGCGAACGTAGACAGCCCTTTTTTCTCCGAATTCCAGCTTCAGTTCGACACGACAAAGATTTCCAACCGAGGACGCCGTCCTTTGGTCGGTCGGTATTGATCTAATCCCCACTTTCACCGTGGTCGATCCATCGTTCATGAATTCAACACGTCCGTTTCCTTCTTGGATATCCCAGCCGTCATACATCTCCACGATGCCGTAGATCTCTTTAGAACCGACTGCGCGAAGGGAGAATTGACCGGAGGAACCTTCGCCCGGGCCTATGGTTCCAAGATCGATTTCGTACGGCATGATACGAATTCTCGCCCGGGGATCCACGGGACTGACTTCTATGGTAGCGGCGGTACTTTCCACCCCCCGCTCGATCCTTTTCACTTCGGAGATACCGGGCGAAAGTGCCGTTGCCTTACCGCCTGTCGACAATGTAACCACCGATGGATTGGAGTTGACCCAGCGTCCCTCCCTGGATGATGAAACATCAGTTCTCGATCCATCGGACCAAAGGGCCGTAGCCGAAAGCCGGCGTTGTTCCCCCTCCGGTATGGTCGACCTGATGGGTGTGATTATTATCGACTCGAGCGAAACGACATTAACGGTCAGCTTCACCACGCCGTCTCCTCCGTTCGATCGGATCAACAGCGCCCCTTTGTAATTTCCTGCCTCGAGTTCGCCGGTGTCAATCCAGATCTTCATTACCTGTCTGCCGCCCCCTTCGATGACGGGGAAACGCGGACCTCGACCCCTATCCCCCTCGGTTTCTCTCTCGGGAATGACGATCCATGGTTCGAAAGCCTCCGCCTTCCAAATCAACCTGCCCCCACCGCGATTTTCAATCGTCACATCGATGTCACGCCGGGAATCGATCTCCATCCGTTCGATCGTAGTTAGTTTTTCGTCGACTCGTAGGCCCAGGAGGGGAGATACCGGATCGCCGACAAATACGGAAACCCTGTGTGACCGCTTATTCTCCTTTTCCGCATATAAAGCGCCATATCCCTTGCCGACGCCGCGCAAAAGTCCGGGTTCGACAATGATCGCCACATTCTCGTTTTCCGACACCCACTGAACCTCTTCGGTGATATCCGCCTTGGTTCGGTCTGAATAATGACCCACGGCACGGAAGGCACGGTTTGTCCCCTGGGGGATTGGATCAGGGTGGGCAGGGGCAATTCGAATATGCTCGAGCAATCTTTCCCGTTCCTTTGTCGGTGCTTCATAGACGTAAACTACAACGGGAACATGGACAGCTTCACCCCCCGACGATATTATGACCGAACCGGTGTGGAAACCGGGGGACAGAAGGGATGAATCAACCGTCAGTTTCACTCCGTCGGGCGTCATGGGATAAAATACACCGGAGCGGCGATCGGATGTCAGCCAGGGTTCCGAAGTAAAGAGAGTCCACGATCCCTTTTCTCCCTCGAGCAGGCGCTGGTTATAAAAATAGAGTGTTGCCGTACCCCTCGATGGTTTAAGCAGGCTACCGAAATCAACCAGGTCGGGCGTGGTCAAGAGCGGAGAATCGGATTCCTCCCTCCAGGTCTTCCCGTCAACGACGTGAAAAGGACAAACCGACATAAACAGCACGACGATAAGCGCCGCAGCGGTGGACAACCTTGTTTGGACCATTCAACGCACCTTAAAAAAGGGGGAATATTTCTCTGTGCATGAAATCGGCGACTCGAGTAGTAGACACTAATACAGCGCCTTAAGGTTGTCAAGCAAACCGACTGTGTGCCATGCATGGGTCTCCCTCCCTTCCATTTTATGTCGCGGCATGTAACAATTTTTGCTGCTTCTTGCCGCGCCGTAGTAAGACAAAACCCTTGACAGGGCTTCAAGGACACATATATATTCCACGTCAATTTGCCCCTTTTGGACAATCACCTATGGAACATGACGATTTGCGACATTTGATAGCGCTCACGTTTATCGATGATTTCGGTCCAGTAACTGTAAACGATCTCTTGCGCCGGTTTGGTTCGCCTCGTTCCGTTTTTCTCGCATCTCCTTCTGAATTGGCTCAATCCACACGTCTTTCAAAGAGCTCGGCCGTCCGAATCGGCAAGTTTGACGACTGGCATCGAGTCGACAGGGAGATCGAGAATGCCGAACGGATGGGGGTTTCATTCATTACGGTGGACGATGAACGTTATCCGCCGCTGTTGCGGCATATTTACGATTACCCGCCCCTGTTATACATGAAGGGATTCCTTCTCAAAGATGACGTCAACGTGGCCGTCGTCGGTTCCCGTCGTTCGACGGCGCAAGGAAGATTCAACTGCGATCGACTATGTCGTGACCTGGCGATACGAGGTATCACTATAGTAAGCGGAATGGCTCGAGGCATAGACTCGGCGGCACACAGGGGGGCGCTGTCTGACAGAGGGAGAACCGTGGAGGTGTTGGGAAAGGGAATCGACGTGGTTTACCCCTACGAAAACAAAAAGTTGTACGAAAAAATAATCTCCAGCGGCGCCGTTATCAGCGAGTACCCTTTCGGAACCACACCCCTGCCCCATAACTTTCCAAGACGAAACCGGATCATCAGCGGCATGTCTTACGGCGTAGTGGTCATCGAAGCCACCGAAAAGAGCGGCTCGCTCATAACGGCCCGCACGGCCCTCGAACAGGGACGGGATGTATTCGCCGTTCCGGGAGGAATAGAAATGCCCACTTCCCGGGGAACCAACGGTCTCATAAAAAGCGGGGCACGACTCATCCAAGACGCCGATGATATAATATCCGAAATTCTTCCGCAGCTCGAACGGGGTTTCGCCGATCCAACCAACATCGACGGATCTCCGGAAAGGGATGAAACAAGTGGAGGGGTCCCGGAAAAGACGAGGCAAGTTATGCCCATGGATGGGATTCCCATGGATCACCGTGCCGTTCTCGATCTCCTCTCGGACAGGCCCCGCCACCTAGACAGCCTCGCGGGGGAAGTGGATACACCGATCAACAGGTTGCTTGACATTCTGCTCGTCCTTGAAATGAAAGGATGCGTCAGGCAGCTGCCAGGTAAATATTTTGTGGTCAAGGAGTAGGTATTATTAATGGCATCGACGCTCATTGTAGTAGAATCACCCGCGAAAGTGAACACCCTCAAGAAATATCTCGGATCCGGCTATGACGTCAAGGCCTCGGTCGGACATATCAAGGATCTGCCCAAGAGCAAACTCGGCATCGACGTGGACCGTGATTTCGAGCCCACCTACATAATAAAAGCGGATCGCAAGAAAACAATAGCGGAACTGAAAAAGGCCGCCCGCTCAGCGAGGCGCATCCTACTCGCCCCGGATCCGGATCGCGAAGGCGAAGCTATAGCTTGGCACGTAGCCGAAGAGATCGGCGGTAAAGACAAAGATGTATATCGAATACTTTTTGGAGATCTGACGAAAAAGACCATAATGGAGGCATTGAAAAATCCTTTACCTTTAGACGAGAACAAGTACGAAGCACAACAAACCAGGCGCATTCTCGATCGTCTCGTGGGATACCAGATCAGCCCCGTACTTTGGGAAAAAGTCAGGCGGGGACTCAGTGCCGGCCGTGTCCAATCCGTGGCCGTCAGAATTATATGCGAACGTGAAAAGGAGATAGAAAACTTCGTCCAGGAAGAATACTGGAGTATCACCGCACGACTTGAAGGTCCGGAACCTCCTTTTTTTGAGGCCAAACTCAAAAAAGTGGACGGAAAGAAAGTGCATATCGCCACGGAGCGGGAAGCGGAAGACATCATCGAAGAGCTGAAAAAGGCCGTCTTCGTGGTAAATAGTGTTGAAAATAATGAAGTGAAGCGCCAACCATCTCCCCCCTTCACAACCAGCAAACTTCAGCAGGAAGCAGCTCAGCGTCTCCGTTTTTCAGCAAAAAAAACCATGGCGGTGGCACAGAGACTTTATGAGGGAATAGAACTTGGATCGGAAGGTCCGGTTGGTCTCATCACGTATATGCGAACCGACTCAGTGCGGGTGGCCGACGAGGCGCTCAACGAAGCGAGGAGTTTTATTTCCGAGCGTTACGGCAAGGACTATCTGCCCGCGAGGGCGCGTCGACACAAAACCGCCAAGGCCGCCCAGGACGCCCACGAGGCTATCCGCCCCTCGTCAATGAGGTATCACCCCGATACCGTCAAACAATACCTGGATAGGGACGAATATCGTCTCTACCGATTGATATGGAACCGTTTCATAGCCTCCCAGATGACTCCGGCGGTCTATGACCGCACCATCGTCAATATTACAGCCGGCAGGTACCTTTTCAGCGTTCAAGGATCAGTTATGAAGTTTCCCGGATTCACGATGGTTTACGGAGATTCTCCCGAGACCGAAAGTCGGGTGGGCGGAGACGATAATGAAAACGACGCCGCAAAAGCCGATGGAAATCTCCCCCTTCTTTCCACGGGAGACACCCTGACTGTCTTGGCCTTAGATCGAAAGCAGCATTTTACGCAGCCGCCGCCCCGTTTCACCGAAGCATCCCTTGTCCGGGAACTGGAAGAAAGTGGTATAGGAAGACCCAGTACTTACGCGGCGATTCTCAGCACGATCCAGGAAAGGAATTACGTAAAACTCGAGGATCGACGCTTTCGTCCAACCGAATTGGGGCGGGTGGTGACGGATCTTCTCGTGGAAAGTTTCCCCGGCATACTGGACATCAGCTTTACGGCCTCCATGGAAGACAAACTGGACGGGATCGAAGAAGGTACCTTAAAACGGGTGGACATCCTGAAAGATTTTTATCGGACCTTTTCCTCCGAGCTGGAAAAGGCCAAAAAATCGATGAAAAATATGAAAAAGGAAGAAGAAGCCACCGAGCTGGAATGTGAAAGGTGCGGCAGTCCCATGGTGATAAAATGGGGTAAAAACGGGAGGTTCATCGCCTGCTCCAATTATCCCGCCTGTAAAAACACGGCGAATATCATCAGGGACGACAGTGGTCGCGTCGATCGCAAGGAATCGGAAACGACAGATATCCGATGCGAAAAATGCGGTAAAAACATGGTTGTCAAGGAAGGACGGTTCGGAAAATTTTTGGGCTGTTCCGGATACCCCGAATGTTCGTACACCCGTCCCATAGACACGGGCGTCAAATGTCCGAGGGATGGATGCAAGGGCTTCCTCTGTGAAAGAAGGTCTCGCCGTGGTCGCGTCTTTTTCGGGTGTTCGGAGTATCCCGATTGCACCTTCGCAACCTGGGACCGTCCTCTTCCGGAATCCTGTCCACAATGCGGCTCGCCGTACCTTGTCCTTAAGTACTCAAAATCAAAAGGTTATTTCAAGGCATGCCCTGATAGAGAATGCGGTTACCGCCTGACCTTGGAGGACCTGTAAAGGAATTGAACATCTTTTCTTCTCGGGGTTGTTATAGCCCGCCGGAAGAATCAAAAATACAGCCAATGAAACCGGTAACAATCATAGGAGGCGGCCTGGCAGGGAGCGAAGCCGCATGGCAACTGCTTTCAAGGGGCGTCCCTGTCCGCTTGTTCGAGATGAAACCCCGGGTTTATTCTCCCGCCCATCGATCGCCTTTCTTGGCCGAACTGGTCTGCAGCAATTCCTTCCGCTCCGAAAACCTCTCCACTGCCGTCGGGCTGTTGAAACAGGAAATGAAATTGATGAATTCGCTCATTATGGAAGCGGCCTTGGCCAGCAGAGTGCCGGCGGGCAAGGCCCTCGCGGTCGATCGTGAGCTTTTTGCGCACCGCGTGGAGAAAAGTCTCGTTGAAAACGAACTCTGCACCATCGAACGTTACGAAGTAAAGAATGTTCCTGGTTCGCTTCCCCTGATCATAGCCACCGGTCCTCTTACGTCCGACGATCTTGCCAGGGATCTACTTCGTCTCACGGGAAGCGAAGCCATGTTTTTTTATGATGCCATATCTCCCGTGGTCGAGGCCGACTCCATCGACCATGACGTGGTCTTTCGGGCATCACGTTATGAAAAGGGTGAAGGAGATTACCTCAACTGTCCCTTGAACAAAAGACAATACGAAGTATTTCATAGAGCGGTCTTGGATGGAAGGGAAATCGAATTGAAGGATTTCGAAGACAGAAAATGTTTCGAGGGATGCCTTCCCATAGAGGTACTGGCAAGAAGAGGAATCGACACCTTACGATACGGCCCCATGAAACCCGTCGGGCTGATCGATCCCAGGACGGGATTCCAACCTTGGGCGGTAGTACAGTTGAGGAAGGAAAACCTTCAAGGATCACTTTACAATATGGTAGGCTTCCAGACCAAACTCGCCTGGCCCGAACAGGAGCGAATATTCAGGATGATACCGGGTTTAGATAAGGCCCGATTCGCCCGCTTCGGCACAATTCATCGCAACACCTTCTTGGATTCACCCCGGCTTCTCGATCATCACCTGGAACTTAAAGATTGCAAGGGTGTCTTTTTCGCCGGGCAGATAACAGGTGTCGAAGGCTATCTCGAATCCGCCGCCACCGGTCTCCTGGCGGGAATCAACACGGCCTTTCTGGTGAAAGAGGGTGAACTTCCCGAACCTCCACCGTCTGAAACGGCCTTGGGCGCCCTTATAAACCACGTGACAAATGATTTCACAGCTGATTTCCAGCCTTCGAACATCAACTTCGGTCTTTTTCCTACCCTCGAGGAAAAAACTCGCAAAAAGGAAAGGGGCGGCCATTACGCACGGCGCGCCCTGAAGGCGATCGAAAAGTGGAAGAAATCAGTTGACCCTCACGTATTTCGTTCGTAAATAATGCGAAGACCTTCCAGGGTCAGCATGTCGTCGACAATTTCTATGCTCCTGGTTTCCGGTGCCAAGATATGAGCAAATCCGCCGGTGGCTATTACCGTGATGTCCTTTTCCCTCGCCTCCGTTTTCATTCTGTCCACGATACCGTCGACAAGGCCGGAATATCCGTACATTATGCCGGCCTGCATGCTGCTCACCGTGTCCTTTGCAATAATGTTGCGGGGTTTGCTCAATTCCACACGAGGAAGTTTGGACGCGCGCTCAAAGAGTGCTTCCGTTGATATGGCTATGCCCGGGGCGATGCACCCCCCCATGTACTCACCTTTTTTTGTAATGTAATCAAAAGTTGTAGCAGTTCCGAAATCGACGATTATGAGATTGCCTTCGTACTTCGCATGGGCTGCCACGGCGTTTACGATGCGGTCGGCTCCTACTTCGCGGGGATTGTCGTAATAGATGGGCATGCCCGTCTTTATCCCCGGTCCAACTATATACGGTTGCAGGTGAAAGTACTTCGCACATAGAGGTACGAGTATGTTCAACATGGGAGGAACAACGCAGGAAATAATAATGGCGTTGACACTCTTCGGTTCAACCCTGACCGTCCCCAGGAGATCCAAGATGATCATTCCGTATTCGTCAACCGTGCTGTTCGATATTGTCCTGACACGCCACCATTGTAAAAGCTCTTTACCGTCGTAAAGACCAAGGACCGTATTCGTATTTCCCACATCAAGCACGAGAAGCATGCTATGCTCCACCCTCCCTCCTCGTCATTATCATGACGGCGATACGTCACCGGACAATACGGAGACCACCCGCCCGTCGTCGCCCCGGAGAAGCAACGCCCCTTCTTCATCAATGCCCGCCACTACACCCCTTTCCCTGGAATTCAGGTTTTCAACGGTAACATGTCGTCCCAAAAGCGATGCAAAATGAAGCCATCTTTCACGAACGGGGCGAAACCCATCACGGAGGAAGATGCCATACCAATGGTCCAGTTTGCGGATGATTTCTTCCGTAACCTGCCGCCTGTCAGGGGGATGATCGGAGGCTTCCAGGAGCGATGTGGCCTTGTCTCTGAATTCCGGATCAAATTCGTCCCTTTTCATCAGGATGTTTACACCGATACCGACGACGACGCATTCGATCTCTTTTCCTCTCGTCATCATTTCCGTAAGAATACCGCAAACCTTTTTACCCTCTATCAGAACGTCGTTGGGCCATTTGAGTTCAACTCTGTCCGGACAGTAGCGATCCAAGGCCTCGGCCACCGAAACACCTGCCACAAGCGTCAAAGAAGCGGCACGGGACGGAGGCAATGGGGGGCGGAGGATTACCGACATATAAAGGTTTCGCCCCGGCGGAGACTGCCACCGACGTCCCGCAAGTCTTCCCCTCCCCTTCAACTGCCTGTCGGTGATCACCACTTCGCCTTCGGAGGCTCCCTCCCTGGCCAGGCTGAGGGCCACCGTATTAGTCGAGTCGGTGCATTCTAAGAAATGTATCTTGTGACCGATGGTCAATCCCCTGAGGCGTCGTTCCAAGTGTGCGACAGGTGTAAATTCCATTTAAGACTCTTTTTCGATAACCATAGAGATATCCGCTGCAATAACGGAGTGAGTGAGGCTCCCCACCGATATGAAGTCGACACCCGTGGCCGCGATGTCGGCAACAGTGTCCAAGGTGACGTTACCCGAGGCCTCCACGAGGGCCTTCCCACCAATTCGCCTGACCGCTTCCATCTGCTCGGAACGCGTCATATTGTCGAGCATGATAATATCGACATTGCAGTCCAGGGCCTCTTCAACTTCGACAAAGGTTCGAACTTCCACCTCTATGGTGAATGCCGGCGGTGCGCATTTTCGAATGCGCCCTACAGCCTCCCTGATGCCCCCCGCCGCAGCAATATGATTGTCTTTTATCAGAACGCCGCGGTCGAGCCCGAAACGATGATTCATACCGCCTCCCACGCGCACGGCATACTTGTCCAAGAAGCGGAGTCCCGGGGCGGTTTTTCTTGTGTCGAGTATCCGAACCTCCGTCCCTTCCACGGCCTTAACGAAGCGATTCGTCATCGTGGCGATGCCGCACATTCGCTGAAGAAAGTTCAAAGCCACCCTTTCCGCTGCAAGAATGTTTTTCAGGCTCCCCGAAACACGGGCTATGTCATCACCCGCCTTGACGTGATTTCCGTCGTTTACCAGGGGTTCCACCTGCAGGGTTTTGTCCATCGTTCGAAATACCCTGCCGAATACGTCGATACCGGCCATTACGAGGTCACTCTTGGCATACGCCCGTGCCGATCCCGATTCCCCGCCGGTGAGCAGCCCTTCAGAAGTAACGTCGCCCGAACCGATATCCTCTTCCAGAGCCCTGATTATCGTCTCCCTTAGATTCATTTCGAAAAACCTATCCTAAACCCTCCATGCCTTTTATCTGATCAAGGGCATCTTGAAGGATCGCGCGCCGGGCGCGCAGGTCGGCGTACTTCGCCTCCTCCTTCTGAACCACATCTTCCGATGCCTTTTCCCTGAAATCCTGGTTTCCCAGTTTTCTCCCGACCCTCTCTAATTCGGTTTCGATTTTTTTCACTTCCTTTTCAAGACGGATCCGTTCTGCTTCCAGGTCGACGGCACCTTCAAGAAATACGTTGATTTTTATCCCATCCGTAACGGCAACAGCCGCGCCTTTGATCGTCTCCGAGCCCTTTTCAACGGTAAGTTCTTCCAGGTTGGCCAGCGCGGTTACGTACCTGTGACCATCGTTCAGTATACGCATACGATCTTCATCGGGGCAAAGAGCGGTGACTCGAAGCTTCTTGCCGAAAGGAACTCCCATAACGCCCCTGATATTCCGTACAGCGGTCACGACGTTGCGGATGATTTCCATCTGCACCACTGATTCATTGTCCACCATGTCTCCGGATTCCACAGGGAAAGGTGCGACCATGATCGATCCTCCGTCTTCGGTGATATGCCGCCAGATTTCTTCCGTTATGAAAGGAATAAAGGGATGAAGCAGTTTCATGGAATCCCGCAGAACCAAGAGAAGCGTTTCTTGAGTGGCGCGCTTTTTCTCTCTCGTTTCCTGGGAATAAAGCACCGTTTTCGCAAGTTCCAAATACCAGTCACAGAATTGGTGCCAAAAGAACTGGTACATCTCGGCGGCGGCATCGTTAAACCTATATTCGTCAAGGGCCTTTGTCACTTCCCTTGTGGTGTTGTTCATTCTATCCCTGATCCAGCGGTCGCAAAGCGAATAGTCTTCGCGTTTCGAGCTGCCGAAACTTTTCACGTCGAAGTCTTCCAGATTTATCATAGAGAATCTGAAGGCGTTCCATATTTTGTTTATAAAGTTACGATATCCCGCAATACGGGCCTCGGACATCTTCACGTCCCTTCCCTGAGCCGTGAATGCGGCCAAGGTGAATCTCAAGGCGTCCGCCCCGTATTTATCGATCATCACAAGCGGATCGATACTGTTTCCCTTGGACTTACTCATCTTTTCACCCCGTTCGTCGCGAACGAGGGCATGGAGATACACGGTGCGGAAGGGGACGTTTTTCATCACATACAGGCCCATCATCATCATCCGTGCAACCCAGAAAAAGATAATATCGAATCCCGTTATGAGCAGCGATGTGGGATAAAATGTTCTGAGCGCCGGCGTGTCGTCGGGCCATCCGAGAGTCGAAAAGGGCCAAAGGGCGGAGCTGAACCAAGTATCGAGCACATCTTCATCCTGCCTGATAGCTCCTGATCCGCAGGAGGCGCAAGCGTCCGGTTCATCCACGGCTACAAGAATCTCGTCACATTCATCGCAATACCAGACGGGTATACGGTGGCCCCACCAGATTTGGCGTGAGATACACCAGTCGCGGATATTTTCGAGCCACTCGAAATAGGTGGCCTCCCACATCTTGGGAATGATCTTTGTCTCGCCTTTCACCACGGCCGCGGAAGCCGAGTCGGCCAGCTCACGGACCTTGACGAACCACTGTTTCGAGACCATAGGCTCCACGTTGGTCTTGCAACGATAGCATCGCCCCACGTTGTGGCTGTAAGGTTCCATCTTTACCAAAAAGCCTTTTTCTTCCAGGTCCGCTACCACATTGTCGCGACAGGTCAGACAATCTTGACCCTGGTAGGGACCACCGTTTTCATTGATAACCGCCCTTCCATCCATGATAGATATGATTTCGAGGTTATGGCGCTGAGCCATGGCGAAGTCATTTGGATCCGCCGCCGGAGTTATCTTGACGGCACCTGTACCGAATTCGCTCGATACATAGGAATCGGCGATGATGGGAATTTCGCGATTCATCAATGGAAGTACGGCTTTTTTCCCAACCATATCTCTATAGCGCTCGTCATCGGGATTTACCGCCACGGCCGTGTCGCCGAGCATCGTTTCCGGCCGTGTCGTTGCAACGACGATTTCCCC
>JAHDRK010000063.1 GCA_018433345.1 Syntrophobacterales bacterium | reverse complement strand
TTAAACCTAAAACAGCGATTGCCGCGTCTCCGCCGTCAACCGACAAACCTTCTTTTTCCAGCAAAGTGCGAATCCCAATCGCCGCATTGTTTTTCCCAACATAATACCCCCCACTCATCCCCCCGCTGATGAGGTATGCTCCGGCGCCGGTTTCGGGGTCCATGATGATGTAGCCCGAGCCGACCCAGCCATGAAAGTTGAGTTTCGACTCGTGGGCGGTGACGACTTTGCCCGTGCGCACGGCGTTTCGGATGTCGGTCTTCGCATCGGCGGAAAGATCGATATTTTCAAGGGCAAGGTCGAGGTTCTCCGCCGTTATAGTCCAGATGCGCCGGCCTTCTTCGGCGGCAAGGGCCAGGGCCTTGACGGCGCTGATGCCGTGGCCCGGAGATTCCTCGGTACTGAACATCATCTCGGGAACCAGGGGCTCCATGGCTGATGACCGCGCGCCGACGGCCTGAATGAAGGCTGTCCGCTGTTCGTCGTCATTGGTTGTGCTCACCACCTGACTCGACATGTGATCAACATCCATGACCAATCCGCCGAACTTGACGTATCGCGGAACACCATAGAGATAGTGCGTCTGAAGACTGGTGCCGAACAGTCCGTAACTGGGCGCACGGTAGGTGACGATCCCCGATGCACGTGCCGCTATCTGGTCTTGTACACTATTGAGGGCAAACCAGCTGAAGATTGTCGCATAAAACAGGTCCCCCACAACGTCGTGACGGGTCAGTGAGGCCAACCGGGCCTCGTCCATGCTCTCGAGCGCCTTGCGGGTTCGCTCGATGTTTTCCTGGAGACGGGCCGCCTGCTCGGGGTTGCCCCCCTGCAGGTCCAGTCCGATGGCACGGTATTCGCCGACGGCAGGGAAGTTAGTGCTGGTGTTCCACAAATTCCCGGGTTTCCATAGCCCCATGGTTTCGTGAAGCTCGGCGCCCATCACCCCCGCTTGACTTTCTGCCGCCACAACGCCGTCGATGGTGAATTCAGCGGTCATGTTGATGAGATACCCCGGAAGCCTGTCGGGCAGCAGGGAAGTATCTATTTCACCCGTTTCAGGGTCCGGCTGGGGAAGATGCGCCATGATGATTGCTTCGTCTTCTTCCGCGGCCGGTCGAAAGCTCATGGCAAGGGTCTTGCCGACCAGGCTTGCCGTGGGTTCGTCAATGGCGATGATGGTGTCTCCCGGGGCATCATGAATCATGGTAGCCAGTTTGTACTTGAACCGGTGGCGGAGGCTGTCCGGGACTTCGCTGAAGGACTCGGCGGTGGCGATATGACGGTAGGGAAGACCGGCGGCCAGGGGACGGGGGACGATGGCCTTGATGTCCTGCATCCCCAGCACATCGCCCAGGGTGGCCTCGGGGTTCTGCCGGTTGATGTAGTCTTCTACCTGCTGTTGGTAAAGCTCGAGCTTCTGGTCCATGTCGTCTATGGGTATGTGTTGAATCCAACCCTCCTCTTCGTTGATTATCGCATTGTCTTCGATAAGGGCAATCAATGATTCGGCGTCGAAGGGAACGTTTCCCCGCAGGTCCATGCCCTCGGTAAACTCGTATTGCTTGAAGGAGGCGTCCAGGGGAATCCAGGAATCGCCTTCCCGGTGCTTCATACCCCGACTGGGGAAATAGTCGACCCAGGCTTGGACCCAGACGTGCTCCATCCGGATATGGGTGGCTGTGCCCCCCTGCATCATCAGAAGAACCGGAATGCCGCCCTGGCCCATCAAGTTCGCCGCGGCTTCGGGCGTCTCTACGCCGCCGACCCAGTTCATGGCCTGTTCTACGGGAACGTCAATCGTCCCATAGACATAGCGTGCGGGGATGCCGGCGGCGCGAAGGAGACTGATCAAAAGGCTTGCCGTATCCAAAGCGTTGCCGCTGCGGGTTTCCAGGGTATGCTGTGCACCCTGGATGGAGCCGTAACTGGGAATGAAGTGGACGTTGTTGCGAACCCAGGTGTAGATTTCGATCGGGTCGTTGTTCAGGGTTTCGGCAAGTTCTATAATATCGTCGGTGAACTTTATTTCCAGGGTTTCGGCGAGGTCGGCGTCATGCGGAATATCGTTTACAGAAAATCCCTGCGCCAGCATCCCCGGAAATGGTTCGGCCGATGCGAGCAGGGGGTGTTTCGGTGCCATGGTTATGCCAAGTATGTCCTTAAAATCCTCGGGTTCGGTGACAGGCTTACGAACCTTTTCACTTGGCACCCCCCAGGGCAGCCGTTCCGGATCGATGGGAGCGTGCCGCCTTCCAAAAGATTCCCGCTCGAGGGCGGATTTTAGGTTTTCAAGTGCCTCTAATTGCCTTGCGCCTTTGGCATCAAGTAAATTCCGCAGTTGAGACTGCATGAACTCATGTCCGGTTTTGAAGCGTGCAAGGGCCTCTTTGTGACGCTCCTCCATAAGTCGTCGGACTTCCGAGGGCAGATCAATATTCCGCAGACGTTCTTTGTCACGTTGAAATTCCCGGTCGATCTCATTGCGCAAGATGAGAAGGTTGTCATGCAGGACTTTTAGTTTTTCGATTTCATCACTGGTAAGATTATCAGGCTCCATAAACAATTCGCGGGCGCGATCAAGCCAACGGCGTTCGGTTCGACGCTTCTCGACGGCTCGGGGCAATTCATAAACCACCACTTCGCGCAACCTTTCCATGCAATCGCCGAATTTACCGTCCGGTGTGCTGTTCGTTGCGGCCTTCACTCTCATGCCTGATCGATTTTTGTCCGATGCAACTTCGGCCAAGCAGTCGCCGACAGGGGCTATGTAGAATACAAAGAAAAAGATAAACAGGGTTAGAGCGCCCACAGACCCGGCAAACGACCTTTTCCTTAGCGATTGTATTGAAATTCCGCGCGATCCTTTCTGCATGGCTTGCCTTTCCTCTGCTGTTTTTTCTGCTTACTTCGCGTGAAGGAGCGCCGGCGAAGTCGTCGCCGGCTACGGTCTAGTTTTCTTGTTCCAAAACGAGGGAATAGCGTTTTTCTACGTGCGTGGTCAGATAGGGTTCGAGACCGGATTGAATCAACAAGTCCGCCCAGACCTCTTCTTCGCAGGAGTCAGGATCGCTTGATCGCGGACGATTATGGGGTTTCCTTTTCTCAAGGGGTCGGGAATCGCATCCAATTGATCTTTGAGCGTTCAAACATATTTTCTTTTTCGGACATCTTCTTGCGCAACACCTCGATGAATCGGCCGACTCGCCCGGTAATCGTACATATAGCATCATGCTCAAGCTTTCATCTTCTTGCATGAAGAACGAGTACTCCCAGGTCCTGCCGCCTGAGTCGAGACAAACAGTCAGCTCTCCACCGTCAACGACGGTCAAATTGTCGGAGAAATTCAGCATAACCTTCCCATCTGTGGCCATACCAAGATTATGAACATCGACTATCACCGGCACCACCGTTCCGGGCCGCGGCACCAAGGGATCGGGATTTATATAGGCAAGGGCGGACAGCATAAAAGAAGCAAAAGGATTGTTGGAGGAATCCTGGTTGCGCCTGTGATAGAGCTCAGCCTCGGACAGCAGGTCAAACCCGACAAAAACGGAACGCCCATTGAAATATTCATGCACTGAAATAGCATTTTCGCCCCCCTCACCTTCGAAACCGCCGCACGGATTTGGGTCACAACCGACGGATTGATGCGTTCGGCTGTCTGTATTCCCGAAATTGTAATTGTCGATATAGCGCCCAATGACCACCGCGCCCTGGGTAACGAAGTTAAGTCTCTTGGTGGAAGACGAGAACATCTCAGACCAAGGATCGCCGAGTTCGCTGTGATCAACGGCCACTCCGCAGGCATGGGGCACATTGCCTCGAAGGGATACACCCAGAGATTCTTCAATAAAGACGTTGCGGCGATCATGGCCGCCGGCCGCCAGCAATCCGTCGCCGCCGGCCGCCATGACATTCAACTTCTCTTGAGTCTCTTTGTCGAGATACACGGATTCACTAAACAGAGCGTACAGGCTGTAGCCTCCGGTATCCATCTCTCTCTTAAAATCGGCTCCGGTATCTACGATAGTAACCAACCACCCTGCATCCTCGAGAAGCCGGCGCAGATATATAGTACTGCTATCGTCCCTGTTTTCCTTTTGCTTTTTAATCGGATCAACCAGCACCAGGAGTCGCCCCTGCGAACCGATACTCAGCTCTCCATCCATGTTGATGGGAGACGCCTCAACCCGGAACAACGCGTACGAGGAATCCAACTTTTCCCCGTTTATATTGGTATCCAGCACACAGGCGTAAGTTCCCGGCTGGAACCCGGATGTCGAAAAAACTATGCTGTCTTCCGTAACGGCGCCCACCGGAAGATCAATGTCCCGCGTCTTTTGTTCGATTACGGTTTCATCAGCCGGGCAGATAACCATCTGATCGATCGACACCCCCGGGACCGCAGCTGTTCCTGAATTGGTTACAGTATAAGTGCAGGTCTGATTTTCACCGGCGTAGAGAATCGGATGCGCCGCTCTCACGCCACCACGAAGGGCTCTTTGAATATCGTCGGCCACGACAAAACCACCCCGGTCACCGCCATACAACACTCCATCCCGGCTTCGCAATTGGACCGCCAGCTGGTAGGAGCCCTCGGGAGCCTGCGCAAGAACAAGTGTCTGTTTGAATTCCGTCGTCTGGCCGGGAACCAACGTTTCAAGGGCGCGGGTCTGGTCATGAACGATATTACCGCCGGGATTGATCACCGTCACATGGGCCACTGCATTTTCTATGGAAAGATTGGTGGTAATGTTCCGAACCAGGACATCGATAACTACGGTGTCATTGACATGATAGCCGGGCCTGTCCGTGGTGGCCCTGATACGTGCGGCCGCAATACCCTGTTCCGGATCGGGATCGGGATCAGGCTGGTCTGAGTCGAGGTGAGTAATAGTAAAGGCAACTTCGGACGTGTCGAGAAGACCGCCGCCCAGACTGTACAGCCGTGCCTCGACGTTGTAGGACGCCGCCGCTGTATGTCCCGTGTTCCATTGGCGATTATAGTCGTCCGATCCTGACGAGGGAATCTCTCCGGTTTCGAATGTATCGAATCGATGCACTTCGATTCCCTGTAGATCATAAATGGCAAGCGCAACCCTGTAGGCGCCTGAGCGCGACCCTGCGTTTGTAACGTTCGCGGTCATACTCACCGTTTCGGCGGGTCCGAAAAGGCTCTTGTCGAGCGTCAGGCTGATACTTCCCAGCGTGGAATGGACGGGAATCGAGTGGCGGTTGTTCTCCCGGTTACATTCGGTAAATTCCGCATCGATCCCGGCAGCAACGACTAGAGTCCCACTCAGGAAATCGGAGGGATACACCCCGTCAAGGGTTATTTTTTCGTAGCAATCGATCGGCAACCCTTCGGTAAAGACGCTTTCCGCAATGATGCGATTTCCACCGGGATCTCCGTCGTAAACAGACATGATCACGTCTTCTGAAATGGCTGAAGCCCCTGCGTTACCTAAAATAAAGGATACCTGCCCCGCTTCACCGAGACCATTGTCTATGAGTCGGGCGCCCCCCACGGTTAGATCGGGCAAACGCGTTTCGCGCTGCATTTTACCCGCGATGGCCTCAATATATTCCTGGTACCCCGAAATAACTTCCACGAATCCTCGCTCACCGCCGGGAGGCTGCGGAAATACGATCGCATTCAGCAAATTAATATCGATGTTCGTTCCCACACCGATGGCGTTTATCACGTCGATCCCCATTTCTCCGGCCTTGGCCGACGCAGCGACGGCACTGTTATAATCTGAACGACCGTCGGTGGATACATCGATCACTTTCCAGACACTTTCCGGTTCAACGGCATACAGCACGTCGGACGCCCTGATTACGCAGCTGTGAATAGAGGTACCGCCTCCTCGCTTCCGTATAGACCTTATTGTCTCGGCAATTTGGTGAACATTGCCTTCCTCGACGACGGTCGGACTAAGTTCATCATAAGTGCTGCCGGCAAATTGCAATGCCGACATGCGGACCGATCCGTCCCGTGGAACAATGTTTTCATCTTCAATGGCCCTTGCCGTTCCTTCCAGTTGAAGTTGAAACTCCGAATTACTTATACTGCCTGATGAATCCATACACAGACAGAGATCAAGATTCGGTTTTTCGGTCTCGTTCGTGCAGGCGCTAGCTGTACTAACCCTGTTGTTTTCCTTGGAAAGCTCGGCCACAATATTTTTTGGATCGATATGAACGATTATCGGGGCATCTCTGAAAGACTGGACGCCGGAAAGCGGCATGGTGACAACGCGAGTACTGTCGGCGTTAAGAGGCTGTTCCGGTGATGCCTGGACAGTAATCACACCAAATAATCTGTTACCCTCTTCGGACATACCTTCGCCGGCAAGGTCCTCGTAGGCATATACCTGGAAGGGCGACTTTACGGCAGCATTGCCGCGGTTAATAATTGTAACGCCTATCGTACCCGATAGTTCAAAGCTTGTCGGATCCGATGACCAGAGACTCACGTCGAGCGCCAGAATTGACAGATCCGGCAGAAGCTCGTCCACACCGGGGGCACGCAACCGCACTTCGCCCAGATCAAGCCCTTCGCCCTCTGTTGTAATCATGTTGAATGTAACGACACTGTACCCCGATGCACTGATTGTTACCTGGTATTCGCCGGGGATCAGGCCGTCAAGAACAAATGAACCATCGTCAAGACTGATCGTTTCGAAAAACATGCCAGCATCGAGGTTCTCAGCCGATATAATGCCTCCTGAAACCGGGACACTGTTTCGAATGTCGACCAGGCATCCAAATGCCCTTGCAGTATCGGCCACGCCTTCGGGATTCATAGGAATCTCGCCGATATCAGTCTCGAGATCTCCCTGAATAAAAACCCGCCTTTTTTCGGTGTCGTAACCTTCAAGATTGAAGGTGGCTGATGCATCGCCCACAGGGAGATTGCCGGTGACAATTTCACCATCCGGCCCCGTCATAAGACAATACATTTCACCTTCCGGGTATTCGACCGAAACAGAGACGTCGGAGAGTCCGCGCCCATTTACGGCATCAACAACAATGCCTGTAAAAGAACCCGTAGATAACTGTACATCACCGGACACCGGATCCATCTGGGGGGAATATATGAACCTCGCACCGTCCTGCGCCTCAATCGAAACGGACACGGCATGATATCCGTCGTGAAATGCCGCTACGGTCAATTCTCCCACAGGGAGGCCCGTGATTTCATACCTTCCGTTTAGATCGGCCTGCGCGGATGCGATTACTTCCCCGCCCCCATACACTTCTATTGACGCTCCAGGCAGCGGCATCCCGCTGTCCCGTTCAATTACAACACCTTCAATCAAAACCCCTGAAAGAGTTGCCGCGCTTAGGGCTGGTGAAAATATAAGCGTATATCCTCGCGCAAGTTCAACCGATGCCTGAATGCTTCCGTAGCCACCAGCCTGAACCTGAAGAATAACGTGCCCGGCAGGAACATGGTTCAACTGGTAGCTTCCTGTAGCGCCGGTCACAGCGGACAGATCCGTACCCCGTACCGATACGATTGCACCCGCAACAGGCCTGCCGGTTCTCCGATCCGACACTTCACCTCTAACTGTTCCCGTGGCAACGGGCATTCCTGTATCGGGGTCCGTTTGGTATTTCGAAAGCTGCAACACTCCCAGGTCGGCCTTTGAACCCACACCAAGGGAAGCATTCAACGAAAGACGATGGTATCCATCTTTTGAAATGATCACCGAATAGGATCCCGGCGGAATAGCCCGTATCAGGAAAGTCCCGTCAATCGAGGAAGGGGCAGTAAGTTCCGCCTCACCGGTCACGGCAATCGTCGCGCCGGCTATCGGTATCCCGCTGTCGCCGTCGATCAACGTTCCCCCAATGGTTATTTCGTCAGGAGCGGGGGTTTCGGCGATGAAAAGCGCCCTCACTGCGAGCGCCGTCGAGTAGGTGTCCTGGTTGAAATCACCCTGGGGCGACTGAATATCCTGTAGCGCCGCTATACTTTCCGCCAGTCCGCTTCGATCAACCAGGTAGCTCGAAAGCGCGATCAGAACCTGCGAAGTGGTGTTCAGGTCGTCCCACAGGTGGTCGACATTTCGTGTCCGTAAGAGATAGTCGCCGGCCATCTCCAGGGCATCCTGAACATTGAATATTCTCCTGTATTCCCAGAGGGCGAGCATCGCCTGCGCGGTCAACGCGGTATTGGGGGTGTTGTCTTGCAGGGACCAGCTCCCGTCTTCTTTTTGCCTTTGCAACAGGAATCCGATGGCGGATGAAGCACGCCGGTCGGTAATTTCGGCGCGGGAAAGCACTTGGAGGGCATGGGCCGTACTGAGAACGTCGCTGCCGTATCCCGGGTAAAAACCGTATCCAGCGCCCGGATACTGGTGCAGGAAAAGCTGATCAAGCAAATCGTCAAAAGCAAGTCCCTTGCTGAGATGTACGAGAATTCTTCGGCACAGATTTTCCACTGTTTCGTAGTCAGGATTGTTCCCGATGTAATCGAGCGTCGACTGAAGATCGACATCCCCGGTTCGCTCCAACAGCGTCAACGTAAGCAACGATTCGGCGGTCGACTGCAATGACGTGGCCGCCGTCGCTTCCGACACTATTGCGCCGCTTTCCTGCTGTTGCGCCGCCAGCCATTGAGCTCCCCTCTCCGGCGAAGCGATTGCCGTTGCCGGCAAAAACAGCGTCCCCGGAACAAGGATCAACACAAGGGCCTTCCTGAACGCTTTCATCGCTCCTCCCATCTTTTTCGCAATTTCCTTTTAAAAGGCGGCGGGTACGCCGAATGCTTCATACGGCTTTGCCGGTGATCACTATGTTGCACTCGTGCGTGACAGACCAATAGACCAACGCCGCAGCCCTTGAGGGGACTTCAGGCAAAACAATGTCAAAGCATACTGATGTCTGGAAAGAATCGATTATCTGAAATAGAAGTGGACCCGGGTATGCCGCCGCGAACCGAACAAGAAAAAACACAAAAACTTTCTACGCTTGTTCGCTTATTAGGGGGCTAAGCCGTGTCGGATGAAGAATGATGGAAAAAAGTAAGACCGGAAATTGAACCGGAAATTGAAATCGATGGTTTCGAGTAACTGAAGAAACGATTACCTGTCAAGTAAAAAACGACGATCTCGTAAAAAAATCGAGAATTCTCATTTTCGTCATCCCGGCGAAGGCCGGTTTTAATCACCCTGGCGCGGAAGTTCGGTATGTTCAATATGTTCTGAAGGCCCCGTCAAAGGGCTATAATCCCACCAGGGGACATGACGTTTTTGGACTATGGCGCCAAACAATGAATTACCGAAAAGAAAAGAAGACTGCGAGCCGCCCTCACGCACGTTATATAAAAGGTAAAGTGTCGGATTGACAAACGGCGAACAGCGAAATGTCAAGTTTAAAGATTTGACCCCAGTTTCCTGCCGAGATCCTCCGCCTTCCGCATAAGGGCTCCGTCGGCTTCAATCTCGCCAGGTTCTAAGGCGCTGCCGTACACCATTCCAACAAGATCGGAGCCGGTGAATCGAAAGGCGTCCTGGAAGGCGCGCAGCGCGTTCACGCAACCAGACACAAAGGGGTCCCTGTCTCCATAGCTCATGGCGACGGCTATGCGTTTGGCACGGAACGGATCCCGTCCGTAGGCGACCAACCCGAAAAGACGATCCATGAAAAGCTTCATCTGGGCTGACATGGTGAACCAGTACACCGGGCAGGCAAGAATCCAGGCACGGGCCTCTATCAGCGCCGGGTATATGGACTGCATGTCATCGTCGATGGCGCATCCCGTGCTTTTCTTCTTTTGACAGGTGAAGCATGCCTGGCATGGAGAAATGTTGAGGCCATGCAGGTAGACCGATTCAACCTCAGCCCCTGCTGATTCAGCCCCCGTGATAACGTGCTTCGCCAGGACGGCACTGTTTCCGTTCTTGCGCGGGCTTCCCAGTATGGCGAGAATCTTTTTCCTTTCAGATGTTCCTTCCATGTTTCCTCCATCTTGTGATTTGATGCCCTATGTGAGTGACCACGGAAATCCCGTCCAGGTCACCGGAGTCCCCTTTACCGTTCTTCCTGTTCGATCCCCTCCCGGTGGAAGACCGGACGGACCGCGCGCCCCGCCGCCCTTGTTTATCGTGTATCGCGCGACAGTCCACGGGGTATCCCCCTCCTTTGATGTCTATGTTCTCCCGGTTCTCCAGTTGGGAAATCACCTTGGTTTTCAGGTCGCGGAGGATCTCGGGATGTTGTTCCGCCCCGGATAGACCCGAAACAGAATACTCACCCTAACAGGGCCGGCTTGTCAAGGCGCGAAAAGGGCGATCCGTTCCATTCCAACCAACTGCCGCCCTCCCAGGACGGGGATAAAACAAGGATCCAGGGACCGGACGCTTTCGCATTATGCCTGCGGCGGGCGGTGGGCGAAATGTCAAGTTTAAAGATTTGACCCCAAAGCACAAAAGTCATTCATCGGTCATGGTGCCTAGATCGAGTGTCACCGAAATGGAATCGCCTTTTTCGATGTAAACGGACTCCGACACCGATACACGCTCAGGTTCCAGTCCCTGATCCCCCGTCATGTAGGCCGCCACGGCACGGGCCCGTTCGTCGGCCAGTGTCAAGAGTCTTTCCTGCCCGATCGGCTCCTGTTCCACCAAAAATTCGAAAAGCCCACGAGCCAAAACAGCCGGGTCGATCTGGACTTCCTCCCGCTCCTCCGCTTCATCGTCTCCATTCTCCGGCAAAGAAACCATCTCAGCCTTAATCCGCTCGTATTCTTCATTCCCGTAGCGTTCGACGACCAAGGCCTTCAATACTTCCCGGACAGCCGCATCACCGAAATCAACCGGACCGGGATCCTCTCCGGGCGCCGGTTCCACACCGGAGGCCTTGAGAATGGACTTTTTGACCTGCAGGGTCCGCAAAACCCGTCCATCGGCCTCTTGATCGCAACGTCCGGTGACAATGAGCTTCAACTCGGGGCGCTTCTTAAGCCCCTCCAGCAGGAGGTCCAGTTTTTCCTGCTCGGCCGGCGGAATGCTGCTGGAACCGGGATCGAAAAGAACCTCGTTCAGCGTTTCTTCGCCCGCGCCAAGCAACGAAGCAAGCGCCCGAAAGGGGGAACTCACCATTCGGGTAAGCAGGTTGACAAAGGCCCGCCATATGACCTGTCCTATATGGAATTCCGGATCATCCAGGTTGCCCGTGACGGGAAGCCCGATATTGATGACGCCGTCGGCGTCTTTCAGTAGAGCGACGGCAAGCCCCAGGGGCAGGCTCACCGCATCGGGACTTTCAACCCGGTCACCCAGGACGAGCTTTTCTATTACAACCTTATTGTGGCTCTGAAGGCGGCTGTCTTCCACCAGGTATTTAAGGTCCAACGACAGCCTGCCGGCGTTGATCTTCCTTCCGGCAAATTTTCCCGAATAGGGCGTAAAATTTGTCATCTCCAGGTTTTTGAAGATCATGGATATATCAATATATTCCCTGGGATCGAAGAAATTGATCTCTCCCCCGATCGTGCTCGTTCCGTAACGGTCGACCCGCCCGTCAAGGTCAACCCTGGAGCGGGTTCCGGGCAACGAGGAAATCCCGGCAACGGTTCCCTTGAGTTCATGGATCAATGTGTGAAACCGAGGGGTCAGGCTGAAATCGGCAAACTGAAGAGTTCCTTTATCCAGGGTTACTCGACCGATTTTCACGGGAAAGGGATCTTTCCCTTTTTCCGACGTCCTGTCCGTCGGCTTCGGATCGACAGTCTTGTCTTCTCGCCTGAAGGCCTCTACCACGTTTACCGTGCCGTCCTCGGCTATGATCAGCTTGCCCTTGGGCTCGAACAGGATCATCCTGTCCATCTCGACACCGTCGGGATTCAACCCGAAGCGCAGGTCGGGGGTTCTAAGCCGTGTCCACCCCAACAGCGTCTCTCCCGTGCTGTTTTCAACCACGTCCAGGTTCATAATTTCCAGTTGTCCCCGGTAGTTCACCGATCTCTTTTCGCTCACCACGAAAGATCCCGCCGTCGACAGTCGGCCCGATTTCAGCGTCAGGTCGGCGACCCGCGCCAGGTAGGGTTGAATGGGATCAAGGGCCAGCTTTTCGAGTGTCACCCTCGAATCGACGGAAGTTACCGCCGGATCGATCGTACCCGAGACCTTCAGGACACCTCCCTGCTTCACCTCCATTGACGCTTCGAACGGAAAGGGCGATTTGCCGTCAAACCGTGACATGCTCAGGGTGATGTCCTCAAGATCCGTCACGGCGGCGCCCCGCCGCACCGTCTCGTCGGTGAAATGAACATTAAAACCCGTCAATTCCAGATCTTCAAGAAACAGACTCCAGGGGTCGCCTCCTTCCGTCCTCACAGAGCCGTGGGGCCCGTTTCCCGCGAATCCCGCCGTATCGAAAAGGCGAGTCAGGTTCAGCGATTCATCATCATGCCGGATCACGTCGACCGTTCCATCTTTCACTGCCAAACGTGACAGGAAAGCCGAACGATTTGCAAGGTCAAGCGATCCCCCCTGAGCGGTGATCGAATTCACCTGCAGTGTGGGCCGCTCCGCCTTGCCGAAGCCCGCTTCAATCCCCGACAAGACGAGGCTCGCATCATTGACGCAAACCTCGAGCAGGGGCACCGTTGCAACAACGTCGGCACTGAAATTCAGATTGATTCCCTCCACTGAAAAAACTCGTGCTGGCATCATGCTCTCATCGCGAAAAAGCAAGGATATCTCCGCCAACTCGACATCGGCAATATCGATATTCCAAGGGTCTCCGGGATCGGAGTCATTGTCGGAGGAAGTCGTGTCCGCTTCTTTCGCGTCGGTGCGGACAATTTTCTGAAAATTAAAAATCCCTTCGGGATCACTGACAACCTCGACGGCCCCGCCTTCAATTGCCAGCGTCAGTCCCTCGACCTTTCGGTCGGTCACATCGAACCTTTCCACGCCCAGCGCGATGTCGGTCTGCCACAGAAACGGCCTGTCCGCTTCCTCCAGCTGCAGGTCGAGTCCCGACGCGAAAAGGCGCAGATCGTCAAGAACGGCGACGGTTTCGTCCATCCCCAGATCGACCTTGTAGTGCGTCTCCAGGCTCACTTCTCCTCCTGGAGGCATAATGTTCAGCATGGATCGGTTAAAGGCCCATGGGGTTTCCATGGAAATATTTCTAAAGGCCAGCTCGCCTTCGGATCTGAAGGGATGCAGGATCAGGTTGCCGGTCCAATCGAACGTCGCTCCGTCAGCGGCGGTTGCCGTGAGTGAATATCCCCCCTCGCGGTCGGGAATGGTGGAAATGTCCGCGAGGTGAACGGTCAAGGGGTGGAATGATGTCGTTGCGGGAACATCCTGCCGCTTGTCGGTCACATCGATACGGGCCTCGTTTATCTCCACGTTGAACAGAACCATGCGCAAGGGACTCGTTACGTTCTCCTCGACTTCGCTCCCGGACTCCGGAGCTTCTTCCTTCTCCGGACCGGCCAGACGCCGCAGGTTAAGATTCCCCTCACCGTCGAGCACGACATTGAGATAGGGCCGCTCCAGGACAATATCCCTGAATGTCAGCGCCCAGCGAAAAAGACTACTGAGCTGGAAGTTGACGTGAAGTCGCTCGAAGCCCACAAGCGGTCCGCCCGTCGGATCCTTTATAGCGAGCCCCTGTATCTCCAACGCCAGGCTGTAAGGATTGATAGAAATCTTTTCGACCGATACGTCGCTTTGAAGCCGTTCTCCCAGTATGCCGGGGGCATAGCGGCCGATAAGGAAGGGAAGGGCGAAAAATCCCGCCGCCGTGTATAGAATTATCACCAGGGCGGCAACAATCGTCACCTTGTTTCTCAACAAAAAAAGAGCGCGTTCTTTTGCCTTCTCTCTCATGGCCTCCTCCATGAAAGCCGTCTCGATGGCTGAGGTAAAGTGATAAGAAAGTGACCCTTTATATTGTGGAGCGAAACTTTATACTTCCACAGCACGTGACGTTAGTCAACGGACTTAAATGTTCGAATTGCATCAAATTAAACGTTACCCCAGTAGTGATCTCAGAAAGATCGTCGACTCATGAAAGTGGGAGTGGCCTGGATATTTAGCTTGAAAGGCAGATCAGCCCCGTTGATGACGATGAAAGGTGGCGCGGAATCCAAGCCAAAGTCCCTCGCGCTGCGTGAAGCAGTCCCTCAGTCCCTTTTTGATCTTTTCCATCAAGGTGACTTTTTCTCCTTCTTTTTGTGAGTCGCCCGCCAGTGGCCGTCGACGGGGATGAGTTCCAGAACCACGAGGTGGTCTTTTAGACGTGGGCGAACCCAGTCCTGGGAGTCAATCAATGCTTCCGGGTGAAGATCCCTTCCCTGGAGATCGGTGACCCTGTCTATCGCGGTCCGGCGAAGAAGCCTTTCCACGGTTATCATGCCGGTGACGTCCCTGATACCCTTGAGGTCTATATAGGTTCCGTCGTTACCGGTTCGCCGAAGTCCCACCGCCGCCAAGGCCCCGATACATCCCCGGCCCGTTTCGCCGCCCCACCATATAGTCGGTTTGTCCTTCGCCAGAGACAGGGCAAACGCCTTGCCCTCGGCGAGAGGGATGACCGAATGCTGGGCCCTTTTTCCGAAATCCGAAAGTTCCCCTGGAACATCGTCCATGTCCATTACGCAGAGCCCCGGATTGGCCCCTTCGTGAAAGTGATTCCCCAGAAAAGCCCTCGACAGTTGAAACACTTCGTCGAGGGTTCCGCGGCAAAGCGTCGCCTCTATGCAAGCGCTGCTGTTATGAGAGGTATAAGGAATATCGGGATGTATGAGCAACTGATGCCTGGTAACGCGGCAGTCCTTCAGAAAACCGCGGCGGACCAGTTCGCCGGCGAGCATCCGAGAGAGCCGTCCCGTTCCGATACTGCTTTTATTGTCCGTGTCGTCTATCGCCACAAGCAAAGTCACTTCTGCATTCCTCCGGGTCACGGGGCGCGACGCAGGCGCCTCGCAATAATATCTTTTTTATATCATTGAATTCGCGAATAGAGTAAATAATAAATCGGAAGCTTGTAAAAATAAAAAAGGCCCTTCGGCGGACATATTTTGAAGACCGCCCACCATGTCCGTCGTGGGGGTGGTTCTCGGGAAAACAGCCCTAGGCATGAACAAGGGCGGGACCTTGATTTTCATTAATAATCCCGGACCGATTCCCTCGGTCACGCCGCAGCGGAACGAGTGGGGCGCCACAATGTGATAGCCTATGGAAAAGAGCCGCTCGCCGCGCTACAGATCCATAAGCTGGAGACGGGCCATGAAATAATAAGCCACGTTGGCCCGGCGGCGGTAGGTGAAATGTCAAGTTTAAAGATTTGACCCCATGAGGGGAGGTTGGATCAATATGGAATATATCATTTGTGTCTTCGCCGGTGTGTTTACCGGCGGCGTCGTGGCGTGGATACTCGCTTCCGCCCGGGCCACGAAATCCCTAACGGTCGAATTAGAGGAATCCAAGCGCCGGGCCGCCGGACTGGAAGCGACCGTCGCGGAACTTCGCGCGCAGAATCAGAAAGGCCTCGAAGAAGTGACGAATCTTCGGGAGCAATTGGCCAACGAGACAAATGCCAGGGTGAAGGCCGAGACGCAACTGGAGGAGACCGTCCGGCGCCTCGAAGAAGAGAAAAGGCTGCTGGAGGACGCGAAGAACAAGCTCACGGACACCTTCAAGGCCCTTGCCGGTGATACTCTCAACAACAGCACTGAGGCATTCCTCCAGCTGGCCAAGGAAACGCTCGACAAGGTGTTGACGGACGCCCGTGGTGACCTAGGCAAAAGGCAGGAGGCCATTCAAGGCATGGTCAAACCCCTGGAGGACTCGCTCAAAAAGTTCGAGGAACATGTACGCACGATCGAAAAGGACAGGCAGGAGGCCTACTCCGGACTAACGGAACACCTGCGGCTATTGACGACCAGCCATCAACAATTGCAAAAAGAGACGGCGAACCTCGTGACGGCGCTGCGAAAGCCTCAGGTACGGGGCCGTTGGGGTGAGATGACGCTGCGCCGGGTCGTCGAACTGGCGGGGATGTCAGAACATTGCGATTTCGCGGAACAGGTGACCGCCGATGGCGATGAAAGGCGACTGCGGCCCGACCTTATCGTTCGGCTGCCGGCGGGACGGGAGATTGTCGTTGACGCCAAGGTCTCCCTGGATGCCTATCTCGACGCGATCGCCGCGGAATCGGAGGCGGAACGGAAGGACGCCTTGTCGCGGCATGCGGCACAGGTCCGCACACACATGAATACCCTCACCGACAAACAATACTGGGCGCAGTTTCCCAAGGCGCCTGAATTCGTAGTCATGTTTATTCCCGGTGAGTCTTTCTTCGGTGCGGCGGTTGACGCGGACCATGGTCTCATCGAGTACGGCCTTGAACGAGGCGTAGTGCTGGCGACCCCGACGACCCTGATCGCCCTGATCAGGGCTGTCGCGTATGGGTGGCGGCAGGAGCAAATCGCCAAGAACGCCCAGGAGATCAGCGATCTGGGAAAACAGTTGTACGATCGAATGAAAACGTTGGCCGAGCACATCGGGGATATCGGTAAAGGCCTGGAAAAGGCCAATGCCGCCTACAACAAGGCGGTCGGTTCCATGGAGGCCAGGGTCCTGCCCGCAGCGCGGAGGTTCAAGGACCTGGGGGCGGCCACCGGAGCCGAGGTTCCCCTCGTGCAACCTGTTGAGACGACGCCTCGCGCGCTCGCCGTGCCGGAGGCGAAGGAGGACGGAGATGATTGAAAAGATCGCCCATCGCGCCGCGGGCAAGAAGTGAAATCAGGGAAGGAGCTGTCGATAATGAGCGTACAGGAAGACTGGGGACCTCTCCCGTACGCGGATAAAATGGAGAGTGAGGGGAAAATACGACGATCTTATGTGATTTCTTTGAACGTTTGAAGAAATCTCCGTTGAATTCGCGGTGTTAAGGTGTTATAAAGCGGTAATGACGGACTGGTGAAAGGTCCAAATACGTCATGTCTCCCCGGTGGGGGAATGCCGGGGATAAAGGGATTATGGAACAGAATCGACAAATCTGGAAATTGTGGAACGAGGACTCTATCGACGAGGAACAGGTGCGCCTTTTGAGGCGCAAGGCCGACGAAGTCCCCATTCCTTTCTCAGAAGAAGCAAAGGGGGACGTGGATACCCTGGTCGAAGCCTTTCTCGGCCGGAACGACGCCGTGGGGCTGGCCGCACCCCAGATCGGCATGAGCAAGCGCATAATAGTTTTCAGGACCGGTAATTTCACCGGAGACGAGCCGATCCCGAAAAACGGCGACGACTGCGAGGTGCTCGTCAATCCCCGGATAACCCAGTACCGCGGCCAGGAAGTAGAGGACGGCGAGGGGTGCCTTTCATGCCCCTACATTACCGCCGACGTGAAACGGTGGACGGAGATAAAGGTGCGGGGTTTCGACAGGCTGGGCAATAAAATCAACAAGCGCTACCAGGGCTATCTTGCCCGCGTCGTTCAGCACGAGATCGACCACTTGGAAGGGATCCTTATAGTGGACAGGGGAGAGGCCATCTATTATCCCCGGGAAAAGAAGGCCTTTTTCGACCGCATATTCAGGCGGGGCATGCTATAGCTTAGGCATGGCACCCTTTCGGGCCACCTACTCGAACGATCCTTAAGGGAAAGGAGATCAAAAAACGCATGGCATCGGAAATGACGCCGTCCATTCTCGAAAAATATGCCGAGGTGCTCATCTGGGGCATGGAAACCGCCCGTTCACGGAAATATAAAGGCGGGGAGTTGGTGCTTGTTCGTTTCGATCATCCCGCCCTCGCCCTCGCGGAGGTTCTTTACGACAAGCTCGTGGATCGAGGCATGCACACCCTAATCCGAATGATACCCACCGCCCGTATGGAAAGAAGTTTTTTTCACAAGGCCGGGAACCGCCAGCTTTCCTTCGTGCCTCCCGGGGAGACCCCCCTCATGGAAGCCCTGAATGGAAGTATTTACCTGCACGCGCCGGAATCCCTCACCCACTTGCAGGACGTTGATCCCCGCAGAATAGGAAAGGCCTTGCTGGCGCGCAAGGATCTTCGCGATATTCTCGTCCGCCGGGAAGAACAGGCTCTCTACGGCTGGACACTCTGCGCCTTTCCCACGGCGGAACCGGCACGGAGGGCTGGCCTGTCGAGGCGTCGGTACGCCGAACAAATCATCAGGGCCTGTTTCCTCGATGACCCCGATCCTTTGAGTCGGTGGAAAGATGTCTTCGAAGAAGCGGCCGCCGTCAAAAAGTGGCTCAACGGTATGGGCATAAGCTCTCTGCGGGTGGAATCGGCCCACGTTGATCTCGTCATCACCCCCGGAGAGCGGAGAAAGTGGATCGGGGTGTCGGGACACAATATTCCCAGCTTCGAGATTTTCCTGTCACCTGACTGGCGCGGTACCCGCGGCGTCTATTTCGCCGATCAGCCGTCCTTCCGAAGCGGCAACTACGTGAAGGGGGCACGCCTGGAGTTCAACCGCAACGGCTCTGTCAAGACGGCGACAGCGGAAAAGGGCGGGGAATTCCTGAACAAGCAGATCCGAGTTGATGCCGGAGCCCGCAGGGTGGGTGAATTTTCCCTTACCGACCGCCGCTTTTCCCCTATCGACCGGTTCATGGCCCACACCCTTTTCGACGAAAATTACGGAGGCCGCCACGGAAACTGCCATCTCGCCCTGGGATCATCCTACTCCGACACCTATGACGGGAACCCCGCCGAACTGACCCGGGACATGAAACAGTCTCTCGGGTTCAACGAGTCGGCTCTCCACTGGGACCTTGTCAACACGGAAGACAAGACCGTCACCGCCCACCTCGTCTCGGGGAAGCGGGTGGTTATTTACGAAAAGGGTATCTTCACCTGTTGACGAAAGTCATGAGAGGCGCTGACCGGTCATTTTGTGACTTTTACCAATGGGTCAGGTTCGGAGCAGCCCTTTAAAATTCCGGCAACAGGGGGATTGAGGGGATTCGTTTTCCGAAGATCTCAGGCACCTAAATCGCTACCTCATATGAAAGACTGTCGCGAGGGCGTTCAAAGCCGCCCTCCCGGGATCAGGTCAATGTTCCAGGATTTGTGCCGATGAATGTTAATTCGCCCGGCACACGGGATATGGGGATGTCCCGACTCCTGGAGGGGTATGATGAAAAAATCACCGAAGGTTGACTACGAAGAGGGCGGGCTTGTGGAGCGCCGAAGGAGATCCTTCGACAGGAGGGAAAGCGACCGTATCCTCAAGATGATAGCGGAGGGCACACCGATCCCCACCTTCGCGATAAACGGCAGGCACAAAATCATTTACTGGAACCGGGCCATGGAGGCGCTTTCAAATCTTTCGGCCCGAGAGGTCATGTCCACCGAGGTGACGCCGTGGAAGATGTCCTACAATGACAAGCGCCCATGTCTCGCCGACCTGCTTGTCCTGGGAAAAACAAAAGAAATCGAAGAGATATATCGCGGTCGCTGGAAGAAGTCGACCCTGCTCGAGTGTGCCTACGAGGTGACGGATCTCTTTCCCGTCCTTGGTATTTGGATGAGGTGCACGGCCTCTCTGCTGAGAACTTCGGCGGGAGGCGTTTTCGGCGCCGTTGAAACCCTGGAAGACGTGACCGACCGGGTTCACACGGAAGAGGCCCTTAGAAAGAGTGAATCCCTCCTCGCATCGGTGTTACAGGGATCGCCGATTCCCACGTTCGTGATCGGACCGGACCATCGGATAAGTCACTGGAACAGGGCGCTGGAAGAGCTCAGCGGGATAGAGGCGAAAGAGGTGCTGGGGACGAGAAACCAGTGGAAGGCCTTTTACGACCATGAACGACCCTGCATGGCCGACATTATCATAGACGGACGCATCGACGAATTGTCCCTCTGGTATGGAAATGATTATAACAGGTCGACTCTGATAGAAGACGCCTTCGAGGGAACAAGTTTTTTCCCCGCTCTGGGAGAAAAGGGCAAATGGATTCGTTTTACCTCGGCGATTCTGCGGGATCAGGAAGGAAACACGCTCGGGGCACTGGAGACCCTTGAAGACATAACCACGAGGATCCTCGCGGAAGAGGCCCTGAAAACAAGCGAAAAAAAATACAAAACCCTTAGTATCACGGACAGCCTTACCAAGCTCTTCAACAGCCGCCACTTCTATCATCGACTCAGGGCGGAAATGGACCGGTCCATACGATACGGACACGCGCTGTCGCTTCTTTTTTTCGATATCGACGACTTTAAAGCGTACAACGACGCCTACGGCCATCTGGAAGGCGACAGGGTTCTGGCGAGGCTCGCCGGTGTTATCTTGCGTTGTCTGCGTAAAACGGATTCGGCCTATCGCTTGGGAGGTGAGGAATTCACCGCGATCCTCCCCGAAACAGAGGGGATCGCGGCAAAGGAGATCGCCGACCGAATCAGGCTCGAATTCGCCCGTGAGAGGTTTTATCCGCAGGAAGGCGAAGAAAAGTTCGTAACGGTGAGCATCGGAATCGCCCAGTTCGATTTCAGTGAAAGCCTTACGGAATTTATAAGACGGGCGGACATGAACATGTACGAGGCCAAGACCCTCGGTAAAAACCGGATTTTTTTCAAGTGAGGACTTCGGGGAAATCTTCCCTCGATCCCCTGCAAAACCACGGGCGGCTGGAAGGGCTTCGCCGGCCGGTGCGTGTTACAGCCGTTCCTTGAGCTTCTCCGCGATGTCCGCCAATATATCGTCGAACTGCTTGCGCATTTCTATCATCTGGCGGCGCATCCTCAGGATAATGTCGACGCCCGCCAGGTTTACTTCCAGCTCATCCGCGAGGATTTTGGCGACCCGGAGCATCTCCATTTCCTCCCTGGAGTAAAGGCTTTCGCCGTCGTCCTCCCGTCGCCGGGGAGTAACGATATCTTCCTCTTCCAAGGCCGCCAGCAACTGACGTCTCATTTCAAAAATTTCGAGCACCTCGGAAATGGTCCAGAATTCTTTGGTCATGACTTACAACCTGATATCTTTCCTGGGATCATATTTGTAGTACCTATCCATAACCTGCGCGGCGTTGCGAAGCTCGTCGCTGTCGCCCTCGGGCAACCGAACCGAGAGCCGAACCAAGAGATCTCCCCTCTTTTTCGTCTTCGGGTTCATCACGCCCTTTCCCTTTACCCTCAGTATCCTGCCGTTCTGGCTGCCCGGGGGAATTTTCAGGCTGATAACCCCATCCACCGTGGGCACCTCTACCTTTGCCCCCGCGAGAACCTCTCCGACGGTCACGGGAAGATCCATGTAAATATCGTCGCCTTTCCGCGTAAGGAAGGGATGGGGTTTCACGTGAATCACAAGGTACAAATCCCCGGGCGGTCCACCTCCCGTACCGGGCGATCCCTTTCCGGCCACCCTGACGCGAGATCCCTCATCGACACCCGGCGGGATGGTGACGCGAATCGTCTCCGTTCCTTCCACAAACCCGGTCCCTCCACAGGCGGAACATGGTTTCCCCACGCGGCCGTGCCCTCCGCATTCAGGACAGACCTGCGTAAAATGCATGGGGCCTTCCGCCACTTCGAGCCGACCGGAACCCCCGCAGGCCCGGCAGGGCATGAGGGTGGTCCCCGGTTCCGTCCCCGATCCGTTACATGTCGAACATGACTGGGGGCGACGGAGCGAAATGTCCGTTTTCATTCCCTTCAGGGCGGACAAAAAATCGATGGACATGTGGTATTCCACGTCCTGCCCCTTCATCGCCGTTCCCCGGCTGCCCTTGGAACGCCCCGTACCCCCGAAACCGAAAAGATCGCCGAAAATATCCTCGTAACTATGAAAACGCCCAAACTCCGAGCCACCGAAGCCAAAGGCGTCGCCTCCGAAATCGAAACCGCCCGTCCCCGCGGCTGACTGCCACTGACGATATTGACGGGTCTTTTCCGCGTCGAATCCCGGCTGCATGCTCTCCTCGCCGAATTCGTCGTATAGCCTGCGTTTCTCCTTGTTTCCCAAGACTTCATACGCCCTGGATATCTCTTTGAACTTCTGTTCCGCTTCCCGATTGCCGGGATTCACATCGGGATGATATTTCCGGGCCAGCTTGCGGTATGCTTTCTTTATCTCCGCCTCGGACGCGTCTTTACTCACACCGAGAATGGAATATAAATCTTTCGCCATGTTCCTCGCTCTTTCACTTCGTTCACGCGTATTCGGCCCGCTTCCCCCGCGGACCGTTTCTTTAAAACAACAGTCGAAAGTAAGTTAAGCATCCCTCGGAAAAAATCAAATTCCCTTCCCGGCATGGGTCGAGGGGATGGGCTCCGTTGACCTCGGGTCTGAGGACCGGGATATTACGTGGTCAGAGCTCCCCCGTCCACGTATATAGTATGCCCCGTAATGTAACTCGCCCCGTCGGAAGCCAAGAAAAGCACGGCGGGTACGATCTCCTCCGGTTCAGCTATTCGACCCATGGGAAGCATCGAAGTCACGTGTTTCTCTATGTCGGGATTGCTCCAGATCGGTTCGCTGAAAGAAGTCCTTGTAAGGCCGGGACCGACCGCGTTGACCTGGATACCGAAGGGGGCCCATTCCCGCGCCATGCAACGGGTGAGCATCTTCAACGCCGCCTTGCTGCAACCGTAGGCGGCCATGCCCAGCTCGGCCTTCTCCGCTCCCACCGTGGTGATATTGATGATTCTTCCGGACTTCCGCTCCATCATCACGGCCGCCGCGGCCCGGCTCAGCAGCCAGACAGCCTTTACGTTCGTGTTAAAAACCTTGTCCCAGCCGTCTTCACGGAGGTCCATGAGACTCCTCAAAAAACTACGGGCGGCGTTGTTTACAAGGATATCTATGCAACCAAAGGCCTCCTTCGTTTCGGCGACCAGGTTCTCGATCTGTTCCGTAACGGTAAGGTCTGTGGTTATCGGTAACGCTTTGCCTTCCTCCTTCCTTATCTCCTCGGCCACTGCTTCCAGTTGCTCCGTGGTTCTTCCCGCGACAACCACCGAGGCCCCGGCCTTCGCCAAACCCAGGGCGATCGCCCTCCCGATCCCTCGGCCTCCGCCGGTTACGATCGCCGTTTTCCCAGTCAGATCATAGGTTACGTTCATGAAAATCCCTCCTTGTTCGAAGTCATAAAAGGTCTCAGGCACTTCTGTGCGTAGTGCCGAGTATAGACAATGACCCATAACCTGTCAATTTTTCAGATTTTCGGATTGACAGAATTCTCTATCCGTGCAACAAAATAAAGAAGATGGGGGGCTATGCCGGGGTTCGGACATCGATCAGTCAGTATTTTCCCCACCTGGAAGGGCAATCGACTTTCCCCCAGCATCGGCACCGGCTTCAGCCCTGGAACCTCGGGCAAAAAAATACCTTTCTTTCGAGCCGGGTGTCTGATGACGGAATCATTAGCCCAGGAAAAATTCAGGATCTCGCCTTGGAAGGCGGAATTCCTGGATCCGTCCATGGAACGCAAGTATCGTGAACGGATCATGGAACGCTCGGCCCGCGAACTCCAAATCGCGGTTGCCGTCTGGGCCCTATTGCTCCTCCTTTTTTCCTTCAACGATTACACCGTCCTGGGATATTCGCCGGAATTTCGTAAGGCCTTTGTCAGTCGTGTGATCGTGGTCATCCCGCTTTTTGTATTTGTGATCGTTCTCGGCAGACGTCCCCGGACCGCCGTCTCGGGAATACCGGTGACTGTTCTCGTAATCTACGGGTTCACCTGTTTTTTTGCGCTTTATTTTCTTTACCCCCCGGAAGCCGTCACATACATAATCATGGTAACCCTGGTGATGCTGATCTCCCTTTTCGTTTTTTTACCCAACCGGCTTGTCCTCGCTTCCGTCGCCTCGCTTTACGGAATCGCGGGAACCACGACAGCCTTGGCACTTACGACACCGGTGGGACCGAGAGATCTTGCCTCGTTCGTCGTCCTTCTTTCCTTGCCCGCAATAATCGGCTTCATCGCCGCCTATCGCCTGAATACAACCTGGAGACGGGAGTTCGCCGCCCTCTTGGAGGCTGAAACTGCGAACGCCGAACTCCGGCGGGAGATCGAGCGGCGCGTCAAATTGGAAGAGGAGCTGAGGGTGCAGGCCAGCATAGATCACCTGACGGGCCTTTACAACCGCCGTTCCTATGAAAAACTGTTCGAGCAAGAATTCGGACGGGCAAGACGCCACAACACCCCCCTGGCCCTCTGTGTGCTCGACCTTGATCTCTTCAAAGAAATCAACGATCGATACGGCCATGCCTCCGGCGACGTGGCACTGTTACAAGTGGCGTCGGCCTGCCGGGCCGAACTCCGGGAATCCGACATTGTCGGGCGGCTCGGCGGAGAGGAATTCATCCTTATTTTACCGCATACCGATGCGGCCGGCGCTGTCATCGTCGCCGATCGTCTTCGTGAACGAATAGCCGAAATGGACGTGGAAGCCGGGGATGTCGTTTTCCGCATTACGGCGAGCTTCGGGGTAACGGAGCTCCACCAAGAGGACGGCTCCATCAACGACCTTGTGCGACGCGCGGACGCTGCGCTTTACAGAAGCAAGGCGGAGGGACGGAACAGGGTCTGCATGGATTGACAGGCACGGCCATTTAAAGGAGAGATTCATGATAATAGACGTACACTACCACCTGGTGCCTGCACTGGGGCGTGGCACGGCCCGTCACATGGCTAAATACACCGTGGAGGCCGCGAGACGGGTGGGCTTAGATCTCGACCTGGAGCAATGCACCCAAGAGGCCCTGGAGACCTTCGCCGATCCCGAAGGTGAACACCTGCTCAAAAGAATGGATGACGCCGGAATCGATGTCACCGTTTTCTGCATGGTGGACAATTACGCCATCCCCGGCAGCACCCTGGAGGCCGCCAGGGTAGCCAACGAGCGTGCCGCCGCTGTCGCCCTGCGCCATCCCGACCGGTTCGTCGCCCTGGCAGGGGTCGATCCCAGACGCCCCGAGGCGGTCGATCTGCTCCGCCGGTGTCTCGATGATTTCGGGATGAAGGGGTTGAAACTACACCCCGACCACGGATATGATCCCGTGAGCCCCGAATCCTTCGCCCTTTACGAGATCGTCCAGGAAAGAAAGGGAGTGGTCTTGATTCACACCGGACCGATCCTGCCGCCCGGTCGTGGAGCTACCTACGCCCACCCTCTTCTTCTTGAAGACCTGGCCGTAGACTTTCCCGACCTGCCCGTCATAGCCGCTCACATGGGCCAGGCATGGTGGCGGGACTGGGCCGGCCTCGCCTCGGTTCAGTCCACCCTCTACGGAGACCTGGCGGAATGGCAGATCCTGGCAAAACGCAGTTTCCCCCTCTTCTGCAAGGATCTACGCGAAATAATCGACCGGGTGGGTATCGAAAAGGTACTTTTCGGAACCGACGGTCCCGTTCTCGATCCCGTTGTTTCCTCGGCGGAATACGTGCGGATTGTCAAAAGCCTGACCGAACGTTCGCCCCATGGCATAAAATTTATGCCGGAGGAGACCGCGGCTATCCTCGGAGAAAACGCCGTCAGGATCTTTGGCACCTTTCTTCCTTGAACCGGCCGGTGCCTATTTTCCACGTGCCCTAATGCGAAACATCGTAGAATGACGCTTGACAGTCCCCCTATGCCGGATTATGGTGCCTGCAAAATCACTGAGAGGTTCCCTCGGAAAAACAGACCGTGTTTCTCGTCGATCTCCACATCCATACCGTGCTCGGGGGCGATTCGGCTATCGAACCTGAAGAAATGGTCGTCCATGCACTCGCTGCGGGCATGGACGCCGTATGCGTGACGGAACATCATTCTTACGCATTGAGCGCACCCTGCGTCGAAATATCCCGAAAAACCGGCTTCCCCATTTTCCGCGGCATGGAATACCGCGCGGCCGAGGGACACCTTTTGGTCTTCGGCGTACCCATCGGCCGGGGGGACATGACGCCCGGCCTTCCGATGCAGAAGGTCATAGATTGGGTCCAGGATAAGGGTGGTGTGGCCGTGCCGGCCCATCCCTACCAGGGAGATATGGTGGGGGGCTCGCTGGGTGACAGGGTGATGACCCTGACCAACCTCTTCGCACTCGAGGGAATCAACGGAAGCGTGTCCGACGATGGAAATCGGCGGGCCATTGAAGCCGCATGGAGGCTCGGCATAAAGGCCGTCGGAGGCTCGGACGCCCACGGGGTTCTCACGGTGGGGCGGGCCTGCACCGTTTTTTCGGCGCCTATCAGAAACGAGGAAGAGCTAGTGGAGGCGCTGAGGGAAGACAATTACCACCCTCGACTCAATGGAGCCATGCCCTGAACAACAGATGACGGACCGCCCATGGTCTAATTACTTGACCCCCGCCCTCCTTTGCACTACCCTGACATCAACCCAAGTCGTGTTCCGAAAAAGAATAGGGAGGGTATGCCATGGAATCGATCCACTTTGCATCCGCAATCGAGACTGCTTCTCTTGTGAGGTCAGGGAAAGTCACCCCCCTGGAACTCATAGAGGCGACCCTCGAGCGTATCGACACAATCAATCGTAAAATAAACGCCTTCGTTTCGCTCCGGGCCGAAAGGGCACTGGAAGAAGCGAGGGCCCTTACGGACGCCCTGACCACAAGAAAAAACCCGCCTCCCCTGGCGGGAATACCCCTGGCCGTGAAAGATTTGGAAGACGTGGAAGGAATGCCCACCACCTTCGGGTCGGTGCCCTTCAAGGACAACATAGCCTCCCGCGACTCCATCCAAGTGGAAAGGCTGCGTAAGGCCGGCGCCATCGTAGTGGGAAAAACAAACACCCCTGAGTTCGGCCACACGGGATTCACGAAGAACCGACTTTTCGGCGTAACTCGAAATCCCTGGAACCTCGAGCGAACCTCGGGCGGTTCCAGCGGGGGATCGGCGGCCGCGATCGCCGCCGGCATGGTGCCGCTCGCCACCGGTTCCGACGGCGGCGGGTCCATCCGAATCCCATCCTGCTACTGTGGATGTTTCGGATTGAAACCATCCTGCGGCAGGATTCCCGATGGACCCAAACCCCTCCTTCGTTTTACCGACATCGCCGTCTTGGGGCCCATCACGCGCACCGTGGCCGACGCCGCCCTTTACCTGGACTGTGCGGCGGGTTACCACCCGGCGGATCCTGAATCTCTACCGGAGCCGGGCATGACGTATCTTGCCGCGTTGGAAAATATGCCCGAAAAGTTGAAAATCGCCTTCAGCCCTGACCTGGGACGTCTTAAAGTCCAGTCCGATATCTCATCGCTGGTGGAAGATGCGGTGCGGGCCTTCGAAGAGATGGGGCACCGGGTGGAACTCCTGGACGAGGTCATGCCCGACGTGGGTGATGCCTGGAATCGCCTGTTCAGCCTGGACATATACGGCATGTTGCGTGACCATCTCGACAAGTACGGCCCGGAGATAAACCGGACGTTGGTGGCTTCGCTGCAGACGGTCGAAAAACTCACGGTTCCGGATCTGGTGGAAGCTCAAAAGATCAAAACAGAGCATAACAAGTTGCTTTGGCGGCTTTTCGACAGCTATGATTTGCTGCTCACGCCGGCCATGCCCTCGGAGGCCTTTGCCGCTGAAGGCCCGCCCCCTTCTGAAATAGAAGGAACTCCCATCGGCGTGCTCGACGTGGTGGGATTTACCTATCCCTTTAATCTTTCGGGGCATCCGGCGGCGTCGGTCCCCGTGGGATTTACGAAAAACGGCCTGCCGGCGGGGCTGCAGATCGTGGCGCCTCACCTGCGGGACGATCTGGTCCTTCAAGCGGCCAGGGCCTTCGAAAAGGCCCGCCCCTGGAATAAAAACAGGCCTCCCGTGGACTGAAGACACGCACGGGGGGGGTGCCACGCGCACCGACATATATTTCAAAGGAGAATGCAATGATCAAAACCGCTGTCACCGAAATGTTCGACGTAAAGTACCCCATCATCTGCGGATCCATGATGTGGCTGTGCAGGCCGAAGCTTTGCGCCGCCGTGTCCAATGCAGGCGGCATCGGCAACATAACGGCTGCCATATGGGAAAAGGAAGAGGATTTTCGAGCCGCCGTCACTGAAACACGCAACCTCACGGACAAGCCCTTCATGGTGGGCGTTACGATCCTACCCTCCGTCCGTATCGGGCCGGAAAATTACAAAATGTGGCTGCGGGTCTGCGCCGAGGAAAAGGTGGCGGGAGTGGAAATCTCCGGCACCCCCATCGACAAGGCCTGTGGGATGGAATACATCGAATTGCTGAAGAAGGCGGGCGTCAAGATGTTCCACAAGGTGGGCTCCGTCCGCCACGCCCTTCATGCCCAGGCCGTCGGTTACGACGGTGTCTACGCCGCGGGAATCGAGGAAGGCGGTCATCCTTTGAACGACGACGTCACAACAATGGTTCTCACCCCCCGCATGGAGGAATCTCTCCATATCCCCGTGGTTTCCGTGGGCGGCATCGCCGACGGCAGGACCATGGCGGCGGCGCTGATGCTGGGAGCTGAAGGAGTCATGATGGCCAGCCGGTTCATCGCGACGCAAGAATGCGAGGTCCACGAAAACATAAAACAGGAACTAGTCCGGAGGCAGGAGAACGACACCACGCTGATCTGCAAATCCATCGGTCTCCAGGCCCGTGCCCTGAAAAACAGGAATACCATGGAAGTACTGGAGGTGGAAAAACGGGGCGGCGGCCTTGAGGATATTCTGCCTCTCATAGGCGGCGAAAAGAACCTGTCCGCCTGGCAGACGGGCGACGTGGACAGCGCCCCCCTCTACGTGGGGCAATCCATCGGCCTTATCCACGACATTCCCACCTGCGCCGAGCTTCTAGACCGAATGGCGGCCGGGGCTGGAAAAAGAATCGAAGAGGTGCGGGGGAAACTGGGAACGGGCTGAGGGCGCGTCAAGGGAATCAAGGGGAAGGCCGTGCCTTCGTTCAGAGGCGTGTCCCGTTTTCATCCTTAAGAAATGGCACTTCAGCCCTTATCGAAAGGCCGTGGGCTAAGACGACAACGGACGGTCGACGACAGGTTTCTTTTGCGAAAGGCAAGAGGGATCTTCGAAAGAATCACAAAGGCTGTGAGAAACCATGAAAAAAGTTGCGACGGAGAGGAACTTCCGGTGGGCCGGGGAGGAACCTTCCGTGGGCCGGGTCATGGTTCGGAAGGCGTCCTACAACGGAGAATCCCTCCGGAAGACGGTCTTCTCTTTTCTCGATAACCTCTGCGCCGACCGGATCGAACCGGGCACGAGGGTGTTGGTCAAGCCCAACCTGCTGTCACCAAACCCTCCGGAATCAGCAGTGCTCACCCATCCCCTGGTGGTAAAAGCGGTGGTGGAATACATCATTGACCGCGGCGCCCGGCCCGTGGTATCCGACAGCCCCGGAACCGGCTCCTTCGGCAGGATTATCAGGATAGGGGGGTTCGCCGACGCTCTCGCCGGGCTGGACGTGGAGATCCGCGAATTCAAGGAATCGGGTGCGCGCGATATCGGGGAACCCTTTGGAACCATTGAAATGGCCAAGGACCTGATCGATTTCGATGTCGTCGTCAACCTTCCCAAACTAAAAACCCACAGCCAGATGCTGCTGACCCTGGCGGTGAAAAACACCTTCGGCTGCGTGGTGGGCCTGCGGAAGGTGGAATGGCACATGAAAGCGGGTGTAGACCGGGACCATTTCGGACGCCTTCTGGTTCAAATACACAGAGCCGTAGCGCCGGCGATCAACATTTTGGACGGTATACTAGCCTTGGAAGGAGACGGACCGGGAAAGGGTGGGACACCGAGGCACCTGGGCCTTCTCATGGCAAGCACAAGCGGCGTCGCGCTCGACATGGCGGTCTGCACCCTCCTGGGGCTTCCCACGGACCGGCTGCCCACAAACCGGGCGGCAGGGAAGCTCGGCCTAATCCCCCCTTCAATCGAGCTGGAAGGTGCTTTGCCCCTGGTTGATGATTTCCAGCTGCCCGAAGAGGCCAACCTCATTTACGGACCGAAAAGCCTGCACTCTTTTCTGCGGAAACACCTTTTACAAAGACCGGTCCTGGACCGGAATCTATGCATCCTCTGCGCAAAATGCGCGGAAATCTGCCCGGCGGACGCAATCAGCATGGACAACGGACCGCCCCTTTTTGCCTACGACCGGTGCATACGGTGCTATTGCTGTATCGAGGTATGTCCCGAAGGAGCGCTCGCCGCCAGGAACCCCCCCGCGGGGCGTCTCTTCCAACACATTATAAGGTGAACGGCGGCATCCACTCAGTGCCGGCGGGATGGAGGACACTGACGATACGACAGACGATATCACAGGCGGGGGTATTTCTGTAGCGAAACCATCAATTCAAGGTCCGGGAGAAATGTCTTTCTTGAAACAATCCATCGCACTGCCCTCCGGTAGGATCGAGCTCGACCTGCCGGATGGGGTTCACGTACCTTCCCCCTCGACGGTTGAACTCGCGGGGCTTCTCGACGTTCAACCCGGCGAGCGTGTGCTCGAACTGGGTTGCGGCTCCGGACTCCTTTCAATCGCCGCCGCCCGTCTCGGGGCGAGGGAATCGGTCGCCGTAGATATCGATCCCCTCGCCCTGGAAACGACCCTTTTCAATGCCCGTGCCAACGGCGTGGAGGATGTCGTCACCGTCTTGGAGGGTTCATGGTACGAGGCCGTTTCAGACCTCGAGCAGGCTCCTTTCGACGTCATTATCGCCGTCGCTCCCCAGACTCCGGCCTTTTCGGATATCGGACCCCGTTACGGAGGACGATACGGAACGGACCATCTTTTCTCCATAATAGACGGCGCCGGCGATCATCTCGAGCCAGGGGGAGGGCGTCTTTGGCTTCTTGTCATTTCACTGGCCGATGTCGGTGCGGTTATGAACAGATTGCGAAACCTTTTCTGCGATGTTAGGTTGCTCAAAACCTCGAAGCGCTTCTTTTCAAGGGAGGAATACGAAGGACTGGCCCGTGGTCTCTTCAACTACCTGCTCAATCTGCGGAGGGAAGGAAAGGCCTCCTTCGAGGTTTGCGACGATGGGACCTGCCATTTCAGAAATTACTTCATACGGGCGGCAAACAACAGGTTATAATGAAAAGACTCGTCATAAACGCCGACGATTTTGGAGCGGACCGAGGCCGAACCTCGGGCATCATGGAAGCGATAGAGCAAGGGGTCGTAACGAGTGTCAGTCTCCTGGCCGATGGAAATGACTTCAAGGAGGCCGTGGCCTCCCTTCGCGGCACCCATGGATCAGGGATTTCCGTCGGAATCCATCTAAACCTGTCCGAGGGGAGACCGATAGCAAAAGGATTACGCCTGCTAGTGAACAACGACGGAATGTTCCGGGGCAAGTCGAAAGCCCTCTCGCTTTTTCAAAAATCCCCTGCAAAGGCACTCGCAGAAGAAATAGACAGGGAAATAGAAGCCCAGGTGGAAAGGGTCCTCGAAGCGGGCCTGGAGGTCACCCACCTGGACGGCCACCAGCACGTCCATCTCTTTCCGGCTGTCCTCCATGGCGCCCTACGGGCGGCCAAGCGTTACGGCGTTACCTGGGTCCGCCTTCCCCTGGAAGATCCTCCGCTCTTTGTCGGACAGGGAGATCCCCTCGCGGAGGAGGCCATGTTTTTCCTGAATCAGGCGTTCGGGGCCCGCCGGTTTATCGCCGAATCGGGAATCCGGACAACCGATCATTTCCGGGGTCTTTTTCTGAAGGGAAGAATCGACCAGAACTCACTGCTCGCAACGGTGGAAGGTCTTCCCTCGGGACATACCGAGTTGATGGTCCATCCCGGCAGGGCTTCGCATCCCATGTCACAAGATGCCTTTGGCACTTTCGGCACCAAGGATCGCGAGCGGGAACTCGAGGCGCTTCTATCGGAGTCCTTCCGCCGCCGCTTGGAGGTATTGAACATTCAGCTCGTCTCTTTCAAAGAAGCGACTACCGGGGGGCTTGAATGAAAGTTCTAATCTTGACCCCCACGGCGCTTCCGACAGTGACAGGTAACGCCGTGACCGCGGAACGATGGCGGGGTTCACTCACCGAGCTCGGTGTCGATGTTCGGGTTTTACCAACGGCGGGACTGACCGCCAAAGAACTCGCGAGGGTCATAGATGAAGAGCGCCCCCGCCTTGTACATGCCCACCACCTGATCAAGTCGGGCTCGCTGTTGCTTGAAGATCCGGCGGCGCGGCGCGTAGGGTCTTTTCCCCTGGTGGTGTCGCCCGCAGGCACCGATATCAACAGCCAAGGGGGAGAAGGGGTGCTTTCCGCGGAAGCCCTCAAGGTATGTGAGGCGGCACGGCTCATAGTAACCCAAAGCCCATGGCTCCGTGATCTTTTATATACCGAGATCCCCGGCCTGCACGAACGGATCGTGCACGTTCCCAAGGCCTTTAAATGGTTCGGCAATGACACCTTCGATCTCAGGTCTGTCTTTCATTGGGAAAGCAACGATGTGATCTTTTTCTGTCCTGCCGGTATCCGGCAGGTAAAGAACAATTTCGCCTGTCTCGAATGGATGGAGCGCGTGCACCACGAAAGGCCCGGGGTCCGCGTGGTCTTCGCCGGTCCGCCGCTCGAAGGGGACTATGCCGATCGATTCCGAAGGGAAGTGGAGCGGTGCGTATACTTTGCCCGCTGGGTCGAAGAGATCCCTCCGGGGGCCATGAAGTCTGCTTACGGCTCGGCGGACATCGTTCTCAACTGCTCGCTGTCGGAAGGACTCTCCAACACCCTACTCGAAGCGATCGCCTCTGGCAAACCCCTGCTTGTCTCCCGCATTCCCGGGAACCAACGACTCCTCGACGAAGAGGGCGGGGAGATACCGTGCGGGCTTCTCTTCGATCTCAAGGATCCCTGCGATTTTATTGAAAAGGCGGTCATGCTAGTCGACGGCGTCGAGCTTCGGGGACATCTGGCCCAAGGCTGCCGGGAAAAGGCGCGTAACCTCCCCGCCCCCGAAGATGAAGCGAAGGCCCTTCTACAGGTGTACCTGCGGGCGGTGGGCTGTTGGCCATAGCCGGGCCTGCTCATGGCTCCCAGCATGGGATCGAAGGTACCGTCAAGGGTGTCGAGAATACTTTCCGTCGAGAATCCCACCAGGGTCTTCCTCACCGGCAACGCGGTGATGGGTTCCACGGAGTTACGGCGTTTCGGGAAATTGGCGATCGCCATGTCCGGCAGGGCCACCGACTGCCCCCCGACCTTTACAGGTCCATAGTCGATCGGCTCCCTCCTATTGCTTCATAAATAAATGTTACCGAGAGAGAACATGGAAGAGGTAACGGTGCTTCATAAAAGATGTTACCGACGTATGGTGTTGACGGCAAAGACTTTTCTGATCCGTGTGTCGATGGCTTTTCTTAGCACGAAGGG
>JAHDRK010000071.1 GCA_018433345.1 Syntrophobacterales bacterium | reverse complement strand
CTATATCCGGAGCGGATCCGCCCGCCGGCTCATAGAGGCCGAATTTGTTCTCGTTAAGGCTGGCCGACGGCAGCAGCCCGAGAGAACCTGTCAACATGGCACACTCATCGGAGATGATGTCGCCGAACATGTTTCCCGCGAGGATTACATCGAACTGGTGAGGGTCGCGGATGACTTGCATGGCGGCATTGTCCACGTATAGATGGGTGAGTGTCACGTCGGGATAGTCGACGGCTACATCGCGAACCACCTCGCGCCAGAGCACCATGGTAGTCAGCACGTTCGCCTTGTCGATGGAGGCGACTTTTCGGTTCCTAGAGCGGGAAAAATCGAAGGCCATCCTCGCGATCCGTTCGATTTCACGGCGGGTGTATACCATGGTGTCGAATCCGCGCTCGTCGGGTCCGGTGCCCTCACGTCCCTTGGGTTTTCCGAAATAGATGTCTCCCGTCAATTCCCTGACGCATAGTATATCGAATCCTTTGCCGACAATTTCCGGTTTTAGAGGGCTCGAACTTACCAAGCTTCCGAAAACCCTTGCAGGGCGTAGATTGCAGAAGAGATCGAAGTGTTTTCTCAACGGAAGGAGCGCCCCCCGCTCGGGCTGGTCTTCGGCGGGTAGATGCTCCCACTTCGGTCCGCCCACGGACCCGAAGAGGATTGCGTCGGATGATTCGCAAAGGGCAAGGGTTTCCGCCGGCAAAGCCTTGCCCGATCTATCAATTGCACATCCTCCCACATCGGCGAATTCGTACTTGACCGAGAGGGAGCAACGTTTTTTAACGGCTTCAAGGACCTTTACCGCTTCCGCCATGATTTCGGGTCCTATCCCGTCTCCAGGGAGTACGGCGACTTTTTTCATGGGTTCCAGAGGTCCTCTTGCGGTACAGCAATTTTTGGAATGCAAAAGCGATCCCACAAGTTCATTCCGACTCCTCTTCCAGGACATAACTGAAAATAAGCGGAGCGACGATTGTTGCGTCCGATTCGATTATATAGCTCGGCGTGTCCACATCCAATTTTTCCCAGGTTATCTTTTCATTCGGCACGGCACCGGAATAGGACCCGTAACTCGTAGTGGAGTCGCTTATTTGGCAGAAGTATGCCCAAAGTGGAATGTCTCTGAGATTCAAATCCTGCCGTAACATGGGGACCACGCAGATCGAAAAATCGCCCGCGATTCCCCCACCGATCTGAAAAAATCCCAATTTTCGTTTAGACGATGTGACGCGATACCATTCGGAAAGCTGTATCATGTACTCTATACCTGTTCGGACGGTGTGAACATTCTTGATGTCGCCCCGGATGCAATGGGAGGCGTATACATTACCGAGGGTGGAGTCTTCCCAGCCGGGGACAAAGATTGGCAATTTTTTTTCGCAGGCCGCCACGACCCAGCTGTCTTTCGGATCGATCTCGTAATGTTTTTCCAGCCTGCCGCCTTGAAGAAGTTGGTAGAAAAACTCGTGGGGGAAAAACCGGTTGCCCGAGCGGTCGGCTTCTTTCCAGAGATCGATTATCTCCCGTTCGATTCGCCGAAAGGCCTCCTCTTCAGGTATGCAGGTGTCCGTAACCCGGTTCAGGTGCTGCCGAAGCAATTCGCGTTCATCTTCAGGAGAAAGATATCGATAATGGGGAATTCTCTTGTAATGGTCGTGAGCAACCAGGTTGAAGATGTCTTCTTCCAGGTTGGCCCCTGTGCAGCTCACGGCGTGTACCTTGTCCTTGCGAATCATTTCGGACAGCGAAAGCCCCAACTCGGCGGTGCTCATGGCCCCCGCCATGCTGACGAGCATTCCGCCGCCTTCATCCAGCAGGGCACGGTATCCTTCAGCGGCATCCACGAGAACCGCCGCATTGAAGTGACGGAAATGATGCCGGATAAATCCGGCGACACTGTCCTTTTTCAGTCGATCGTTTCGTTTCTGGGTGGAGAAAAAATTTTTCATGGCATTATATAATATAGTCGTGCCCTTTCCCCCCGCGGGGGGAAAGGGCATGTCAAGTATCTCCTGTTTATTGGATTTGTTTACAATATTTAACGGCCCTTGAAGTTCGGCGGACGTTTTTCCAGAAACGCCCTTGATCCTTCGGCGAAATCTTCCGTGAACTGTAAGGTCTTGCTTGCCGCCCTTTCAATAACCAGGACACCTTCCTTGAGACTGGTTTCCAAACCAAGTCGGACGGCCTTCATTATTTCTCTTTGGGCTATGGGAGCGCCTGCGGCAAGTCTTTGGGCGAGGGCTTTCGCTTCTTCAAGCACCTTTTCCTGGGGCACGACCTTGTTGAGGAGTCCCCTGTTATAGGCCTCTTGGGCGGGCATGAAATCTCCGGTCAACATTAGTTCCAGGGCCTTCGTTTTGCCGATGAGCCGGGGAAGCCGCTGCGTTCCGCCCCACCCCGGGTTGAGACCCAGTTTCACCTCCGGAAGCCCCAACGTGGCGCTTTCCGACATTATGCGCAAGTGGCAGCAACATGCCAGCTCGAGGCCACCGCCGTAAGCCCCGCCTTGGATGGCGGCAATGATCACCTTTGGATATTCTTCTATCTTGAAGTAGATCTCATTTCCGTCATACTTGGGTGTGATTCCCTTTTGAAGGTCGGCAAACTCGGTGATATCCGCGCCTGCCGAAAAGAGCTTTGCGCCCGAACCGGTGATGATGATAACGCGTACGTTGTCATCATTCTCACAGCGGTCTAGAAGGTCGTTCAAGTCTCTCAAGACGCCCTGTCCCATTGCATTTGCCGGCGGATGATTGATGGCGGCAATCACCACCTTCCCGTCCTGTTCCACGTTCAATTTCTCGTATTCATAGGCCATCGCTTTTTCCTCCCTTGTAGGTAATTAAATTATTGAGCTGTATCTTAAGCTCTTACTGTCTATTCAAGACAGACTGCTTTCCGGTAGGGGCTCACGGCGGCATGAGACATATATTTCATACACAAGACGCCCTTTTTGTCAATGGTAGTTTTGACAGAATGAGATCGGTGCCGCTGAGAGAAGAATCGGAAGCGCCACGCGAAATTGTTATTTGCCTCCCGGGATATGAAATATTGCGGTGGATGACAAGCGGAATGATCTGTGTTATATAGAAAAAACAGGCAGTATCATGACTTGAAGGGACCTTCCGGTGAACGCTTGATTTCAAAAGGGTTGAAAGGAACCTCGGATGGACAAGGATAAGATGGCATTGTTCTTTCTCGCCGTGTTAACGCTGGTCGCCGTCGGTTTTGTCCTCAAAGTTGCCCAGCCGGTGATTCTCCCGCTGGTTATAGCCTGGTTGATGACCTTTATCGTGGGGCCGGCTGTAAATGCCATGACAAGTCGCAAAATACCTCTGCCCCTCGCCATATTGTTCGTTATCGTTCTTTTGATGGGGATCGGCTACATGGGAATCGTTTTTCTTCAAGGTCGCGTGATTTCCATTATGGCGGAGTTTCCCAGGTACGAACAGCGGTTCAACCAACTTTCGGACGAGCTTAGCGCACTGATTCATTTGAAATACAACCCCCTTTCAGGTTTTGACTGGGGAAGCACCATCCGGGACCTGTTGTTGAGATTGTCGGGATCTTTATTGACGATCCTTTCCAACCTCATATTGATCATAATATTCCTGATCTTTCTTTTGTTGGGGAAACCTTACGCGCAATTCAAAATAGGTCGTGCCTTATCAAGTACGCAGGCGGACCGAGTTACGCGGATAGTCACCTCAATATCATCGGAGATCAGCCGCTACCTTTCCATCCAAGTACTGATAAGTCTCGCTACGGGTTTCATGATATGGCTTGCACTGTCGCTCATCGGCGTAGATTTTGCCGTTACCTGGGGCGCACTGGCTTTCGTCATGAATTTTATTCCCAATATCGGTTCAATTATAGCGTCCATACCACCGATTGTGCTCGCGCTGGTCCAGTATTATCCAAGCATATGGCCTGCCGTTATTACGCTCGCGGCGGTGACAGCCATCCAGATGACCATAGGAAACCTGATCGCCCCGAAGGTGTTCGGTGACCGATTGAATCTAAGTCCCGTGGCGATACTTATTTCATTGCTTTTCTGGGGATGGCTCTGGGGCGTCGTGGGAGCGCTCCTGGCCGTTCCCATTGTCTCCGCCGTCAAAATTGTCTGTGAAAACATAGATGATTTGCGCCCCGTAAGCATAATGATGAGCCCTGGGCGTCGATATTGGCGGGAATCCAATGATGATTAGCGCGATGTGATAGGAACAAGTCGTCAAAAAACACAAAACGACACTTTTCCATGAAGCCCGGTTCATTGGCGGCGGCCGCTAAGAAGGAATAGAACCCGGAACAGGGTGGCACTTTGCGCTATTCGTTCGTCTATATCGAGTGCGACGTTCTTCTCCGGTCTTGTTCCAGGATTCAGACGGGTGGTCTCATTGAGGCATCGCGCGCTTCGATCTGATCGACGATAAAATGCCCCATCTTGTCGCTGTGGGTTTCCCTATTGCTTTCCATGATTTCAAGTCTCGCGGAGGGGATAAGACCCACCATGCGTTTCATGTCTTTCATATCGTGCAGAGTATCCGTTCTCGCGGCCACAATAATGACGGGGTCTTTGATTTTTTCCAGCTTGGGCCATAGGCTGTAGTTTTTCATGGCGAGGGCGTTGGCCTTGAGGCGGCGCGGTTCGGCCGCATCCAGTGATCGCTCGTATTTAAGTGCCTGTTCACGTTCTCTTGCGCTGTCGACCCTATAGGTGCGAAGATACCACTTGATAATATTTTTTATTATTCCATAGGCGGAGCAGGGGACAAAGGGACCGATTGGAAAAAACCACTTTGGAATTCCAAATTCTGCATTGGGCGCGACGGCAATTGAAAGAATCGGGCACCTTCGTGTTTGAGCCAGATACTCGAGAATGATGGTCGACCCCAACGAGCTGCCCACCAGGCAAAAGGGATGTCCGGATGGAACCTTTTTTTCCACTACCTCTGCAAGATCACGGGTCATTCGTTCCATGGAGAAGTGGGGAGAACTTTTCCAGTCGATATGGGCGCTCCTCTTTTCACGGGTTTCGATATAAACGGTCTTGAATCGGGGCGTGATGACCCTCAAAACTTCTTTCCATGCCGATATCAGAGATATCCAGCCCGCCACGAGCAAAATCAGCGGTCTGCCGTTTTCGTGACAGGGAGGAGTAAAATCGATAGTTCTTAGGCGGACTCCGTCCGAGGTTTCCAGGTAATCTTCCCTTATCAGTACGTCCGGTTCCGTGCAAGAAGCCGGCTCGCCCTCCTCATTTCCGGCGTCATACAGGGCTGTGCTTTTTTCTCCGTGTACGGTCATTCAAAGTTCCAGTCATCCAGGGATGATGTCGATCGTCGACACATTGGAATTCCGGCCGTCTTTCTCACCCGGCCCGATCAATAATGTTTGTCTTCGAAAAGAAACAGCGAGGAACCTTCTTCCTTGAGCAAGTATTCCAGATCGTCGGGGTGGACGAGGGCCTCGCTGACGGCCATGGATCTAACAGATATGCCCGCTTCATGGACAGTGTCGGGCGATCCTGAAATAAGCGGATGCCAGCAGGCAAGATTTTTCCCCTCAAAAATCCGGCGGTAAGCGCATGTGGCGGGCAAGAGCCCGTGAATAGTCTCGAGATTGGAAGGTGTTATCAGTAGGCAGCGGTGGATGACGTTTTTGCGCACTTCATAGTCTTTACAGAGGCAACTTTCGCAATCCAGGAGACGGCAAGCCACCGCAGTGTAAAACACACGTCCATCTCCCGCTTTTTCTACCTTGTAAAGACAGCATCGACCACAGCGATCGCAAAGACTTTCCCATTGATCGGGGGTCATTTGCTCGAGGGGGATTGTTTCCCAAAAGGAGCCGAGGGTCTCCCCGGCCACAACCCCCTCGCTTGATACCCCCGGTTTCATTCTTCTCCCAGTGTTTTACCTTCTTTGAAAAAATTAAAAAGAAATTCCTGCTCCATGGGTGAAAGGTTGAATTCCTGACCTGCTTCCTGGACCAGCGTGGACAGCTTTGTTCCATCCTTGTCTTCCAGCCGGTTGGAAACCCTTTTTATGGCTTGTCTGATTTTATCGCCTTTCTGTTGAACCACTGCCGTCATTGGGTGTCTCCTTTCTTCCACGCGCCGTAAGTCTTTGTAAATTCATTTTATACTATTCCTCTACCATTATCCATCGTATTTTTGATTTTTTAATTCTCGAGTCAAGTAGGGCATCTTTGCCATTCACGTGCCCTCTGTAAATTCAAACGGTGATTATCGCCATCATGTCCGTTCCTCCCGGTTCGCGCCCGTCCCTTGGGTTGGAGAACATGCCTTCCGTGAGGATGACCTTGTCGCCGGGGGTAAGGATTCCCTGTTTTTTCAGTTGCCTCATAACCGGTTCGTGCCACGTGCTCATCGACCCGTCTCGCGCTAGAGGATATACACCCGAAGAAAGAAAAGTGAAATTTACGACATCTTCGTCCTGGCATACGGCTATGATCCAGCTTTCCGGTTTGAGCCGCGATATCCTTCGCGGCGTCATTCCCGTTACCGTCGAGGCCAGAATTACGGGTACGTTCAAAGACTGGGCCGACTCCGCAACATTCAGGGAGATCATGTCGGGCACTGAAATCCGTTTTTCGGTGAGGTATGCCTTGAGTTGCTCCCTAAGTGCCGACAACCACATCAGTTCCCCATGTCGGCGTTCAAAGGAGGCCGCTACAGCGGCCATGGTGGAGACGACCCTCACGGGGTGCCTGCCGATGGCCGTTTCTTCCGAGAGCATGATTACGTCGGTTCCGTCCTGGATGGCATTCGCGATATCAGTGACCTCGGCCCTTGTCGGACGACTGTTTTCAACCATGGAGACAAGCATCTGGGTGGCGGTGATTACCGGCACGCTTCGTTCGTTGGCCTTGTGGATCAGTTCCTTTTGAACGGACGGCATGTCCTCGATGGGTATTTCAATGCCCAGGTCTCCCCGTGCAATCATTACACCGTCGGCCGCGCTGAGGATGGCGTCGATATTGCCGATGGCGGCGGCCCGTTCGATTTTTGCGATTACATGGATTGACCGGTTTTTTCCTGCCGCGTACTCTCTCGCACGTAAAAGGGCGTCGGCGTCTTCCACGAAGGATATGCCGAAAATATCAATATTTTCAGCGAGCGCGAAATCCATTATCTCGAAATCGCGTTTCGTCGGATTGTCCAGGAAAACCTTTCTTCCCGGCAGATTGAGACCTTTACCGGAGCGAAGGGTTCCGCCCGCCGTGACCACGCAGCGCACGGATTCAGGATTCACTTCGAGAACGGTCAGCTCTATGAAGCCGTCGTTAAGATAGATGGTATCGCCCGGCTGGAGACTCGAGGGAAGACGGTTGTAGTTTACGTAAATAATATCGGCGGTGCCCGGAATCTCTCTTGTCGTCAGGGTGATTTCATTGCCTTTCTCGAGTATGAGAGGGTCTTCGACAAGCTGGCCGATGCGTATCTTCGGTCCAGGCAAGTCGGCAAGGATCGTGGGGGGGCGGGACAATTTACCTGCGCCTTCTCGCAGGGCTGCAATGGTTCGCCTGTGTTCTTCGAAAGATCCGTGCGAAAAATTGAGGCGAGCCGCCGTCATACCATTCTGCATCATTGTCTCAATGGTGGCGGTGTCCCGGCAGGACGGGCCCATGGTGCATAGAATCTTTGTCCGGCAGGCCGGAAGTGAAATTTCCGTAGCTGGGGTTAGATTCATGTGGTAATCTTGCTCCCGGTGGCTTGGTATAGTGTTTATACTACAGAACGCGATGGTTGTCATCGTTTTTGCAAAAGGTTTCATGACAGATCAAAAAGTTCATCACAACAAACTAAACTAACAAAAAAAGGAGGGTCACAATGGGAATCAGAACGGCGGATCAATACCTTGAAAGCCTTCGTGATGGAAGGCGAGTGTACATCAGGGGGGAAAAGGTGGATGACATCCCCGGGCACCCCATACTGGGCATAACCTGCAATACTATAGCTGCCGGTTACGAACTTACGGCATCCGACGATCCGGAAGTGAAAGATCTATTCGTTGCGAAACACCCGGAAACCGGTGAGCCTATCAACCGTCACTTTGTGACGCCGAAGACTCAGGATGATCTTCAAAACAGGACCAAGATGATTCAACGTTCCATCGAACTTATTGGAGGACTTCCCTTCGGAAAGGATATCGGCACAGACTGCCTGAATGCGGCCTTTGCCGTGGCGGGTCAGATGGGGAAAAGGGAGTACCAAGAAAACGCCGCCAACTTTCTCGAACACCTGAGAAAAAACGACTTGCACACCTGCGGCGCCGTCACCTGCGTGAAAGGCGATCGGTCTAAAGAGCCGGCTCAGCAAAAGCATCCAGACTATTATCTCCACGTGGTGGATAAGACGAAGGACGGGATCGTGGTAAAGGGCTCCAAAATTCACATTACAAGCGCACCTGCGGCGAACGAGATCATCGTTGTGCCCACGAGACAGATGAGAGAGAACGAGGCCGAATATGCCGTGAGTTTCGCCGTTCCGGCCAATGCCGATGGAATAACCTTCATATGCCGGGGCGGCCGCGGTGCCTGGTCGGAAGGGGAGTTTCACGCCGATCGTCCCGTCCGGGAACTAACGGAGGCCATGATCGTTTTCGATAATGTGTTCGTTCCCTGGGACCGGGTTTTCATGTGCGGAGAATGGCAGTATTCCATGCTGCTTGCATATACCTTCGCGACCTTTCATCGATTTACGGCGATCAGCTACAAGGTTCCTTCAGTGGAGGTCTTGGCGGGTTGCGCGGTGGCTATGGCAAAGTATAACGGCCTGGAGAAGGTGGGCCACATAAGGGATAAGCTTGCAAAAATAGCCGCCTACGTGGAGACCCTCAGGGCCTTGACCAACGCCGCCGCGAGAGAGCCGGTCATGTACGGCGATATCGCGGTTCCCAGTCCCCTGATTACCAATATGGCCAAGCTCCACTTCGCATCCAAGTATCACGAGATTATGGCGCTTGTTCAGGATATCAGCGGCGGCATCATCGCCACGTCCCCCGACAGGCGCGACTGGAACAACCCCGATATCCACGACTATCTCGAACATTACCTGGGCGGATCCGCAAAGTACAGCACGCTTGAGAGAATGAAAATGATACATGAAACAATGAGGCACGCTTGTTCGCACGAGTCGGCCTTTCACGAGGTCACCACCGTTCATGCCGAGGGTTCCATGGCGGCGCAGAACATGATGATTCTTGCCGAGGCTCCGCTCGATCGGTATGAAGCGCTTGCCAAGGCGTCGGCGGGCATCATTCCCCGTGAAGAGGGCTTTCGGGGGAAATAGTCGAGTTTTGCGCCGGTCTTTACGATACGATATCTTTCATTGACGTAGAGCCCGTCTTGACGGAAAAGGGCCTTTATTCTATAGTTTCATAAATTATTTTGAAAGGATAAGTGATATGCGACGTGACTCGGACGACGACTTCGTCGAGCTCGATGAGCCCGATGAAGAAGGTGAGTTTGATCCAGGAAGCGACGATTTTGATGACGGTGCAAACGATGGGAGAGGGTTCTTCGACGAACGGAAAAATATTTTCTTTGTAGTGACGGGGGTGTTGGTTGTTTTTGTCGTCGTGATTATGTTCTTTTTATCCCGCGGAGATGTCCCGGTTTCGAAAGAGGATTTTACGGCCCTTTTCTTAAGGGTGGACAGGATAGAGTCCCGCGTAAACCAACTCGATGGTTTAGAACGGGCGGTGGCCGAACTGATCGAAACGCAAAGAAATGTTCCGGACCAGACTGATCTCGTCAGGCGGCTTGACGCCCTGTCACGTAAGGTGGACGTCCTGCAGAAAAATATGAACGCCCTTTCGGGAGAAGCGACAAAAAGACAGGTAACCGAATCCGGTATGTCGACACCTCGATACCACACGGTGCGGCGGGGTGAGACCCTCTACGGGATAGCGCGTGCCTATAATATCGGTCTCGAACGCTTGCTGGTCGCAAACGACATCAATCGCAACGATCCGCTTCAGGTAGGGCAGCGGCTTATTATTCCCTCGGAATGACATGTAATGGACCATGGAGGGGGATGGTTTTCACAAGGGGAATCCTATCCCCCTTCAAACTTCCTGACACCAGGTATTGGTTTACAGATGATCGTGGTCGCCCATGATTCCAATTCGAGACATCAATGTTCCAAGAAATGTGCCCCTTGTAACGAGGTTTCTCATTTTCGTAAACGTTTTGGTATTCCTGGTCCAGTTGGGACAGGGGGAGGGGATACAGGAATTCATTTTCACTTATGGCCTTGTACCGGCACGCTATTCTTATTCTGAGATCGCCGCTCGCTTCACCTTGGCACAACAGGTATTTTCCTTCATTTCATTTATGTTCCTTCATGGGAGTCTCTGGCACCTCGTTGGTAATGCATGGTTTCTCTATATATTCGGCGACAACGTCGAAGACGCCCTCGGATCTTTGACTTTTTTCGTGTTTTATGTCTGTTGTGGAGTTCTTTCCGGACTGTTTCACCTCGTTCTATACCCCGAATCGACCATACCCGTAATAGGTGCCAGCGGAGCCGTGGCCGGTGTAATGGGTGCCTACATGGTACGCTATCCCAGGGCCAGTATCCTGACACTTGTTCCTGTGTTATTTATTCCCTTTTTTATAGAGGTGCCGGCGGCCGTTTTTCTGGGTCTTTGGTTTTTATTCCAATTCACCAGTGCGGTCCTTTTCGATTCCCAGGGTGGGGGAATTGCCTGGTGGGCGCACGTGGGAGGTTTCGCGGCGGGAATGGTTCTTTCCAAGATTTTCACCAAACTGCCGGGAATGATAACTATGAAAGAATACTTGGAAAGGTTTACGCGGAAACGCCGCGGTCCTCGTCTTTACAGGGTTAGGGAGTATGGTTACAAGGGAGATGATTGTCATGGAGTAATTCATGTAACACCATATGAGGCTGTTCACGGAGCACGAAAAATAATCAGCATTCCTCGAGGAACGAAAAAGAAGACATTTGTGATTTCAATTCCGCCGGGGGTACAAGATGGACAAGTCATACGATTAGCGGGAATGGGAAGGTATTTAAACGACGGCAGCGAGAGCGACTGTTATCTCACCATCCGAGTGGACCGATGATTACAGGGTGTAAGTGAGGGAAATGAGACCAAAAGGCTGGAAGATTGTTTGTGAGGAGCAGGGTCTTGCCAACGCCGGTATCGTAGCGGGGCGACTGGAGGCGGAAGGAATCCCGGTGCATCTTGATTATGAAGTTGCGTCGATAATTTACGGACTGACCCTTGACGGCCTGGGCCGAGTGAATGTGTTGGTCCCGGAAGATCGACTGTCGGCCGCACGGCGAATACTCGAGGAGACATATCAAGAAGAAGATCTTGACTGGAGAGGTGAAGGGAATCCCGGGAAATAATTGCCGGAATCGAAATTACGGGAGAAACACCTTCATGATTGCATCAAGGTCCAGAGTCCCACGGCGATAAATGCGCCGCCGGCGATCTTGACCATGATCTTTTCATTTATGAATTGTGACAGGGCCGATCCGACGAAAACCGCCAGCAACGTGGCGGTTACAAGGGCGAGGGCGGCCCCTGCAAAAACCACCAGCTTGTTGTTCGCCGATCCGGAGGCGTAAAGCATGGTGGCGATCTGGGTTTTGTCGGCGATCTCGGCTATGAAAATCGTCAGAAATACGGTGAAAAATAGTTTCATGGGGTTTGCCTCCTTCCTCAGATGGGATGAGGTCGGCGAATCATCGGTAAACAACCGGTTATGGAGAGATCTTATGCTTTCCGGCTCTTTTTTGAATTGATTTTATCGGTGAGATCATCTTCAAAAAGTCCGGCCATCCTGGTTTTACATTTCGGGCATACCGCTCCGGGCTCGAGATTTATTCGGTTTACTCTGAATCCTACACGGTCGACAAGTATTGTGCCGCAGGAGGCGCAGAAGGTTTTTTCTCCTATATCACCGGGAAGATTCCCCGCGTAAACGTATTTCAAGCCTTCTTCCATCCCTATTTGCCTGGCCGTTTCGATCGTTTCTCTCGGTGTAGGACCAATTGTGCGAAGCCGGTATTGGGGATGGAATCGGCTGATATGCCACGGCACTTCTTCGCCCAGCGATTTGATAAACCGTGCCATTTGTCGCAACTCCACGGGATCATCATTCAGGCCGGTGATAAGGAGCGTTGTGACCTCAATCCAGATGTCTCGTTCCCGCATGCGTTGAAGTGTATCCAGGACGGGTTGCAGCCGTGACCCGCAATATCGTTTATAAAAGCCGTCATTGAATGCCTTGAGATCCACATTGGCTGCATCGATTAGGGGTGCTGCAAGGTTGAGTGCTTCTTCAGAAAGATAGCCGTTGGTGACAAGCAGGTTCAGGAGCCTATTTTTTCTTGCCCTTTCGGCCACCTCGCAAACGAATTCAAGAAAAATCGTGGGTTCCGTGTAGGTGTACGCTATGGACCGTGAGCCGCTTTTTACGGCTGAATCCACAATTTCTTCCGCCTCCCGCCTTCGCCCCATTATCTTGTTTTGTTCCCGTGGGGCTTGTGAAATATCGTGATTCTGGCAGAAACTGCATTGAAAGTTGCACCCGACCGAAGCGATCGAGAAGGAAAGAGATCCCGGGCAGACGTGGAAAAAGGGTTTTTTTTCGATGGGATCAATATTTTCGGCGATTATGATGCCATGTACCAGGGAGTACAATGTGCCGTCTTGATTTTCACGGACACCGCATATCCCACGTTTGCCGGGTTTGATCGTGCATCCATGGGCGCACAACTTGCAACGGACACGCCGTTCCTGCAACTGTTCGTAGAGCATGGCTTCTTTCATGGTATTTTACCTTTTCCTGTTGCAGACCGTGCCGGGGACGCGGCGGGTTTCTCCTATGCCCGTATTTACGTTTACTCTGAGCGGTTCCTGTATCGTACGATAGCGATACTTGACGGGAAAAGCCAATCCACCTATAGCCCCCAGGGGATTTTTCCGGAGGGGAAGTCTGCGATCGGTGGTTCCAAGCCGGGGATACCAGCTGACGGGGAAACATACAACACTTCCCCAGTCCACAGGTACATCGGGCATCGCTTTACCGACGATGCGGATCACATCGAACATGGTGAAAGAATGAAGAGGCGGCGTTGAGAAAAAGGGGGTTTTCAGACTGCGGGCCGCACAGGATATTCGATTGAGTAATGCGATGAAAACCCTTCCGTGGCTGACCCTGACCGCTTCACTGAGAACATTCTCCGGGGCGTGAGTCATTTCGAGAGACAGGATCATTGTCACGAGATCGAACTCGTTATCGGAAAAAGGCAGGTCTTCCATGTCACCTACATGAATGTCCTGAGCGACATCTCTCATGTCTTTTGTGACTTTTTCGACCGTTTCCCTCGTTGTTGCAAGGCTTGTTACACTGCATCCCGGGTTTTTGAAGAGAACCATGCTTGAGTTCATGTTGCAGCCCATATCGAGTATCCTTTCCCCGCGAAGGGGACGTGCCAGGTTCATGAACAGCGATGCCATTCTTTCCCCCACGTATATTCCCGCGGGGGATTCGAACCAATTTCCGCGGTTGTTCATGGTGTAATCGGCACATTCCTTCATGTCCGTTTTCCTCGGAATCTTATCCTCCAATGGAAGACATGGTTCGCACACATTTTTTACGCCTGGGGTGAAGTAAGTGTGATCGATTGCCTTCCGGCTTCATGGAAATAATCTTTTCTATCAACATCTGAAGGTGAGAATCCGAGCAGCCCCGGCGGAGTGACGGTTTCAAGTCGATTTCAGGTTCGTCTGACATGAGACAAGCCCTGAGACGGCCGTCGGAGGTGAGACGCAGTCTGTTGCAGGCTGCGCATAAGTGGCTCGACATCGCCCCGATAAACCCTATTATCCCTTCGGTCCCCACTACACGGTACAGCCGCGCCGGGCCGTCAAGGGAACCGGGAGGGGTATTCAGGGGTTCCAGAGGTATCTTCGTGTTGATCCATTGCACAATTTTGTCGCTTGGCAGGTGTTGGAAGTCTTGTTCCATGTTGTCGCCTATGGGCATGTATTCGATG
>JAHDRK010000085.1 GCA_018433345.1 Syntrophobacterales bacterium | reverse complement strand
AGCCGCCAGAACAACTGCTGCAACCGGCGATATTCGCCGAATGATGGAACTTGGCCTTGAAACATAGGGCTTCATGCCGTCTTCACTCTCTTTCCAGATCCGGGTCGGGCGGCCGCCCGAAAAACAAATCGGAGGGCTGCAAGGAAAGCCGTTCGGACAGATACTCCATCGCCCGCGCCGCTTCTCGAACCTGGAATCCCGCATCCCTGATTTCCAGTGCAGTTACACGGCTTGTGCGGTCCAGTCTGTCCATGAGAATAGCGGCCTTTCTTTCCAGGGTATCCACCGCTTCAATCGTCTGTTTCGATATCTCCGGAAGGTTCGCTTCGTGGATTGTTTCTCTGGCTTCAACCATGAGACTACGTAGTTCTCCCAGGGTTTCCCTGACCTCGGCCATGATTTGTCCCGGATCCTCTCGGGCCAAGGCATCTTCCAGGCCGTCCAGCACCCCCCCCAGGCGCACCGCGGCCGCGTTCAGGTTTTCGATAAGATCACCTATCCGAGGATCACCGACGACCTCCCGGAGTGTCGACGCAACCGCCTCTATTTCCTTGGTCACGGCCACTACATCGATCTCCATCATTTTGTCCGCCAGCGCGTATAGCCGGGTTGAGAGCTCCGTTAACCCCGACGGCCTTGAAGGAATGACAGGATAGGGCGCCTCGAAAAATATCTCACCGCCGGTTTCGACATCCCCCTCTTCCTTCATGTTGAGTTCGACAAAGACAATGCCCGTAATCCCCACCGGCCTGAGTTGCGCCACCGTCGTTTCCGCGGGGTTAATGTCCATCTTTATTTTCATTATTACTTCTATATGACGCTCGTCGGGGGCGATAGAGATGTTTTCCACGCGGCCCACGGTGACACCGCGGTACTTAACGGCGGAATCGGCCGAAAGACCTTGTACGGATTCGTCAAAGTACGTCACGTAGCGTTCTCCGGCGGTGAGATAGTGAGAGACGCCAAGCCACACCACCGCCGCGCTGCCGATGAAAACAGCCACAACCACGAAAAGACCGATTATGATGCTGGATTTATCTTTCCTCATTGGTCTTTCCTTTTAATCCGCGCTCCTGCTCAAAAAGGCAACCACCCGCCTGTCCGCGGAATTCTCCAGGAGGTATCGCGGTTCGCCCTCCGCGATGATAGCCTTCTCATCTCCGTCGAGCATTATGATTCGCTGTCCTATTGCAAGAATCGAAGAGAGCTCGTGGCTTACGATGACCATCGTCGTCCCCATTCCTTCGTTTATTCCCACAATCGTTCGGTCCAGTTCGGCCGACGTGACGGGATCGAGACCGGACGAGGGTTCATCGAAAAACAATATTTCAGGGTCCAGCACCATGGCCCGGGCCAGCCCGGCTCTTTTCTTCATACCGCCGGAGAGTTCGGCGGGAAAAAGATGCTCATATCCTGCAAGGTCGACCATGGCCAGTTTCATGCGCACCAGTTCTTCCCTTAGGTCCTCCGGTATATCAAATCTGTCCGTCAAGGGAAGGGCTGTATTTTCTTCCAGGGTCATTGAGCCGAGCAACCCCCCCGATTGGAAAAGTACTCCAAAGGAACGCCTGATCTCGGCCAGCTCTCTCTCATCGGCCCCATGAACATCCATCCCCTTTATCGTTACCTTTCCTTCGGCAGGTCTGAAGAGGCCTATCATGTGTTTCATGAGGACGGTCTTCCCGGAACCGCTTCGACCAACGATAAACAATCGCTCACCCCGATGAACCTCCAAATTGATATCTTTCAATATGGTGTTCCCTTCAAGCCGGGCCGTGAGATTCTCTACGCGTACAATTACTTCGCGCCCGGGGCTCACGTTTTTCTCTTTTTCAACGAGGTCGATATTTTTCATGATCATTAAATGTAATGCAATACCACTGCAAAAATCGAGTCTGCGAGAATTATAAAAAATATGGCCGACACAACGGCCGCGGTCGTAGCCCTGCCGACACCCTCGGCGCCCCGTTTCACTCTCAGACCATGGTAGCAGCCGCTTCCCCCCACAATGGCCGCAAATACTATCGACTTTATCAGACCGGTAAAAACATCGGAAAGAACAATGCTTTCACCTGTCTGGTTTACATAGGTAATAAGCGTCATATCCAATCCCAACATACCTACCACCAATCCACCGAAGAGCCCGAAAAAATCCGCATATAGTGCCAGGAGGGGCACAACGGCCAATGCCGCCAACAAACGGGGAATGACCAAAAACCGCATGGGTTCGAATCCCATTATATAGAGGGCGTCTATCTCTTCGTTGGCGACCATGGCGCCGATTTCCGCTGCAAAGGCGGATCCCGATCGCCCGGCCACGATTATGGCGGTCATGAGAGGACCAAGTTCCTTAACTATGGCTATTCCTACCAGCGATGCAACAAATATGTCTCCGCCGAGGGGTTTGAGTTGCAGGGATGACATGAACGCTATTATGAGCCCCACCAAAAAACTTATAAGCGCCACTATGGGGAGGCCATCGGCGCCGACAAGTTTCATATTGGTCACCATGTCTTTCCATCGTAACTCGCGAGGGTGGAAAAGAAAATATCCGATGGATCGAACGACGTCTCCGATGAATCCCATTACAATAATGGTTTTCACCACCATGGCTCGAGCACCCCCACCGATAATCTCCAACATGGATATTTGGGGCTCCCCGGAAGGCATGTCCGCATGTACTTCTATTCGATCGGGATCGAAAAGCTCCATGATTCTCCGGGTTTCTTCACTGACGTTGACCAATTTCAAGGGTATGCCTCGTCGTTCCATTTCGTGCCTGAACCTTGCCATAACGAGTGCGCCGGCACTGTCGAAATAACCTAAAGAGGAAAAATCGATCGTTATGTCCGACGGATTCATTTCTTCAACAAGACTGTAAAGTCGATGGGAGATAGTCGATATGGTATCCAGAGACATCGCACCCCGGAGGGACAAAAGGACAGGACCGCCCTGAACGCTTGCGGCATCGACCAAAACCGTCGGTTCAACCTCTGTGGTCATCATCATACTTTCACCATGGTCCGGAGGTTCCTCACCCGCTTGCAGAAATGACACCGGCCCGGTTTACGTGGTCTCGAGTTTAGGTAATTCTATATGTTTTTTTGATTTTCTGCGAATTGTTTCTTGATGACTGTCTTTTACCGTGGCGATAATCAAAGAAACCCTTTCTTGCCGCGGTTTATCGTTTTCCCCTGTGCAGAATTCCCTTGGCTATGTTGCAGAGATGATCGTTCAACCGCTCTATGTTTGTTAAAATATCTGAAAAAACGAGGCCGGCATTGCTGACACAGACCCCCTGCTCCAGGCGCCTGATGTGATTGAGTTTGTACTGTTCTATGAGGGCATCGATTTCTTCCTCTATGTTCAAGGCGATCAAGGCCGCCCTTTCGTCGTTGTTGTCCAGCGCCTGCTTGGTATGTTTCATGAGAGCGGCCGTCTTGTCGAAAACCTTTCTCAACTCGGCTTTCGCCTCTTCCGAAAATGACAAGTCGTTCTCGTACAGGCGTTCCGACAGTTTTGCAATATCCTCACAATAGTCGGCCACCTTCTCCACGTCGTTAACGCTGTGAATAATGGCGGGCACGAGATACCGCTGCTTGTCCGTAAGCCTCGACTGGGTGACCTCGGCAAGATAGGCCGTGATCTTTTTCTGCATATCGTCTACGGAGTTTTCATCGACGACTATTTCGTTTTTCAGTATGTGATTGAAATTCTCCGTGCACTGGCGTGCCTTCTCCAACATGTCTCGACACACGGACAGCATGACCGAAAGCTCCCTGAGGGCGGCCCGTATCGCCAGGCCCGGGGTGCTCAGGAGGTGTTCTTCCAAGTACCCTCCCTCTTTTGGTTCGTAATCCTTGCCCGGCACGATCTTTTCCAGGATCTTCACAAAGACGGGAACGAAGGGCAGTAGAATTATGGTGTTGACCACGTTGAAGATGGTATGAGTATTGGCGATCTGGCGAGCGATGTCTCCGGACAACATGGGAAGGTAGCGGATATATAGAGGAACAAGGGGAAGTGCGATCAGGGTGCCGATTATGTTGAAGAGGGCGTGTCCGAAAGCCAGGCGCCTGCTGTCCCTTTTCCCCCCGGCACTCGCAATGATAGCCGTGATACAGGTACCTATGTTGTCACCCAGCACAATGTAAATAGATGAAGTAAGGTCAAGTAAACCGGCCGAGGCGAGAGCGATCACCATACCGATTACGGTACTGCTGCTCTGGAGTATCACGGTTACAATCAAACCGGCCAAAATACCCAGAAGAGGATAGGTGCCAAATATCAAAAAGGAATTAACGATCGCCTCATTTTGCGCAAGGGGTTTGACGGAACTCCCCATCATGGCCAGCCCCAGAAAGAGTATCCCGAAGCCGATAACCGCCAGTGCCCTGTTTTTCGTTTTTTCCTTTTCCGCAAAGAGATGGACAATCGCTCCAAAAAACACGAAAACCATGGCCGACTTGGTAAGTTTGAAGGCGATCAGTTGGGCGGTTACCGTTGTTCCGATGTTGGCTCCGAATATAACCGGAAGAGCGGAAGCCAATTTCATCACCCCGGCATTGATAAACCCGATCAGGATGACCGATGTTGCGCTGGAACTCTGGATAAGCGCAGTTACGATGACGCCCAGAAAGACTGATTTTATTCGATTGGAAGTAACTCTCTCAAGCATGTCACGAAGCAATCCCGTCGATAAAGATTTCATGGAATTGCTCATGATGTGGATGCCGAAGAGGAAAAGGCCTAAACCACCGATGACGCCGGCTATTACTTCAGCATACATACCTCGTAACCCTCAGCCCCAGTACGACGCGCATGAAAAAGACGTTAGGCGGCAAAGACGCGTAACTTGTTGATATCATTAACGCCGATAAGGCTTTCTGTCCGCTTGTCTACTCGATTCCCCATATACTGTCAAATATTATATTGCGAACCTTCGATGCCCGTGAAGGTAAAAGAGGGCGTCAATAAGGTTTCAAACCGGTTCTCAGGTAGGATATTTAGTGAAGGCATGCCTTTTCAAAGGAAGAATATGAGGGCTCCTTTTGGCGGTCCTTTCAATAGGTCATGTCGCTAAGGATCACGAAAAAACGCCCGGTACGATGGTGCCCGCTTCGGAAGATTTATTGTATCATCCAAGTGGTGCCTCCGGGACCGTCCTTGAGCAGTATGCCTTTTTCTCGAAGGCTTTCGCGTATCTCATCGGCCCTCGACCAATCACGTTCGGCGCGCGCGCGGGCTCGCTCTTCAATAAGCCCTTCGATCACATCGCTGTCTATGTTTCTTTTTTGAAGTTCCCGTGCCCGTTCGCGCCTGAAATATTCGACCGGGTCCTCAAGGAAAAGACCCAAAACCTTTCCCAACTGGTGAAAGATGCTACGCGCCCTGTATAAAACGAAAAGGTGCCGGCTGCTCCCATCCCCTGCGGTCTCGTCAAGATAGACGTTCATTTGGCGAAGTGTCTCGAAAATATATCCTATAGCCCGAGCTGTGTTGAAATCGTCATCCATCGCTTCTACAAATCGTCCCTGAAGCGCCTGGAGCCTATGGAAAAAATCTTTGTGTCGGCCCGAAAGATTCTGCTCCGTCATTTCATCGAATTCATCTTTTCCCCCGATCCGTTCGTCCACGGCCAGCAATGTCGCATAAACGCGTTCGAGGGCGGAACGAGCCTCTTTGAGGGCTTCTTCGGAAAAATCGATGATACTTCTATAATGAGTCTGTAGTATGAAAAGACGCACGACCTCGGGATGAAACTGCTTCAGGACGTCTTGTACGGTGAAGATATTCCCCAGGGACTTCGACATCTTTTCACTGTTTATTTTGACGAATCCATTATGGATCCAGTACCGCGCAAAGGGTTTCCCCGTAGCCCCCTCGGACTGGGCGATTTCATTTTCATGATGGGGAAAAATGAGATCCTCTCCCCCGCCGTGGATATCAAAGGTTTCACCGAGATATCTCTGGCTCATAACGGAGCACTCTATGTGCCAACCCGGACGCCCCCTGCCCCAGGGACTTTCCCACCATGGTTCACCCTCCTTGGCCGATTTCCAGAGCACGAAATCGTAAGGGTTCCTCTTTTTGGTATCAACTTCGATGCGGGCGCCCGCCATCATCTCGTCGAGCAACCTTCCCGAGAGCTTTCCGTATCCTTCGAAACGTTCCACCGAGTAAAAAACATCACCGTCCACTGTGTAAGCAAGTCCCTTTTCCAGGAGTCGTTCGACAAGCCGGATCATTCCTTTTATATTGTCCGTGGCACGGGGGGTCACCGTGGGTCGGACAAGACCCAGGGCATCCATGTCCTCGTTGTGCTTCCTTATATAGCGAGCGGCGATTTCCGCGATATCGACCCCTTCCCTCCTGGCGCGTTCGATGATCTTGTCGTCAACGTCGGTGAAGTTCTTCACGTAGGTGACAGCGAAGCCTCTATACTTGAAATAGCGGTAAATAACGTCGAAGACAACGGCCGACCGGGCGTGACCGATGTGACAGACATCGTAGGCCGTGATACCGCATACATACATGCCCACCTTCCCCTCCTCCAGAGGGACGAATGGTTCTTTGGCCCGAGTCAAAGTATTATAAATTTTTAAAGTCATAGCGCTCACCGGTGAAATGATTCAAGCGGGGATCCGAAAGGACCGAAAGAGTGCCTTCGGCCACTTCGAATTATCAGTCAGCCTGTACCTGCCATGTCGGAAAATCCTGGGAAAATCCATCGTGAACTATCAGGGGAAAAGGGGAACCAGCTTCAAGCCGGAGTCCTCGGGGAACCCCTCCATGATATTCATGTTCTGAATGGCTTGGCCGGCGGCTCCCTTTACAAGATTGTCTATTACCGAGATGACTAGAACCCGGCCCGTCCTGTCGTCGAAAGTGATCCCTATATCACAAAAGTTCGATCCCCGCACGGACGACAGACCGGGGAACAACCCCTCTTCCAACACCCTTACAAAAGGTTCGTTCACGTAAAAGTTTCGATATAGATCTACCAGAAAGACGGTGTCCACGGTACGGGTTGGAGTTGCATAGATGGTGCTCAAAATTCCCCTGTTGGACGGGAGCAGGTGGGGCGTAAACAACACCTCTATATCCTTCCCGGCAAGCAATGAAAGTTCCTGCTCTATCTCCGGTATATGTCGATGGGCTCTTACCTTGTAAGCCTTGAACCCCTCATTAACCTCACAGAAGAGCATGGCCGTGTTCGCCTCTCTGCCCGCCCCGCTCGCGCCCGATTTAGAATCAATAATGATGGACGATGGGTCTATAAGGCCTTCGCGCAGAAGCGGCGCAAGGCCAAGAACGATACTTGTGGGGTAACAGCCGGGATTCGCCACGAGGCGAGCGGTGCGGATTTCTTCCCGGTGGAGTTCGGGAAGGCCGTAGACGGCCTCGGCGAGAAGACCGGGTGAGGTATGGGAACAGTACCACTTTTCATATAGGGATTGGTTTTTCAGTCGATAATCGGCGCTGAGATCAACGACCTTCTTTCCCGCTTCAAGAAATCTGGGGACCGCCTCCATGGCTTCCCCGTGTGGAACGGCTAGAAACACCACGTCGCAGAGCGACGCCACCTCGTCCGTCGAAGCGTCCATAAAGTTGAGATTGATTACGGCATTTAGGTGGGGATAAAGAGAGGACAGAGGTTCCCCCTTGTATCTGCGGGAGGTGATCGCCGTTACCTCGCAGTGAGGATGATTGATAAGCAACCTCAGCAACTCCTGGCCCGTATAACCGCTTGCCCCGTAGATACCTGAACGTATCCCTGAAGGTATCCCTGAAGATATCATGGAAAGCTCCAACCAAAAAAAGAAGGGGGCGCGAGCCCCCGGCAACACATGTATTGAACTATCGCTTGGAATACTGGTATCTTTTCCGCGCCCCCGGTTGCCCGTATTTTTTTCGTTCCTTTATACGGGCGTCCCGCGTCAGCATACCCGCCCTTTTAAGAGATTGTTTAAGGGATTCGTCATATTCCACCAGCGCCTTGGCTATCCCATGTTTCACCGCACCGGCCTGACCGGTGACACCCCCTCCCCGCACGTTCACCAGGAAATTAAATTTTCCTCGGGTCCCGGTAATATCAAGGGGGCGGGTTATCAATTGTTTCGCTGTGTCCTGTTGAAAATAGTCTTCAAAGTTCCTCTTGTTGACTATAAATTCTCCCGAGCCTTCACGCATCCAGACCCGCGCAACAGCCGTTTTCCTTTTACCCGTCGCGTAAAATTGCTTTAACGCCATATTCCACCCTTCTTTTTCAATTGTCGGCATTCACTACTATAGGCGATTGCGCCTCGTGGGGATGATCGGACCCCGCGTATATTTTTAGTTTTTTCAACATCTTCCTTCCGAGACTGTTTTTCGGCAGCATACCCCGCACGGCGTTGAATATCAGCCTTTCGGGATGTCTTTCGAGCAGTTCCTTCGCAGTAGCCGATTTTATCCCCCCGGGGTAACCGCTGTAACGAAAATAAACTTCCCCCGTCATCTTTTTGCCGGTAAGCATGATCTTTTCGGCGTTGATTACCACGACGTAATCACCCGTATCAGCATGCGGGGTATAGAGCGGCGAGTTTTTGCCTCTCAATCTTCGAGCGATATCACTCGCAAGGCGTCCCAAGGCCTTGCCGTCCGCATCGTAGAGATACCACTTTTTTACAATATCGTCGCCTTTTGAGCTGTATGTTTTCATAGGTCTCCAGGAAACATTATTAAAACTGAAGCGGTACCCTATGAAATTACCCGGTCTTTGTCAAGAGGAAAAACGAAAAACTATATTATAAAGTGGGTTTCAGGGCCTTTTCAATGCAGGAAAAGTCTTCCTTCCTCCAAACCACCCGGCACAAAAGATCGTTCGTGGTATGCCCCGTCGAAGTGTGAACGCCCATCTTCCTCAATTCCTATATTTCTTTGCAGACCTTTGACGCACTTCAAAAACCATGATCTCGGAAAAACCCCCTTCCGTCCGGAGAAAGCACTACGGAGTCAATTGAGAAACATTCCTCCCACCTGAAGATTTCATCCATGCGCACATCCAGAGGGGAAAGGAGATTCCAATCTCCCTTTTCCATCAATCACTGCCCGGAAAAGTGCCGCTTACGCCGACCAGTCGGCCCAACCCCGACAGGGAGATGATAAGGAGGTAAGTCCGGTCATCGGGAGAATCGGTGTATGTAAAGGCGATGTCCCAGCATTGCTTTTTGTACAAAAGGCCATAGATCGTTTCTAAGTTTTCCCCCTCAAGTCGATCGTAATCCTTTTGGTATGTTAGATCGAGACGATCCGTGACCTTGACCCGCATATCGAAGTTCACCTGTTCGAGTAGATCGCGCGTGTAGCGGTATTCCACGCCCGCCGAATCGCCCCTGCCGTCGCGAACTCTAAGAAGGCCGTTCAATTTTTTCCAATCTCCGTCATATACACCCAGGGTGGCGTCGGAGGTAAACCTTACAAAGGAATGGGGGGACAAAGTCAGTTCAAAGTCCACATCGCTGAATGGTCTTTTTTTCTGGTCGGTCGCAGTGGGGGGTTTGCCCCTCCGGGCTTCTATGATATCGTAAGTTTGGCTTATTTTCAGGTCTACCAACTCGCGATAGGATCGCTTGCCTTCTTCATCAATAAAACGTGCCGTTAGAATGTTGGTCAGGGAATAGGTGATGCTGTTCTCCTCGTCGAGAAATTCGACGTAATCGGGGCGATTGTCCTGGGATGCGTAAGGCCTGTAAAGGTATTGAATTTCAGGACGAATTGAGTGGCGTAGCTTGTCCAATGAACCCCAGTTCATGGGAAAAATCCGCTCAAACTCCGTGGAGAGGGTGGATCCGAGGTGATAAACCGTTCGGTTGTCCCGGCTGTCGTCCGTACTCCCCGAAGTATCGGTGCTGTCCCAACGGGTGTCGCGGATCCCCGCCTCCGGGATGAAGCGAAAGTAACGGCCTGCGTTTAATGGAAGCGAAACCGTGGGGGCAAAGTCGAAATAATGTCCCCTCTGCCCGAGGGAACGGTAATAATAACCGTATGTGGAATCGAGATCGAAATCAAAGGGGGTGTCCCCAATGGGCTGTTTCCATCCGGTCAAGATGATTTCGGGATATTTTTGAAGCGTTCTCTCGTTGCTGTGGGTGCGTAAATTGTCCCTGTATTGACCCAGCATGGTAAGATTAAAGCGCTCCCAGTCCTGGGTGATACGAACGGTTGAATCAAGATAGGAAAGGTAGGCGTCTCCAACGAAATCAACTCGGCTGAAGGGTTTGTCTTCATCTTCATCGTAATGTTCTATAAAGTAATTGTAAGAATCGAAATCTTTAAAATACCAATTATCCGAAACCTTTTTCAAGTTCGCCCTGATGGCCAGTCCCGATTCGAAACGGCTCTCATGATCCACGTACCACGACCACCGATTCCGCGGCTCCTTCCAGTCCCTAAAAAGTTCTCCATCACCGGGTTCAGTTGTGACATCCAAGTCGTCGCGTAGATAATCGGCGTATATGGTGCCAAAGGAATTCTCGGTCAGGTAGTATCGAAACTCGACACCTTCCTGAAAACCCCGTTTGCTTAGGTAACGTTGGTAAAAGGTGGCGTCCGTGGATTCCGAGATCGCCCAGAAGTAAGGTATATCTATATCCCATCCCAACTTTTCCTCGGAGTAGGCCAGCCGTGGTTGAAGGAACCCGGACTGCCTTGTCGTCTTGGCCGGAAAGACCATCCAGGGAACGTAGATCAGTGGAAAATCCCTGACCTGAAAGGTACCGTGTTCGATCGTTCCGTACCCATCCACGGTCACATCTATCTTCTTCCCCGTGATTTTCCAGTCCGGCACATCTCCGCAGCAACTGGTCATCTCGGCGTCATGGAAGGAATAATCCTGGTCACCACGTCTCTCAAGCCTCTTCCCTCGGACGAAAAAATGGTTTTCTTCGAAAAATGCCTTTCCCTGGGTAACGACTCCCTGACCGGTCACGGTGTCTAATATTGCCGAGTGCCCCTCGAGGGTGTCATTTCCGCTTTGAATGAAGACGTTCCCCTCGGCCTCAGCCTTTCCTGTTTCGACCTTGTAGACGACCCGGTCGGCCTTCAGAAATCCCCCCTCAAACAATATGACCACATTACCCTCCGCCTTGTAGGACTCGGGCTCGGTAATGTATTGGATGCGTTCGGCTTCGATTTGTATCGGTCCCTCCCCAATGTCGACGGCGGAGGAAGCGGTTGGAAGTTGGATCAGGAGAAATATCGCAATTATCGCAAGGGGCAACCGTATCTTGGACAAAGGCCCTTCCTCCTCCTCTAAGTGAGACCTTCAGGGAACGGTTCCCTCGATTCATCCAGGAGAAAATCGGAACCGGAACGACGAAAAGATCTTTACTTGTAAACTTAAAGGTCTCTATTGATGTTCATCCCGGAATCACCGGATCGTTATCATATGCGGCGCCGATTTAAAACCTAAACTAATTCTCCCATGTCCTTTATTTCACCCACCAAGTAAAGAGAACCGGTTACAAGCAGCATTCGGTTCCTTTCACCGGCGAGCTCGAGGGCACGGCCGTAAGCTGCCCGGGGATCGGGAATGATTTCGAACAAATCTTCCCTCAAGCGGGCTGTACGAATATCCTCCACGGACAGGCGCTTAGACCTCTCAACACGAGGGAAGGTGACAATGACCCTTTCCGATCGAGGATCGATCACCCTCAGCATATCCTTGTACCGCTTATCACTCATAACACCGAACAGTACGACGGGGGGGGGTCCTTCCATTTCTTCCGCAACGGTTCTAAAAAGCGCCCGCATCCCCGCAGGATTATGGGCACCATCCACGATCACGAGAGGATTCTCCCGTATCCTTTCGAAACGCCCCTCCCACCTCGTCTCGGCAATACCTCTTATCATGGCGCGATCGTCGATGGCCGTCCCCTTCTCCGCCAATACTTCCGCCGCGGCAAGGGCAAGAGCGGCGTTGTCGCACTGGTGGCGGCCCACCAACGGAACCCGAAGATGACAAATCTTTTGGTTGATGCCGAAATAGGAGCAGGTACCGTTTCCGAAACGACGCACGGAAAAATCTTTTCCCTTGACAAGTAGGCGCGCCTTATGTTCCCTTGCAATTCTTCCAAGGACCTTGCGCACTCCCGCCTGGGCTGCCCCACTTACGCAGATCCCTCTATCCTTGATGATGCCTCCCTTTTCTTCCGCGATGGATGCGAGACATCTTCCGAGGTACATTTCGTGTTCCAACGATATATTCGTAATGATAGAAACGTCGGGGTCTATGCAATTTGTCGCATCCAGCCGTCCCCCCATGCCGACTTCGACGACCGCGATGTCGACGGATACCTGCTGAAAGTATAAAAAGGCCAGGGCGGTGGTGAATTCGAAAAAGGTCGTTTCCCCTGTCACGCAGCGCCTCAAACGGTCCACCAGAAGGGCAAGCTCGTCTTCGGGTATCATGGCGCCGTCGACGCGTATCCTCTCTCTAAAATCCACGAGGTGGGGCGACGTGTAAAGCCCAACGCGTAACCCCGCCTGCATCAGAATCGAGGAAAGCATGGCGGCCACGGAACCCTTCCCGTTTGTCCCCGCTACATGCACCGTCCTGTAACTTTCCTGGGGATTGCCGAGTACTCGGAAAAGCCTTGTAACGGGATCAAGATCCAGATGAATACCTCGTGATTCGAGACTGAAAAGATACCGAAGCGCCTCTTGTGCATTCATAGTCGACAATTATTTTCGGCGATCGGCAAGGGCATCGTGTCGCCCCATTTCCCCGGAAATTGCCGAATGACAAAAAGTTACGTAATGACAAAAAAAGCCACGGTTCATCATTATCTGCGACCCCATGGCTTTCGAAGCCCCCTCTCTATTAACTCCCGCGACCTTTCCGTATTGAATAATGCTTAAAACGCAGTCCCCCCCCCCTCGATTCTTTGTTTCTTCACCACAAATATCTTGTTTTACCAGGATCTATTCCGGCAGAACCTTAAATACCTCGTCTCCGGGACGAACCCTTGAAGAGACGCGGATTCCGACATAGTCCCCGGGCTTCGCCGTATCAATCTTCTCGTTATTTATTTCCATTGAATCGACTGTATCTTCGAAATCGGTGGTGTGCCCTGTAAATCGTACACGATCACCTACCGACAATGAACCCTCCGTGATTTTCACGGCGGCCACGCTTGGTTTTGAAAAAAATTTCGTTACCTCTCCTATTCGCTCTTCCGCCATTTCGTATCACCTCCCAAAAAAGAAGTCAGCCGGACACCGCCTCAATTCCTCGAATTATTTCCGACAAATACACTGCAACCTGTACTGATTATAGTGACCGCCCCTCAAAAATCAAGCATAAAAAAGGCAAGATCTACATCTTGCCTTTAATTCAAACCATAAATGCCTTTAATTAAACGTTGTCAGGACTTCTTCTTTTCACCCCCTTGAGCCCGGGGTATAAGTTCTACAACGGAAACGGGGGCATTATCCCCCACACGGGAATGCGCCTTGATGATCCTGGTATATCCACCAGCCCTGTTGCTGTACCTGTTCGAAAGCTCGGTAAACACCTTCTCCGTTGTTTCGTAATCACGCAAGTAACCGAGAGCCTGCCGTCTCGCGTGCAGGGTTCCCTTTTTCCCAAGCGTGATCATTTTTTCGGTGAATCTTCGCAATTCCTTCGCCTTTACATCCGTGGTGGCAATTTTTTCATGCTTCAGAAGCGATGTCACCATGTTTCGCATCATCGCCTTGCGGTGACTCGATGTCCTTCCCAGTTTTTTTCCGGCCTTTCTATGACGCATCGCTCAAAATCCTTTCTACTCTTCTAACCTGCCCGCCTCGCCTTTTGCTTCCGGCCCGCCGGTCTTGGGGGGAAAATCGATCTTCATGCCGAGAGATAGTCCCATCTCTCCCAGTATTTCCTTGATCTCGTTCAAAGATTTTCTGCCGAAGTTTTTGGTCTTGAGCATTTCGGCTTCCGTTTTTTGAACCAGTTCCCCTATGCGCTGGATGCCCGCGTTTTTTAGACAATTCGCCGATCGTACCGAAAGCTCGAGTTCATCGACGCTCCTGTAAAGATTTTCATTCTCACGAAGCTCTTCCTCCACCTCGACCGCTTCTTCTTCCTCTTTATCGCTGTCCTCAAAGTTTATGAAGACTTCAATCTGTTCTTTCAGGATCCGCGCCGCGTAGGCAAGGGCGTCCTCGGGACGCAAGCTTCCATCGGTCCATATTTCCATTACCAGTCTGTCGTAGTCCGTGATATGGCCTACACGGGCGGTGTAAACGGAATATGCGACTTTCCTGATGGGTGAAAAAACGGCATCGATGTTGATCGTACCCTCAGGTTGATCCGGGTCATGCTCGGCTTTGGCGGGAACGTAGCCCTTGCCTGTTTTCACCGTCAAATCGGCCTTCAATACTCCTCCCTTGGAAAGGGTTGCGATATGGTGATCGGGGTTTAATATCTCCACGGTACCATCGGTAATGATGTCCCCGGCCTTTACTTCTCCTTCACCGGAGGCGTTGATTGAAATCGTCTTCTGCTCTCCCTGGTGGAGCTTCAGGCGCACGCCCTTGAGATTCAGTATGATGGTGGTTACGTCTTCCTTTACCCCCGGGATCGTCGAAAACTCGTGCAGAACCCCGTCGATCCTTACGGATGTTATGGCGGCACCGTAAATGGATGACAAGAGCACGCGTCGCAGGGAATTGCCCAAAGTCGAGCCGAATCCCTTTTCTAAAGGCTGACAGTCGAATTCACCGTAAAATTGAGTGTGTTTATCCTCATCGACCTCAATGCGCTTTGGCTTTATCAGACTGCGCCAGTTTCTCTGCATAGCATCAATTCCTCACTAAATATCATGGTTCGATTACTTGGAGTAGAACTCCACCACCATCTGCTCATCAATCGGCATGGTCAACTCTTCACGAGTCGGCAGCGCTTTGACTTCAGCGGTGAATCCGGCCTTATCCACCTCAATCCACGTGGGAAGGCCCCTCCTCACGACCGTATCCATTGCATCTAGGATACGGGCTGTATTCCTGGACTTCTCCCTAATCGTCACCCGATCCCCTACTGAAAGGAGATAGGAAGGGATGTTTACTTTCCTGCCGTTTACGACGAAATGACCATGCCTGACCAGCTGCCTCGCCTCGTTCCTCGAGGCGGCGAAACCCATCCTGTACACCATATTGTCCAACCTTCTTTCGAGAAGGACCAGAAGATTGGTACCCGTAACGCCCTTACGGCGTTCGGCTTTATGAAAGTAGTTTCGAAACTGTTTTTCCATCAGGCCGAATGATCTTTTGAGCTTCTGTTTTTCCCTCAACTGGAGGCCGTAGTCCGAGCGTTTTCTTCTCGCTCTCATCTGCCCATGCTCGCCCGGGGCATAACCACGACGCTCAAAGGCGCATTTATCACTGTAACAACGGTCTCCCTTGAGAAACAGCTTGATACCTTCGCCCCTGCAAATCTTGCATGATGATTCTCTATATCGTGCCAAAATGCTCCTCCATGAAAAGCCGCTCGATGCGGCCCTGTTCGATCTAAATATCAGACTCTTCTTCGCTTCGGCGGGCGACAACCATTATGTGGAATGGGTGTCACGTCTCTTATCAGCGTAACCGTCAATCCCGCCGCCTGGAGCGCCCTTAGGGCCGATTCCCGGCCGGCGCCCGGTCCCTTGACATAGACCTGCACAGTTCTAAGGCCATACTGTTTGGCCTTTTTAACCGCCTCCATGGCGGTCTGCTGCGCGGCAAAGGGGGTGCTTTTCCTGGAACCCTTAAATCCTTGCGCCCCCCCTGAAGACCATGCGATGGTATTGCCGCTCATATCCGTTATAGTGACGATGGTATTATTGAATGTCGAATGGATATGCGCGATCCCCTCGCTGATATTTTTCTTTTCTTTTTTCTTTGTGCCTTTACGTGCAGGTCGAGCCATTGTACCTCCAGATAATCCTTATTTCTTCTTTTTTCCGCCGCCGATCGCTCTGCGGGGACCCTTGCGCGTCCTGGCGTTGGTTACCGTCCTCTGTCCCCTCACGGGCAGTCCCTTCCTGTGGCGCAATCCCCGGTATGTACCGATATCCATTAAACGCTTGATGGACATGGACACATCCCTCCGAAGATCGCCCTCGACCCTGTAATCATGGTCTATGATGCTTCTAATAGCCGTAATCTGATCGTCCGCCAGGTCGTCGCTTTTGGTCTCGAAGGGAACGCCCGCCTTTTCGAGAATTTCCTTCGCCCTAGTCCTTCCTATTCCGTAAATATAGGTGAGAGCGATGTCCATCCGCTTGTTTTTCGGCAAATCAACACCAGCAATCCTTGCCACTCTTTACTCTCCTTCCTTACCCCTGACGTTGCTTATGCTTCGGATTTTCACATATTACGCGCACAACTCCACGCCGCTTGATCACCTTGCATTTGTCACATATTTTTTTAACCGATGCTCGAACTTTCACTTCTCGTTCTCCATTCGTCTGTCAATACTATTTCGAACGGTACACGATACGACCGCGCGTCAAGTCATAGGGCGACAGTTCCACGGTCACCTTGTCGCCGGGTAAAATCTTGATAAAGTGCATCCTCATTTTCCCGGATATGTGCGCAAGAACGCGGTGGCCGTTTTCAAGCTCCACTCTGAACATTGCATTGGGCAGCGGTTCAATAACCGTTCCTTCCACTGTTATCGATTCTTCTTTCGCCATGAGGCTCCTGTCATTTCAATCAATAGCACAGGCACGCCGGCCAATACTCAAGCGGGCAAGCTCAATATCCGAGGGCCCTCTCGCGTCAAGGCCACCGTGTGTTCGAAATGGGCGGAAAGCTTTCCGTCGCGGGTAACAACCGTCCATCCGTTTTCTTTAACACGCACTTCCCAAGTTCCTTCGTTTATCATAGGCTCTATGGCGAGCACCATGCCCTCTTTCAAAACCAAGCCCCGTCCGGGAGGACCATAGTTAGGCACGGGGGGGTCCTCGTGAAGCCTTGTCCCTATCCCGTGTCCCACGTAATCTCTCACCGGAGCAAAACCTTCTTTTTCAACATAACTTTGCACGGCGTACGATATGTCGCCGAGCCTGTTTCCGACTCTCGCCTGTTCCACGGCTCTTCGCAGGGCCTCTTCCGTTGCCGCAACAAGGCGGCGAGCCTTTTCCGACACCGACCCAATAGGGATGGTAACCGCCGCATCACCATAATAACCGCCGTAACATACCCCGAAGTCGATGCTGATTATATCTCCTTCTTCAAGAGGCCTCTTCGAAGGAAATCCGTGAACGACTTCATCGTTTACCGAGGCGCAGATGGAATAGGGGAACCCATTATAGCCCTTGAAAGCGGGTATCGCTCCACGTTTCCTTGTCGTTTCTTCCGCCTTTCTGTCAAGTTCAAGCGTGGAGACGCCGGGCTTCGCGAGTTCCCGCAAGATTTCCAATACTTCTGCGACTATGGCATTGCTCTCCCTCATTTTCTCTATATCTTCGGGAGATTTCAATACCACCATGGCGTTTTTCTTAGCGCCTCCTGGCCAGCTTGCCCTTCTTCATAAACCCTTCATACTGACGGGTCAGGAGATGTGTCTCTATCTGTCCCGCCGTATCGAGAGCCACTCCGACGACAATGAGCAAAGCCGTTCCACCGAAATAAAAGGGTACGTGAAACTGGCTGATCAGAATGCTTGGAAGCACGCATACGGCGGACATGTACATGGCACCGCTGAAGGTCAGTCGCGTCAGAACCCAATCTATATATTCGGCGGTCTTCTTTCCGGGACGTATGCCGGGAATAAATCCCCCGTGTTTTTTCATGTTGTCGGCCACATCCACCGGATTGAAGGTAACAGCCGTATAAAAATAACAGAAGAAAATAATGAAGGCTATGTAAAGCACTTCAAAAATCACTCCGCCCGGCATCAAGTATTGAGCCGTGGCTTTCATCCAGGGGTGGGGTACGAAATTCGCGATAGTGGCCGGAAACATTATTATCGACGACGCGAAAATCGCGGGGATTACGCCGGCCGTATTGATCTTCAAGGGAAGATGCGTGGTCTGCCCCCCGTACATCTTTCTGCCCACCACCCTCTTGGCGTACTGAACGGGTATCCGGCGCTGCCCGGTCTCGACGAATACGATGAATCCCACCACGGCAATCATAAATACGAAAAGAACGATGACAAAGAAAATTCCCATTTCACCGGACCAAAGCAACCGTGCCGTATTTGCCACGGCGCCGGGCAGGGTGACGATAATGCCGGAAAATATGATCAGCGATATTCCGTTTCCTATTCCCTTTTCCGTAATGGTTTCACCGAGCCACATCAAGAATGTCGTGCCCGTTGTCAGCGTTATGACACTCATGAGGCGAAATCCCCAGCCCGGCTCCAACACTATGGGCAACCCTGAAGGCCCGGCCATGCTTTCAAGGCCCACGGAAATACCGAACCCTTGGATCATACTGAGAAGAATCGTCCCGTACCGCGTATACTGAGTGATCTTACGCCGGCCCGCGTCGCCTTCCTTTGAAAGTCTGTCCAGGTAGGGTACCGCCACCCTCAACAGCTGGATTATGATCGACGCGCTGATGTAAGGCATTATGCCTAGAGCGAATACGGAAAAAGTCCTCATGGCACCGCCTGCAAACATGTCAAAGAGCCCAAGAAGCGAACCCCTGGCCTGCTCGAAAAAGGCAGACAAGGCCGCCGTATCGATCCCCGGAGTGGGAATATGGACACCCACCCGAAAGACTGCGAGGAGGGCAAAGGTAAAAAAAATGCGCCTCTGCAGTTCAGGTATCTTTGATATATTCGCTAATCCACCGAGCAATTTATTCGACCTCTACCGTGCCGCCCGAGGCTTCTATTTTTTCCCTCGCAGTCTTGGACACCCCCTGAATCTTCACAGTCAGCGGAACGAATATATCGCCTTTCCCCAGTACCTTGACACCGTCGCCTTTTCTCTTGATGATCCGCTTTTCCACTAAAGTGTCCGCATCGACGACGGATCCGGCGGCGAAGACGTTGAGCGCCGAGACGTTGACTATAACCATGTCCCTCCGGAAGCTATTGGTGAATCCCCGTTTGGGAAGACGCCTGGTGAGAGGCATTTGGCCGCCTTCGAAACCGGGGTTGACCTTGCCTCCCGATCGAGCCTTTTGACCCTTGGACCCCCGGCATGACGTTCCTCCATGTCCGGAGCCGTCACCGCGGCCCACCCTCTTTTTTGCCTTTCCGGAGCCTTTCGGCGGTTTCAGGTCACATAATTTCATAATCAACCCTCGTTATATTCTTCGACAGCGACCAGGTGACCGACCTTCCTGATCATTCCGTTGATTTCCGGAGTATTTTGGAGATACACCGTCTTGCCGACCCTACCCAGGCCCATACCTTGAAGAATGCGACGCTGCTTTTCCGGTCTACCGATGGAACTTTTCACCAGTGTTACCTTTACGCGATTGGTCACCTTGAAAACCTCGACTGTTTTATAGTTCCACTATTTTCTTGCCGCGCAAAACGGCGATCTCTTCGGGAGTTCGCAATTCCACCAGGCCCGCCATCGTCGCCTTTGCCAGGTTGTGCGGATTGTGTGATCCGAGGCACTTGGTCAGTACGTTATGGATTCCAGCCACTTCCAGTATCGCCCTGACCGCACCGCCCGCTATGAGCCCCGTACCTTTCACGGCGGGCTTGAGCATTACACTCCCTGAACCGTATTTGCCCGTTACGCCGTGAGGTATGGTACCATCCGCCACGGCGACACGAACCATGCTCTTTTTAGCCATCTCCGTCGCCTTGCGGATCGCCTCCGGCACCTCCTGGGCCTTACCCAACCCGATACCGACCGAGCCGTTCCCATCTCCCACCACCATGATGGCGCTGAACCGGAAACGCCTTCCGCCCTTGACCACCTTGGCCGTTCTCTTGATCGCAATCACCCTGTCGAGAAGTTCGTTCTCTTCCATGCTTTCCTTTTCCACGTCTAATCATTCAGGTTAAATTTTCAATCCCTCTTCGCGGGCTCCCTCCGCAAGGGCCTTGACACGCCCATGATAGAGATACGCTCCTCTGTCAAACACGGCCTCTGTCACGTTCTTTTCCTTGAGGGCACGAGCTATCTGCCGACCCACTTCGAAAGAGGCCTCAATTTTTTTCATGCCCTTCACCTTGTCTTTCAAGTCCCCGCAGAGTGACGATGCCGCGGCAAGCGTCCTCCCGGCATCGTCGTCGATAGCCTGAACGTATATATATCGAGCGCTTCTAAAGACAGACATCCTCGGGCGCCGTTCCGTTCCCTTGACACGGCTGCGAACCCTTCGTTTCCGTCTTTCCTTGTTCTGTTTCAGCTTCTTTTCAGATGACACAAGCCCCTGCTCCTCCAGAATTATAATGCATCAGGCGCCGGCCGATTTACCGACTTTACGGCGTACAACTTCGCCGGCGTATCGAATGCCCTTGCCTTTGTATGGTTCGGGTTTCCTGAGCGCCCGTATTTCTGCGGCCACCCTTCCCACCAGTTCCTTATCGATGCCACTGATGGTAACGTTCACCTGTCTTTCCACGGACACGTTTATTCCTTCCGGAATCGGAAATTCAACGGGTTTTGAAAAACCTATCTGCAATTTCAGGATATTGCCCAAGACCTCGGAACGAAAACCGACTCCCACTATCTCGAGCTTCTTTTCATACCCCCGGCTGACACCGGCGACCATGTTCGCCACCAGGGTGCGAGCCAATCCCTGGAATGCCCTTACCCGTCGGTCATCAGACTTCCTGATCACTCTGGCGACGGAATCCTCGATCTCCAGATCCACCTCCCTGGGGATGGTTCTCGTCAGAACCCCCTTGGGTCCTTCCACCGTCACAAGCTTACCGTCCACGGCGATCTTCACCTTGTCCGGTATCTTTATCGGTTCTTTACCAATCCTAGACATTGAACAGTTCTCCCGTTTCCAGCTCAGCCTGCATCTCACGCCCTACCAAACGCTGCATATCAATTCGCCGCCCACGTTTTCGGCCCGGGCTTCCTTGTCGGTCATAATACCCTTGGACGTGGATATAATGGTCACTCCCAACCCGTTCAACACCGAAGGAATCTCATCGCTTCGTGAGTATACCCTCCGGCTGGGTTTGCTTATTCTTTGGAGGTCCCGGATGGCCCGTTCCTTCGTTGGAGAATACTTTAGATATATCCTCAGCACGTTATGGCCCGTTTTACCGTCCTTTTTAATATCAAAACCGTTTATATAACCGCTGCGCTTCAGAACCTTGGCGATTTCGGTGTTCATTTTGGACGTAAGCACGTCCACGCTTTTGAACCTGTTCCTGTTGGCGTTTCTCACTCGTGTCAACATATCAGCAATTGGATCGGTTACCGCCATGACTCGCACCTCTACCAGCTCGCCTTTATCATGCCCGGAATCTCTCCGCTTAGAGCACGCCGGCGGAGACAAATCCGGCACATGTCGAATTTTCGATAATACGCGCGTGGCCTACCGCATAAAGGACAACGATTGTAGTCCCGTACGGAAAATTTGTTTTTTCTCTTCGCCTTGACCATCAAAGATTTTTTTGCCACTACCGCTCCTCCAGCTTCTAATTTCGAAACGCCATACCCATCATCCGAAGCAATTCCCGTGCTTCGTCGTCCGTCTTCGCCGTCGTAACGACGGTAATGTTCATGCCGAGAACCTTGTCTATCTTGTCGTAGTCAGTCTCTGGAAAGATAAAGTGTTCGCTGATACCCGTTGAAAAATTTCCCCTTCCATCGAAGGATCTGGGAGATATGCCTCTAAAATCACGTATGCGCGGAATCGCTACATTTACAAAACGATCGAAAAATTCATACATCCGACTTCCCCGCAACGTCACCATGCAACCGATGGACATGCCCTTGCGTAGCTTGAATGTGGCAATGGACTTCCTTGCCTTTGTCACAACCGGCTTCTGACCGGTTATCATGGCAAGTTCCGACTGGGCCGCATCAAGTATTTTCACGTTCTGAATAGCCTCCCCCAAACCAATGTTGACGACTATTTTTTCCATCCGGGGCACTTCCATTACGTTCTTGTATCCAAACTCCTTCGTCAAAGCGGGAACAATTTCCTTATTATAATAATCTTTCAACCTTGCCATTGAACTATCCTCATACTAGGCATCCAGTAGTTCGCCACACTTCCTACAGACGCGGACTTTTTCCCCATCCTGGAGTATTTTGTGTCCTATTCTGATTTCCTTGTTACACTTTCCGCAGATGACCATAACATTCGATGCGTGAATCGACCCTTCCTTTTGAACGATTCCACCCTTGCTCTTTGCGTCGGGCCGCTGGTGCCGCTTCACAAAGTTCAGCTTTTCCACTACAATCCTGTTTTTGTCCTTCAAGATCGACAGGACCTTGCCGGTTTTACCCTTTTCCTTTCCGGATACGATCTTTACGGTGTCACCTTTTTTTATATGCATGAGCAGCTACCAGTTCCATCCTGTTTGTTTTGTTATATCGCCTCGGGCGCCAGGGAAACTATCTTCATAAACTGTTTAGCCCTCAATTCGCGGGCCACCGGCCCAAATATTCTCGTTCCCACTGGTTCCATGTTGTCATTGATCAATACAGCCGCGTTATCGTCGAACCTCAAATAGGTTCCGTCATCACGGCCCACTTCTTTGACGGTTCTCACCACCACCGCCTTCAGCACATCTCCCTTTTTCACTTTGCCGTTCGGCATGGCCTCTTTTACCGTCACGACAATCACGTCACCCAACCCGGCATACCTGCGCCGAGACCCACCAAGCACTTTTATGCAGCTTACCCGCTTGGCACCGGAATTGTCCGCCACATTCAAGGATGTTTCCATCTGTATCATAAGGATCACCTCATCCGAAGCATCTACCCCATCTACTTCGCCTTCTCGAGAATCTGCCGGACGCGCCATCGCTTTTCCTTGCTCAGCGGTCTCGACTCCACTATCTGCACCCGGTCTCCCACGCCGCAGCTGTTGGTCTCGTCGTGGGCCTTATACTTGACATGCCTCTTGATATATTTGTGAAATTTTGGATACTTTACAAGCCGCTCCGTCCTGATCACGACTGTTTTATCCATCTTGTCGCTTATCACTATACCCTGCAGGGTTTTTCTTGATTTACGTTGATCCGAGGCCACTACTTAACCCCCTTTTCCCTGAGTATGGTTTTAACCAGGGCGATCTCTCTGCGAGTCTTTTTAAGCGTCGCCGTTGATTCCAACTGACCTGCCGCGCTCCTGAAGCGCAGTCTGAAGAGCTCTTCCCTTAGACCCCGCTCCTTCTGCCTCAATTCATCAACGTCTAGTTCTCTCATATCTTTAGACTTCATCAAATATCTCCCGGGATAGAAATTTCGTTGCTATGGGGAGCTTTTGCGCCGCCAACCTGAAAGCTTCACGGGCGATATCCTTTGGGATGCCTTCCATTTCATAAAGCACCATCCCCTTTTTGACGACGGCCACCCACTCCTCCGGAGATCCCTTGCCTTTGCCCATTCGAGTTTCAAGTGGTTTCCTGGTTATCGGCTTGTGTGGAAATATCCTGATCCATACCTTGCCTCCACGCTTGACTCGGCGGGTAATCGCTATTCGGGCCGCTTCAATTTGACGTGCCGTGACGTGTCCGCTTTCCGTCGCCTGCAGACCATATTCTCCAAAATCGACCTTGTTCCCTCGTTGAGCCGTCCCCTTTAAGGAACCTTTCTGCTTCTGAACTTTTCGATACTTTACTCTCTTAGGCGATAACATAATCTCGATCCCTGTACTTGCTCACACTTATTGAGAACGTCCTGCGCCGCAGCGCATCATATACCCACCGCCTGCCCGTCCGGCAGGACTTCACCATGAAAAATCAATACCTGGACACCGATGACGCCATAGGTTGTCCGAGCTTCGGCAAGTCCGTAGTCGATATCCGCCCTCAATGTATGAAGGGGTACACGCCCTTCGCGGTACCATTCTCTCCTGGCCATTTCGGCCCCGCCGAGCCGCCCTGCGCAGGTAACCCTGATTCCCTGGGCGCCGAACTTCATGGCCGTCTGAACACTCCTTTTCATTGCTCTCCGGAAAGCGACCCGCCGTTCAAGCTGCAGGGCAATATTTTCCGCCACCAATTGGGCATCGACCTCGGGTTTCCTGACCTCGAGGATATTTATAATCGCCTCGCCGGACATAAATGACTCGAGTTCCTTTTTCAGCTTCTCTATTTCAGAACCTTTCCGTCCTATTATAATTCCCGGTCTTGCCGTGTATATGTTGATTTTCGCCTTGTCCGCCGCACGCTCGATCTCGATCTTTGATACGCCTGCATGATAAAATTTCCTTTTAAGGAACTCCTTGATCTTGATGTCCTCGTGTACAAGCTCTCCGTACTTTTTGTCGGCGTACCAACGCGAACTCCATGTTTTGTTGATTCCAAGTCTGAATCCTATGGGATGAACTTTCTGGCCCAAGGCCTCACCTCCTTCAAACTGTCAGCGTTCCGCCAGGACAACAGTGATATTGCTGGTTCTCTTTCGAATAGGCGCCACTCTGCCCTGGGCCCTCGACCGCCACCGCCTCAAAACCGGCCCGGGTCCGACATGAATTTCCTTGACGTAGAGCACTTCTTCATCGATATAAGGATTCTGGGTGGCGTTCGCCACCGCCGACTTAAGCAGTTTGCCGACAATTTGCGCGGCTCTTTTCTCGCTAAACTTCAGCACTCTCTCGGCCTCATCCACATCTTTGCCCCGTATCGTGTCTATCACGAGCTTTACCTTTTGAGGCGATATTCGTACATACCTGGCTGCAGCAGTCGCTTCCATTTATATCAACTCCGCGGATTCTCCGTTTTCTCTTAACTACCTTCGCTTAACGTTGGACTTTCTATCTCCCGCGTGGCCGTAGAAGGTCCTGGTCGGCGCGAATTCCCCCAGCTTATGACCAACCATGTTCTCCGTCACGTAGACAGGAATAAACTTTTTACCGTTATGAACGGCGAAGGTGTGCCCCAGAAGTTCGGGCACGATTGTGGATCTACGTGACCATGTCTTGATGACCGTCCTGCTGCCTTCCGCCTCAACCTTCCGAGTCTTTTTCAGCAGTATCTCATCGATATAGGGACCTTTTTTTATTGATCGCGCCACACTTCAACCTCTCTTCTTGACAATATACTTATCGGAATCCTTCTTTTTCCTGCGAGTCTTGTATCCCTTCGTAGGAACACCCCAAGGCGTACAGGGATGCCGGCCGCCCGAGGATTTACCCTCGCCTCCTCCCATAGGGTGATCGACCGGATTCATGACAACGCCCCGCACATGAGGACGAATACCGAGCCATCTGGATCGTCCCGCTTTTCCGATACTCTCGTTTTCATGCTCAATATTTCCTACCTGCCCGACCGTGGCCCTGCATTCGATACGTACCTTGCGGACCTCGCCCGATGGAAGCCTGATCTGGGCATAGGTTCCTTCTTTCGCTACGAGCTGGCCGTATGATCCGGCACTTCGGATAACCTGCCCGCCTCGACCCGCCTTGAGTTCCAGGTTATGGATGACCGTTCCCAAGGGCATATTTTTCAAAGGAAGCGCGTTACCCGGTTTGACGTCGGCACTTTCACTGCTGATAACCGTATCACCCGGATTCAGTCCTAAAGGAGCCAGAATGTATCTCTTTTCCCCGTCCGCGTAGCAAAGAAGGGCGATCCTGGAAGACCGATTGGGGTCGTATTCAATCGCCGCCACCCTCGCAGGGATATCTATTTTCTCCCTTTTGAAATCGATCATGCGGTATTTCCGCTTGTGGCCGCCACCCCTGTGTCTGCTGGTCATTCTACCGTTATTGTTACGGCCGCCCGTCTTTTTAAGCGGGTCGACAAGCAATTTTTCAGGAGTCTTTTTCGTTATCTCCTCAAAGCTTGTACCGGTCTGAAACCTTCTGCCCGGTGACGTCGGCTTATATGTTTTCATCGCCATGTTGCTGTCCCATTCCTGCGCTTAAATTCCACCGTACACATCGATGCTGTCACCTGGAGCCAGCGTGACTACCGCCTTCTTCCAGTGATTCCTTCTTCCCATGATCCTTCCAAAACGCTTCTTTTTGCCTCTCACGTTCACTGTCCTCACGTCCGTCACGGTCACCTTGAAAATCTTCTCCACGGCCCTGCGGACATCTATCTTCGTAGCCTTCCGATCGATCATGAATACGTATGCGTTTCCCTCTTCCCGGAGGATGGTGCTCTTTTCAGTGATCAGGGGTCGTTTGATGACGTCGTATAGCTCCATTATGACAATGCCCCCTCTATGACTTTCACCGACGGCTCCAGTAAGACCACCGTGTCGTACTTCAACAGGTCGTATACGTTGATGCCTTCGGCCCTCATCATTTTCACGGCCGGTATGTTGCGAGATGATTTCTCCAGGTTCTCGTCGTCTTTGTCCAAAACAACGAGAACCTTTGTCAACCCGAACCTGTCGAGAACTTCTTTGAAATTTTTTGTCTTGATCTCTTCCATGGGAAATTCCCTGAGGATGAGAATACGGTCTTCACTGAGTTTCATACTAAGGGCGGACCTGAGAGCCGCCTTGCGAACTTTCTTTGCAACCTTATACGAATAATCATGTGGTTTCGGGCCGAAAACAATGCCACCGCCTCTCCATAGGGGGGATCGAATCGTTCCCGCCCGTGCTCGGCCGGTACCCTTCTGCCGCCATGGCTTTTTCCCGCCTCCCCGGACATCGCTTCGTCCTTTCGTGGAAGCCGTGCCGCTTCTTCGCCGCGCGAGTTGCATCGTCACCACTTCATGCATGAGACTCTGATTGACCGGGGCGGCGAATACCCGGTCATCGAGCGTGATCTCGCCGACTTTATTGTTTTCTATGTCGTATACCGCCTGAAGGGCCATCTCTTTCTCTCCGGATTATTGTGCTTTGACGGCGTCCCTGACCGTGACGACACCGCTGATACTTCCCGGCACTGCTCCTTTCACAAGAATCAGATTTTTCTCCGGCCTGACACCGACTACCAGCAGGTTATGAACCGTTTTCCGAGCATTACCCATGCGCCCCGGCAGTTTCCTCCCCTTGAGCACCCTGGAAGGGTATGCACTTGAACCTATGGAACCCGGGGCACGATGAAACATGGAACCGTGCGTCGCCCTACCGCCGCCGAATCCATGCCGCTTCACAACGCCGGCGAATCCTCGACCTTTGGTCGCACCGATCACGTCTACGCGGTCACCCACGTTAAAGAGATCGGCCTTCAATTCTTGCCCCAGTTCATACTGATCGGGGTTCTCCGTTCGAAACTCTCTTAAAATTCTAAAACATCCCCCGCCCGCTTTCTTGAAGTGTCCTTGTAAAGGTTTCGTGGTCTTTTTTTCCGCTCGGCGACCGAACCCGAGCTGTACGGCATCGTATCCGTCGGTTTCCTTCGTTTTTTTCTGTGTAACCACGCACGGCCCCACTTCAAGAACGGTCACGGGAATAGCCGCCCCGTCGCCCCAAAATATTTGGGTCATGCCCAATTTTTTCCCTATCAATCCCCGCTGCATAGCCGACTCGATTCTCATGGCGATAACTTTAGAAAAAAGGAGGGGAGTGGTTATTTACACCGACCATTTCCCCTCGACAGTACCGCCCTTCATAGTTTTATTTCCACGTCCACTCCGGCCGAAAGATCGAGTTTCATAAGGGTGTCCACCGTGGCTTGAGTGGGCTCAATAATATCGATCAACCTTTTGTGTGTGCGAATCTCAAACTGCTCCCTGGACTTCTTGTCCACGTGCGTAGACCTGTTTACACAATAGCGGTTGATGTCCGTGGGAAGGGGTATCGGCCCCGCAACACGGGCACCCGTCCTCTTGGCCGTCTCCACGATATCCTCCGCGGATCTGTCAAGCAGCTTGTAATCGTACGCCTTCAGCCGTATCCTTATCTTTTGGTTTTCCATAATTACCCGTAAATAAATAGACCGGTTTTATTCAATAATCTCACTGATAACACCGGCGCCCACCGTTCTGCCGCCCTCGCGGATAGCGAAACGCAGCTTCTCTTCCATGGCGATGGGGGTGATCAGCTCTCCTACTATCTCCACGTTATCGCCGGGCATGACCATCTCCACACCCTCGGGAAGATGGACTACGCCGGTCACATCCGTCGTCCTAAAGTAGAACTGAGGCCGGTAGCCCTCGAAAAATGGAGTGTGACGCCCTCCTTCTTCCTTCGTCAGGACATATACCTGGGCCTTGAATTTCGTGTGGGGTGTTATCGATCCGGGCTTTGCAACAACCTGACCCCTTTCGACCTCATCCCGCTTTGTGCCCCTGAGGAGAAGTCCCACGTCGTCACCGGCCAGCCCCTCGTCCAAAGTTTTGCGGAACATTTCGATTCCCGTGCATACCGTTTTGAAGGTGGGGCGGATACCGACGATTTCAACTTCATCACCGGTTCTTATGATGCCTCTCTCTATTCTGCCTGTAACCACGGTCCCCCGCCCCGAAATGGTGAATACATCACCGATGGGCATCAGGAAAGGCTTGTCGAGATCTCGCACCGGTTCCGGAATATAGGAATCGACTGCGTCCAGCAGTTCCCATATGCATTTGGCTTCTTCAGAATCGGGATCATCTGATTCCAGGGCCTTGAGGGCCGAGCCACGGATAATAGGAATTTCATCGCCCGGATACTCGTAGGCGGTCAGTAGTTCACGGAGCTCGAGCTCAACAAGGTCGAGCAACTCTGGATCGTCCACCAAATCCACCTTGTTCATGAATACGACGATGGAGGGAACTTGAACCTGGCGCGCAAGAAGAATATGCTCCCGCGTCTGGGGCATGGGACCGTCGGACGCGGCGACAACCAGAATGGCCCCATCCATGTGGGCGGCGCCGGATATCATGTTCTTAATATAGTCGGCGTGACCGGGACAGTCGACGTGCGCGTAATGCCTTTTCTCCGTCTCGTATTCAACGTGCGATATGTTGATGGTCACGCCACGCTCCTTCTCTTCCGGAGCATTGTCGATCTGATCAAAGGCCTTGAATTCGGCCAACCCTTTTTTCGACAGGTGCTTTGTAATCGCGGCGGTCAATGTCGTCTTCCCGTGGTCGACGTGCCCGATTGTCCCGATATTGAGATGGGGCTTTTTCCTCTCGAATTTTTTCTTCGCCATAACCATTGCCTCCTTTAATGAAATGGTAGGTTATACCTGCCCTGTCAATCGACTACCACCATTTTGTTTATTCAATCCGACAAAACCGCCGGATACTCTACCTAAATTATAATAGAAAGCCGTTTAGAACCGGTAATGGGCGAAGGCCTTGTTGGCTTCCGCCATCTTGTGCGTATCCTCACGTTTCTTTACCGAAGCGCCCCTGTTGCTTGCGGCGTCCATGAATTCAACCGCCAGCTTCTCCACCATGCTCCTACCGGGTCTGGCCTTGGCACTACCAATGATCCATCGTATCGCAAGGGCTATCCTGCGGTCAGGTTGGACTTCCGTCGGAACCTGGTAGGTGGCGCCGCCGACCCGTCTGGACTTGACTTCCAATACGGGCTTGACATTCTCAATCGCCCGTTCAAACACGACCAGCGGATCTTCCTTCATTCGCTCTTCCACGATACCGAAAGAATCGTAAAAGATCGTTTCGGCCGTGCTCTTCTTGCCCCTCTTTAAAAGGTTGTTGATAAAACGGGCAACCAGCACATTGTTGTACCGGCTGTCGGGCGTCGGTTTTCGCTTCGTTACCTCTCTTCTTCTCGGCATAAACGCTTCCCTGGTTATTTCGGTTTCTTGGCGCCGTACTTGGACCTTCCCTGTTTTCTGTCCTGCACCCCCACCGCATCGAGAGTTCCACGCACGATGTGGTACCTGACGCCGGGGAGATCTTTCACCCTTCCACCTCTTACGAGGACTACGGAGTGTTCCTGAAGGTTATGACCGATACCGGGTATGTAGGAACTGACCTCGTAACCGCTCGTCAATCGGACCCTCGCCACTTTCCGCAAGGCGGAATTCGGTTTCTTGGGCGTCGTGGTATACACCCTCACGCATACGCCCCGGCGCTGAGGGCAACCGGCGAGAGCCGGAGAAGCCGTTTTCTTGACCGGTTTCGACCTACCCTTTCGGATCAACTGATTTATGGTCGGCATCCTTCCTCCTGCAAATCTCGAAAAAGTGCTGCTAACAGGTAGCAGCAAAGACGCCGGTATGTATCAATTAGCAGCCCCGCTGTCAAGGGTTTTCTCGCCTCCCTCTTCATTTATTTGCAACTGACCGCCGCCGGAATCTTCCCCTTCACCGACAACCTTGATGCCCAATTTACGGTAAGCGGGCAGACCCGAACCAGCCGGTATCAGCCTACCCATGATCACGTTTTCTTTGAGACCCCTGAGGTAATCGACCTTTCCCGCCAGTGCAGCCTCGGTTAGCACCCGGGTCGTCTCCTGGAAAGAAGCCGCCGAAATAAAACTGTTTGTACTTAAAGAGGCCTTCGTGATCCCCAACAGCATAGGTTCCGCCGTTGCAGGTTTTCCTCCCTTTTCAATAACCCTGCTGTTTTCATCTTCGAACCGAATGCGGTCCACCTGCTCGTCGGCCAAGAATCTGGTGTCCCCCGGCTCCACTATGCGTACCTTGCGCAGCATCTGGCGAACAATGATCTCGATGTGCTTATCGTTGATCTTGACGCCCTGGAGGCGGTACACTTCCTGAACCTCGTCCACCAGGTATCTCGCAAGCTCCTTGTCCCCCTTGATAGTCAAAATGTCGTGGGGATTGCTGGCCCCTTCCATGAGCGGCTGGCCGGCCTTGACAACGTCGCCTTCCTGCACGCTGACATGCTTGCCCTTCGGAATGGCGTATTCCTTGGGATCACCGACCTCGGGCGTAATTATGACATGCCGTTTACCCTTTAGATCGTCGCCGTAGGACACAACTCCGTCTATCTCGGAGATAACGGCGTGCTCCTTGGGCTTGCGCGCCTCGAAGAGTTCCGCCACCCGTGGCAGACCGCCGGTGATGTCCTTCGTCTTTGTTGTTTCTCTGGGAATCCTTGCGATGATGTCACCGGCCTTGACAGGCTGCCCTTCGGCCAGCACGATATTCGCACCCACCGGCATAATGTGTCGAGCGAAACCTTTCGTACCGGGCAAACGCACCGTCTTCCCGTCTTCACCCTTTATCGATATTCTGGGCCGCAGATTCGGATCCTGGTGTTCCACGACGACCTTCCGAGAAAGCCCCGTGACTTCATCCACCCGGTCCTCGATGGTTTTGCCTTCAATAATATCACCATACTTTATTGTCCCGTCCACCTCGGAGATGATGGGAATGGAATAGGGATCCCACTCGGCGATGAGATCTCCTCGTTTTACTTCCTGGTTTTCTTTGACTTTAAGACGGGCGCCGTAGGGGACGGGATACTTGCCCCGGCTGAGTCCCTGCTCATCGAGAACATGAATTTCCCCGCTCCTACTCATAACCACCGTATCGCCGAAACGATTCACCGCCAAGGAAAGATTGAAAAACTTGACCTTTCCGTCGTGCCTCGCTTCGAGCGTTGAATGTTCTTCAAACTTGGCCGCACCTCCTATATGGAACGTCCTCATGGTAAGCTGCGTGCCCGGTTCTCCGATGGATTGCGCCGCTATGATGCCCACGGCTTCACCGATGTTCACGAGGTGTCCATGGGCCAAGTCCCGTCCGTAACACCGCGTGCACACACCGTAACGGCTCTTGCAGGTCAAAACAGATCGAATCAATACCCGTTCAATGCCCGCCTTGTCGATGCGCTCGCCGCGATATTCATCTATTTCCTCGTTGGCTTCCACAAGAACTTCTCCCGTGAAGGGATCAGTGATGTCTTCGAGGGCAACGCGGCCGCGAACGCGTTCCCCCGCCGTTTCGATTATTTCGCCGCCTTCCACGAGGGCCGAAACGTAAATACCGTCAAGAGTACCGCAATCCTCTTCCCTCACGATGGCATCCTGAGCCACGTCCACGAGCCTCCTTGTAAGGTAACCCGAGTTTGCCGTCTTGAGGGCGGTGTCGGCAAGGCCTTTCCGGGCTCCATGCGTTGAAATGAAGTATTGAAGAACGGACAGACCTTCCCTGAAATTGGCCGTGATCGGCGTTTCGATGATCTCGCCGGAAGGTTTTGCCATGAGCCCCCTCATGCCGGCCAACTGCCTGATCTGGGCGGCGCTTCCCCGGGCGCCCGAATCAGCCATCATGTAGATCGGATTGAAACTCTCCATTTGAATCTTTTCTCCGGTAGGACCGACCACCTCGTCGGTGGCGATATCCCTGAGCATTTCTTCCGCAACCCGTTCCGTTGCATGGGCCCAGATATCGATAACCTTGTTGTATCGCTCTCCATCGGTTATAAGACCGTCCATGTACTGCTTCTGGATTTCGAGCACCTCCTCGGTGGCACGGTTCACGATGTCGGTCTTTCCTTCCGGAATTATCATATCGTCTATCGCGATGGACAGTCCCGAAGTGGTGGCGTAGCGGAAACCCAAGTCCTTGAGCCGATCCGCCAAGATTACCGTCGTCTTCGCGCCGCAGGCCCGGTAGGAGTATTCGACCAGTGCGGACAGTTCCTTCTTGTTCATTACCTTGTTGACAAACTCGAAGGGTATTTCGTCGGGTACGACTTCATAAAGCAATATCCTACCCACGGTGGTATCGACAAGTTCGCCGTCCATTCGAACCTTGATCCTTGCGTGCATATGAGCCTGTCCCGCGTCATAGGCGGCCCTGACTTCACCTGGATTCGCAAAGACCATATCCTCGCCGGGGAGAAAGTGACCGGCCCTGGTCATATAATAGATTCCGAGAACGATGTCCTGGTTGGGAACGATAATGGGCTTCCCGCTGGCCGGTGACAGAATGTTGTTGGTGGACATTATAAGACAACGAGCCTCCACCTGGGCCTCTATGGACAGCGGCACGTGGACCGCCATCTGGTCGCCGTCAAAGTCGGCGTTGAAGGCCTGGCAAACCAGCGGGTGGAGCTGTATGGCCTTTCCCTCGATGAGGACAGGTTCGAAGGCCTGGATCCCGAGCCGGTGAAGTGTGGGTGCCCTGTTCAAATGTATAGGATGCTCACGTACCACTTCGTCAAGGGCGTCCCACACCTCGGGAGCCTCTCGCTCCACCATCTTCTTGGCGCTCTTTACCGTTGTGACGTACCCCTTTTTCTCGAGTCGGTTGTATATAAAGGGCTTGAAAAGTTCCAGGGCCATCTTCTTCGGCAGGCCGCATTGGTGCAGTCTAAGGTCGGGCCCCACGGTGATGACCGAACGACCTGAATAGTCCACGCGCTTACCCAGGAGGTTCTGCCTGAATCTCCCCTGTTTGCCTTTGAGCATGTCCGACAAAGAACGGAGGGGCCTCTTGTTCGATCCCGTTACAGCCCTCCCCCTTCTTCCGTTGTCGAAGAGAACGTCGACCGCTTCCTGGAGCATTCTTTTTTCATTACGGATGATGATTTCCGGGGCGCTCAGTTCGAGCAGCCTGCGGAGCCTGTTATTTCGATTCACAACCCGCCTATAGAGGTCGTTCAAATCGGACGTCGCGAAACGACCGCCGTCGAGTGGAACTAGTGGACGCAGATCGGGTGGAATAACGGGCAAAACGGTCAATATCATCCATTCGGGCCTGTTATTGGATGCCCTCATGGCTTCGACGACCTTGAGCCGCTTGGTCAATTTTTTTCGCTTTGTGTCCGACGTGGCTGTCATGAGTTGTTCACGAAGCTCCTTGTCCAACTCGTCCAGATCGATCTCCTCCAACAGTTTCCTTATGACATCGGCGCCCATTCCGGCCTCGAAGGCATCCGCCCCGTACTCTTCTCTCAGATCAAAGTATTCTTCTTCAGAAAGCAGGTCCTTTTTTTTCAAGGGAGTGTTTCCCGGATCGGTTACGATCCAAGATTCGAAGTATAAAACCCTTTCCAGGTCCTTCAGGCTGAGATCGAGCATATTGCCTATACGGCTGGGAAGGCTCTTGAGAAACCATATGTGTGCCACCGGTGCCGCAAGGACGATATGCCCCATCCTTTCGCGACGAACCTTTGACTGGATCACCTCGACACCGCACTTTTCACATACGATCCCTCGGTGTTTCATGCGCTTGTACCTGCCGCAGAGGCACTCGTAATCTTTTACGGGTCCAAATATCTTGGCACAGAACAGACCGTCCCGCTCCGGCTTGAAGGTCCTGTAATTGATTGTTTCCGGCTTTTTGACCTCACCGTGAGACCATGAAAGGATTGTCTCGGGCGAAGCGAGAGAAATACGCACCGCATTAAATTTAACCGGATCTTTCGGTTTTTCGAAAAAACCAAAAATATCTTCCACTTTATTCAAATCCTCCTGTTGGTTCTATTATATCGTCTCCACAGGATAGAAACGGTTATTCGTTTATTCGTTTTCGAGCAATTCCACATCAAGGGCCAGACCCTGTAATTCCTTGATGAGAACATTGAACGATTCCGGGAGCCCCGGCTCCAGGGTGTGATCACCCTTTACGATGGCCTCGTACATTCGTGTCCTTCCGGCCACATCGTCGGACTTGACCGTCAGGAACTCCTGCAACGAGTACGCGGCGCCGTAAGCCTCGATGGCCCACACCTCCATTTCACCAAGACGCTGGCCTCCGAACTGGGCCTTGCCTCCGAGAGGCTGCTGGGTGACAAGGGAGTATGGACCGATCGAACGGGCATGAATCTTGTCATCCACGAGATGATGTAACTTCATCATATATATTGTGCCCACGGTTATGTTTTGGTCGAAAGGCCGCCCCGTCCTGCCGTCATACAGCTTGGTCTTGCCGCTTTGAGGCAATTCCGCCAGCTCAAGAAATTCCTTTATTTCTTCCTCGTCGGCACCGTCGAAAACAGGGGAGGCCATGGGGACTCCATCCCTGATTCTTTCCGTGAAGGCTCGCAACTCATCGTCCGAGGCACTCTCAAAGAACGACGCTCGATCATCGTTGCCGTAAATTTCTTTCAAAGTCTCCACGATATCCTTGCGATCATGGTATTGGTCCCACAGTGCCTGGACCTTCGCCGCCAAACCCTTCGCCGCCCACCCCAGGTGCGTTTCCAGAATCTGGCCCACGTTCATTCGGGAAGGAACTCCCAGGGGGTTCAGAACTATATCGACAGGGGTGCCGTCGGCGAAAAAGGGCATGTCCTCCTCGGGGAGAATTCTTGAAAGAACCCCCTTGTTTCCGTGCCGACCGGCCATCTTATCGCCCACCGAGAGCTTGCGCTTGATTGCCACATAGACCTTCACGAGCTTTATAACGCCGGGGGGCAGTTCGTCACCCGCCTTGAGCTTTTCGATCTTTTCCTCGAAAAAGGCCTCTATACCCTCTATCTTGTGTTCCAGATTAGAGAAGATCTTCTTTACCTTCTCTTCAACGTCTGTCTCCTCCAGGGCGATCTCCTTCCAGAGACTGACGGGCACGGCCGCCAGTTTTTCCGCCGTGATCACATCGCCTTTCTTCAGGATAACCTTCTTTTTCCCCGAGTCTTGCACCCTGGATTGGACCTTTCTTCCTTCCAGTAGACCGGCCACTTTCCGCTTCACGCTGTCGGTTATGATCTCGATTTCGTCGTCCCGATCCTTGTGCAACCGGTTGATCTCTTCATCTTCAATGTATTGAGAACGACTGTCCTTTTCGGTACCCTTCCGGGCGAATATCTTAGCGTCTACCACTATCCCTTCCACTCCGGGGGGGACGTAAAGCGACGTGTCACGGACATCACCGGCCTTTTCACCGAAGATAGCCCTTAACAGTTTTTCTTCGGGCGACAGTTGGGTTTCACCCTTGGGGGTAACCTTTCCCACAAGGATGTCACCGGCCTTCACCGAGACCCCGATCCGGGCGATCCCGCTTTCGTCGAGATTCCTCAAGATGTCATCCCCCACGTTGGGAATGTCCCGGGTTATTTCTTCTTTGCCCAGCTTGGTGTCCCGTGCGACTGTTTCAAATTCCTCGATGTGAACGGAGGTATAGATGTCATCCTTTACGATCCGTTCGCTAACCAGGATGGAATCCTCGTAATTGTACCCGCCCCAGGACATGAAGGCCACGGTCACGTTCCTGCCAAGGGCGAGCTCACCCAATTCCGTTGCAGGACCGTCGGCTATGATATCGCCCTTCTCCACCCGTTGTCCCAAATCCACGATGGGTTTATGGTTGAAGCACGTGCCCTGGTTCGACCGCTGGTATTTGACCAGGTTGTAAATATCCACACCGGTATCATAATCGCCTTCATCTTCAGTATCCGCCTTGACCACTATCCGCGAAGCATCGACGTCTTCCACGACACCCGAACGTTTCGCCACTATCACGGCTCCTGAATCGCGGGCCACCACCTGCTCCATGCCCGTTCCCACGAGCGGCGCCTCGGGCTGCAAAAGGGGCACGGACTGCCGCTGCATATTTGATCCCATAAGAGCGCGGTTGGCATCGTCGTGCTCCAAGAAGGGAATCAGGCCCGCCGCGACGCTCACAAGCTGGTTGGGTGACACGTCCATAAGCGTTATTTCGCTTGGATCGACGGTAACATAGTCTCCGCCCTTTTTCGCGGTGACCAACCTTTCGGTGAACCGCCCGTTCTCATCGAGAGGACTGTCCGCCTGCGCAATTACTTCCGTTTCTTCTTCATCGGCGGTGAGATACCTGATCTCGTCAAGAACCACTCCGTCCCTCACCACGACCGACGGGGTTTCAATAAATCCATACTCGTTAACCCTCGCATAGGTACTAAGTGATACGATCAGACCTATATTGGGACCCTCCGGTGTTTCCACCGGACAGATGCGGCCGTAATGGGTATTATGAACGTCCCGTACCTCGAAACCGGCCCGCTCACGAGTCAATCCGCCAGGACCCAGCGCCGAAAGACGCCGCTTGTGTGTCACCTCGGAAAGCGGGTT
>JAHDRK010000049.1 GCA_018433345.1 Syntrophobacterales bacterium | reverse complement strand
GCTCTCGCTCCGCGAGGCAGCGGAAAATGGACTGCCCGTGTATGCCGAATGCGGCGGCCTTATTTACTTGGGGATATCTTTGCATAATAATGGGCGGGACTTTCCAATGGCCGGTATCCTCCCCCTTCGGTTCGAAATGGAAAAGAAACCTCAATGGCACGGTTACACCGACCTGGAAGTCGACCGCGAAAACCCCTTTTTCCCTGTGGGCACAAGTTTAAGAGGACACGAGTTTCATTATTGCCGGCCGACGGGGTATGATGACATCGATGCAAACACGGTTTTCCGTATTCGGAGGGGACTGGGTTTTGAAGGAAGACGCGACGGCTATTGCCGAAAAAATATTCTGGCCGCCTTTACCCATCTGCATTCGCTCGGCACGCCCGAGTGGGCGAAAAACATGGTTGCAAGGGCAACACGATATAAAATGGAAAAATCCGCCGCCATAGGGAGGGATTCAATACAGTCACATGGAAAGATCGGCGAAGGCGTGATCAATGATTCGAAATTAATATATATCTAACAAGGAGGAGTATATTCTATGCCGACATTGGAACTGAACGGTAAAGTCTACGAAGTTGATGAAGATGGTTTCTTGCAGGAACTTGACAAGTGGAGTCCGGAGTTTGCAGAGGCCTATGCAAAACTGGAAGGTATCGAAGGCGGGCTCACGGAAGAACACTGGAAAATTATCAACTACCTACGGGATTACTATAATAAGTTCGGCGTCGCACCGATGGTTCGGAAGCTTTGCAAGGACACTGGAATCGATTCTAAAAAACTCTACGAACTTTTCCCCAGCGGCCCTGCCAAAGGCGCCTGTAAATTGGCGGGGTTGGCAAAACCGACGGGTTGCGTTTAATGAAACAGCCATGCCTCTGCGAATACAGGAGGCATGGCTGCCATCAGACCATCTTAAAAAAAGCCAGCAGCGGTATTTTGTCGATTCGGCAACTAAAGGAAATACCTTATGGGATATTACATATTAACCTATCTATGTCTTGCCGTTTTTATCACAGCGGTCGGCCGCCTGATGTACAGACATCTGACCATCCCTGTACATCTCCGCTGGGAAATCTATCCGGTGCAGGGTGAACCGGCCGATAAGGTTTCCTACGGAGGCTCATACATGGAGGAAATGAATTGGTGGGAGAAAAAACGGAAAAGTTCACGGGTGAACGAGATTTTTTACATGGCGCCGGAAATCCTGCTAATGCGGGGTCTGTGGAAAGAAAATAAAAGATTGTGGCAGATGTCCTTTCCACTTCATTTGGGGTTGTACCTTATGCTGGCCACCTTTTTACTTTTATCGATCTCCTCAGTGTCCACCCTATGCGGGTTTGCCGAAGACGGCGGTATCATGATTGTAAACGGCCTGAGCGTCGCCACCGGCTGGATTGGACTGATCGCCGGCGTTATCGGTTCCACCGGGATGCTTTACAAGCGCCTTGCCGACCGGGAACTGAGGGACTACTCAACATTTGCCGATTATTTTAACATCGTTTTTATTTTAATATTTTTCCTTTGTGCCTTTGTTGCCGCGTCGACGGTAGATCCTCTTTTTAACGCGTCCAGGGATTACGTCCTCGGTCTGTTCAGCGCAGGCAGAGCAGTTCCCGCATATGTTCCGGGACGAAGCCTCCCCGGGGCACTGACAATAATTCTGGCCTCGCTCTTGACAGCCTATATTCCGCTTACTCACTTGTCTCACATGTTCATGAAATTCTTTCTTTATCACCGAGTCAAGTGGGACGATACACCCAACAGACCGGGCTCACCTATAGAGACGGCCGTCAAAAAAAATTTGGAGTATAGGCCAACCTGGAAGGCAAGACATGTCGATACGGATGGAAAACTATCCTGGCGGGAGATAGCTTCATCGGCACCCAAGGAGATGAAATGAAAAAACCATTAAAGCCATCGGATATTTCCAAAAAATCCGATTGTTTGTGCCGCATCGAAGAGGGCGAGCTTGCGCCTCTGCCGCCACCGTATGAGGACTTCAATCAAAACATCCCGACGCCGCTTAAGGCGGAAAAAACCGGCAACATTGAAACGTCGCTGGACAACACCGTGGCGATCGGCATTCCCCGGCCCGCCAGCAAGGAAGAAGAGGAAGCGCTGATAAAACAATTCCTCAGTGGACTGCAGAAACTTTTTGAAAAGGAAAACAACTGGACTTTTTTGCAGCCTCTACTGCTTTCCCTGGAGCACTGCGCCCGGTGTCAGACCTGTTCGGAGGCCTGCCCCGTTTTTGAAATGAGCGGAAGGCAGGAAATTTACCGACCGATTTTCCGCTCAGAAGTCCTGCGTCGTATCTACAAAAAATATATTAAACCGGGCGGAAAACTAACCGCCAAATTTACCGGTGACATCGACCTGAATTGGGAGGCTATCGCCCGTCTGGCCGAATTGTCTTATCGCTGCACACTTTGCCGGCGTTGTGCCTCGGTCTGCCCCATCGGCGTGGACAACGGGCTCATCGCCCGCGAAATCCGCAAACTCTTCTCACAGGAAATGGGCATCGCCCCCAAGGAACTCCATGACATGGGCACCATTCAGCATCTAAAGACGGGGTCGAGCACCGGGATGACGGCGGCGGCGGCGAAAGACAGCGTCGAATTCATCCAGGAAGAGATGAAAGAAATCACCGGCTATGAAGTTGAAATTCCCTGGGATGTGGAAGGCGCGGATATTCTGCTGATCCACAACGCCGGGGAAATTCTGTCTTGGCCGGAAAACGTCGGAGCTTTCGCCATAATTTTCCAGGCGGCGGGTCTATCCTGGACACTCTCTTCCGAAACAGCAGGTTATGATGTCGTCAACTATGGTATATGGTACGACGATGTGCAATTATCGCGGGTGGCTGTCAGACACGCGGACATTGCCCGGCGGCTCAAGGTCAAGAAAATCGTCATCGGCGAGTGCGGCCACGCGCACAAGGCACTGACCGTCATCGCCGACCGGCTGCTGACCGGGGATTTGAACATCCCCCGCGAATCCGCGATGGTGACACTGGAAAATATTGTGATGAGCGGAAAGTTGAAATTCGATCCACAAAAAAACGATTTCCCCGTTACGCTGCATGACCCCTGTAATGTCGTCCGTTCGATGGGAATCGTGGAACCGCAAAGAAGAATCTTGAAAAAACTCGCTCCGCGCTTTCGGGAAATGACGCCGCACGGCGTGGATAATTACTGCTGCGGGGGGGGATCCGGTTTTGCCATTATGTCCAGGTATAACTTTGCCGAGTGGCGCAACCTCGTCAGCTCGCGGAAAAAATTTTTGCAGATTCTCAAGGCTTTCGAAAACGAGTCCCCGGAGACGCCCAAGTATGTCTGCGCTCCCTGCTCCAACTGCAAGGGCACCATACGTGACATCATACATTACTACCGTGCGGAAGAACGCAGCCGGCTGTATTACGGCGGACTGGTGGAATTGACCGTCAATGCACTGGCCGGCATGAAAAAACCCATTATCAATTTCGGCGACAAACCTTCATGGGAATGAAAACTGGTGCAAGAAGTGAAACAGCGCATAACCATTTTAACATCCTTCCTGGCAATTGCAGCGATCGCCATGCTGGCGGCGGCGATAGCTGCCAGCAAGACAGCAGGCATTGTTCTGACCATGGTTGTAGCGTACATTGTTTTTGCGGTTTTTCTGATCGGTTTTGTTTACCGCATCATCCGTTGGGCTATATCTCCCGTTCCCTTCCGCATTCCCACGACCTGCGGCCAGGAAAAAAGCCTGCCATGGATAAAAGCCAACCCCCTCGAATGCCCCTTTGGAAATTTGGGTGTCATCGGCAGAATGGCGGGAGAGATCTTCCTTTTCCGTTCCCTCTTTAGAAATTCAAAGGCGGAGCTGGTAAACGGGCGACCAGTATACGGCAGCTCTAAGTGGTTGTGGTTTTTCGGCTTAATGTTCCATGTCTCACTTTTGCTCGTTATATTACGACATCTGCGCTTCTTCACCGAACCGGTCGTTCCTTTCGTCGGCGCGCTTTCCAGCCTGGACGGATTTCTGGAAATAGGCATTCCCACACTGTACATGACCGATACGGCCCTCGTCGCGGGATTGATCTTTCTTTTCATGAGGCGGGTGCTGGTCCCGCAATTGCGCTACCTTTCGTTGTTTACCGATTATTTCGCCCTGCTTTTAATAGCCTCCGTCGCTGTAACCGGCATCTCGATGCGTCACTTCTTTCCCGTAGATCTAAATGAAATCAAAACCATGACCATGGGGTGGGTGACTTTTACCCCCGTCGTTCCCGGGAAAACCGGGATTTTGTTTTACATGCATCTATGTTTCGTTATGGTGCTGATCGCCTGGCTGCCTTTCAGCAAACTGATGCACATGGGCGGCATCTTTTTAAGCCCCACGCGCAACATGGCCAACAACAACCGCGCGCGGCGGCACGTCAACCCATGGAATGCCCCGGTAAGGGTGCGCACCTACAAAGAATACGAGGAAGAATTCCGGGAACAGATGATTGAAGCGGGCATTCCCGTAGAATCAACAGGACCGGGAGAAGCAGAGAAAGATAAACAGGATTAATCATGTCGTCGCTTAAAATTTCTCAACCCGATGAACTCATCCGGATCAGTTACGAAACGCCGAAGACCGCCTGGATGGACACGCCGACGGTTTTCCGTCCGGGAACATGGAGCTATGCCGCCGCCCCCAAAAACCTTAGTTATCTCGGCCTTCCCAATCCCAGGCAGTGGCAGCCCTCCGATGAGGACTGGAAACTGCCTGATAATTGGCGTCAGATCATTATTGACGGCATGAAAGAGCGCCTGGAAAAATACCGCTCTTTCCGCCTTTTCATGGACATCTGCGTGCGCTGTGGAGCCTGCGCTGACAAGTGCCATTTCTACATCGGCACAGGCGATCCTAAAAACATGCCCGTCCTGCGCGCTGAGCTGATTCGTTCAGTGTACCGCCGTTATTTTACAACCGTGGGGCGCTGTTTCGGTGCACTCGCAGGCGCTCGGGATTTGACCATCGACGTCCTCAAAGAATGGTTTTATTATTTCTACCAGTGCACAGAATGCCGCCGCTGTTCAGTTTTCTGCCCCTATGGAATCGACCAGGCGGAAATCACCATGATAGGCCGAGAGCTACTTAATTTGGTTGGTTGCAACATCAATTGGGTAATCGAGCCGGTGGCCAACTGTTACCGCACGGGCAACCACTTGGGCATTCAGCCCGGCGGCATCAAGGACATGCTTGAATTTCTGGCGGAGGACATTTTCGACCGCACGGGCGTAAAGGTGAATGTGCCCATCAACAAGAAAGGTGCGGATATCCTGTTCGTAGCTCCGTCGGGCGACTATTTCGCCGATCCGGGAACATACACCTGCATGGGCTACCTGATGCTTTTTCATGAAATCGGGCTTGATTACACTTTCAGCACCTACGCCTCCGAGGGAGGCAATTTCGGACTTTTCGCCTCCCATGATTTGATGAAGAGCATCAACTACAAAATTTACGCGGAGCCTAGGCGTCTCGGTGTAAGGTGGATCTTGGGCGGCGAATGCGGCCACATGTGGCGGGTGGTACATCAATACATGGACACCATGAATGGACCTGCCGATTTCCTGGAAGAACCGGTCTCTCCCATCACCGGAACGCTTTTTGAAAACGCGCGTTCAACGAAAATGGTACATATCACCGAGTTTACGGCTGACCTGATACGCAACGGCAAACTAAATCTCGATCCGCGGCGCAATGATCACATTAAACTGACATTCCACGATTCGTGCAATCCGGCCCGGGCCATGGGCCTCTTTGAAGAACCGCGATATATTATTCGCAACACGTGCAATAATTTTTACGAGATGGCCGAGGACACAATCCGGGAAAAGACCTTCTGCTGCGGAGCCGGCGCAGGTTTGGGCAATGATGAAAACATAGAAATGCGCATGCGGGGCGGCATGCCGCGGGCCATGGCCGTCCGGGACGTCGTGAAAAAACACGGCGTGAACCGTCTGGGTTGCATCTGCGCCATCGACCGGGCGACCCTGACTACCCTCATGGATTACTGGGTGCCCGGCGTGAATGTGATGGGCGTTCACGAATTGTTGGGCAATGCCTTGGTAATGAAGGGAGAAAATGAAAGAACGACGGATCTGCGGGGTGAACCACTGGAAGGCTGTTAAAACGGAACAGGACGTCTAGAAAATGAAACAAAACAAATGGCGAATCATTTCACTGGGGATCGCAATCTTTATAATCGGAGTTACCTTCCCCTTCTGGTACGGCAAGGGAGAATCGCCCGTCCCCCCCGCGCTGGACCTGGACACTCCAGAAATCAGCCTATTGACGGAAAAGAAATGTATCGAAGACACCGCGTTCATGAGAACCAAACACATGAAACTTTTAAAGGCCTGGCGCGACGAAGCTGTCAGGGAAGGCGAACGATTGTACACGGCGGGTGACGGCCGTGTTTTTGAAAAAAGTCTCACCGGCAGCTGCCTGGGGTGCCACAGCAACAAGGAGAGGTTTTGCGATCGCTGCCACAACTACGTGGGAGTGGCGCCAACCTGTTATGATTGCCACATTATTCCTGGAGAGGTGAAAAAATGACCACTGGCCGCCGAGACTTTTTAAAAACGGCAGGGGTTACCCTCTTGACGTTGGTTTTCCCGGGAATTTTCAGCCCCGTCGGGGCGAAAGAAAACACATTTCGTGTCGGTGCTCCGCAATTCCTGAAAAGCTCCTACCCCCAACCCCTGACCGCAAAAAGGTGGGCCATGGCGGTGGACGCCGCGAAATGCCCGGCGGATTGCCGGGATTGCATGGTGGCCTGCCACGCACTGCATAACGTTCCTGACTTCGGCAATCCCAAGGATGAAATCAAATGGATCTGGCGGGAGAACTTTGCCGATGTTTTTCCAAATGAACAACATGGATATTCCGCTCACATCTTGACGGATCTGCAACCACCCGTTATGTGCAATCACTGCGAAAATCCCCCCTGCGTGCGGGTTTGTCCCACCGGAGCCACGTTTCAAAGAGCGGACGGTATCGTTATGATGGATTACCATCGCTGCATAGGGTGCCGGTTCTGCATGGCAGCCTGCCCTTACGGCGCACGCAGCATGAACTACCGCGATGCCCGCTCCCATATCTCCGAGCTGAACAAGAACTTTCCAACGCGCGCCAAGGGAGTCGTTGAAAAGTGCAATTTCTGTGAAGAGCGCCTCTCCAAAGGTCTGCTTCCCGCCTGCGTGGAAGCCTGTACGCAAAAAGCGCTGGTTTTCGGCGACGTGGAAGATCCCCTCTCTGAAATCCGGCTGATTTTGGAGAAACGTTTCAGCCTGCGCAGGCGATCGCATCTTGGCGCCGGTCCGCAGATTTACTACTTGTTATGAGGATAACACACCGATGTTGGAAAAAGCTTTGAGCGGCAGCCGCGGATATTGGATTTGGATTACCCTTTTGTTCACCCTTTTCATTATCGGTTTCTTCTTTTACATGCGGCAGTTGGATTACGGCTTGGGCATCACGGGCATGAGCCGTGACATCTCCTGGGGGCTTTACATAGCGCAGTTCACGTTTTTGGTCGGTATCGCCGCCTCTGCGGTCATGTTGGTTTTGCCCTATTATCTCCACGACTACAAGGCATTCGGCAGGATCACGGTCCTTGGCGAGTTCCTGGCCGTATCCGCCGTGATCATGTGTATCCTCTTTGTTTTCGTAGATCTCGGCCGACCTTCCCGCGTCATGAATGTGTTGCTGCATCCGAATCCAAAATCCGTTCTTTTCTGGGACATGGTAGTCCTGACCGGTTACCTGCTGATCAACATCGTTACCGGCTGGGTAATCCTTTCCTGCACGCGCAACGAGATACCCCCGCCCCGATGGATCAAGCCTTTGATTTACTTGTCTATTCCCTGGGCCATCAGCATCCATACGGTAACCGCCTTCATCTACTCGGGACTTCCTGGCCGGGGTTTCTGGCTGACCGCTATCATGGCACCCAGGTTTCTGGCCTCCGCCTTCGCATCCGGGCCGGCATTGCTGATAATAGTCTGCCTGATCTTGAGGCGCTGGGGGCGTTTCGACGCAGGTGAAAAGGCCATCCAGGCCCTTGCTAAAATAGTGGCCTACGCACTTGCAGTGAGCATATTTTTCGTTCTTGTGGAACTCTTTACGGTCTTTTACAGCGGTCTGCCCGAGCACAAAGAACCCTTTGTCTACTTGTTCGCAGGCTTGAACGGTCATACCAACCTTGTCCCCTGGATGTGGACTTCAGCGATCCTCGCCTTCACGGCCTTGGTTATATTGATCATCCCGGCCGCCCGCATGAAGTCTGATTGGTTGGCCGCGGCCTGTATCGCCGTGTTTGTATCGTTCTGGACAGAGAAAGGACTTGGATTGGTAGTCCCCGGTTTCATTCCATCGCCCTTGGGAAACATCTCGGAATATGTACCCACGGGCGCGGAAATCGCCATCACCATGGGCGTGTGGGCATTGGGTTTTTTAATATTGACAGCGTTTTACAAGATTTTTGCGGCGGTTCGCCTCAGTCTCGATACTGCCGGCAATACCGCGGACCTGGAATGTTAAAAAGTCGACATGGATTTTAAAAAAAGAATTTTAGTTGTGGGAGCTTCCGCCTGCGGAGCAAAAGCCGCTTCCCGTGTCAAAAAACTTCGCCCCGATTACGACGTAATCATTCTTGACCAGGGCAGATACATATCTTATTCCGCTTGCGGCATGCCGTATTACCTTGGCGGAAAAATCCGCGACATGGAAGAACTGATGAAGACGGCTTACGGTGGAATCCGCGACGAGCAGTATTTCAAAGACACGAAGAATATTACGGTTCACACCGGCGTCCGCGTCCTCGGCATCGACAGAGAAGCCCGAATTATCGAGGCCGTGAATATCGAGACCGGAGAATCTCTCTCCTTTGATTACGACATTCTGGTTCTTGCAACAGGCGCCTTGCCCCGCACACCCCCCATACCAGGGGCGAATCTGAAGGGCGTGTATCACCTGACCCGCCTGGAAGATGCCCAAGCCATCGACAGGGAATTAAATGACAAGGAAGCTGGTTCCGCCGTGATAGTCGGCGGAGGTTTTATTGGAGTGGAGGCGGCTGAGGCCTTGAGGTCGAGGAAATGGGATGTGACTTTACTCGAACGCGAAGGTGGTCTTTTCCCAGGGATGCTCGACTTTGAAATCTCGGCGGTCATCCAGGAACATTTCTTCGACAACGCCGTCACTTACGAACTCAACTGCGAGATCCTTTCCTTCGAAGAAAAAAACGGAAAAGTCTACAAGGTAATAACCAAAAAGAACGAGTATTCCGCAGACCTTGTGGTTCTTGCCACGGGGCTCAAGCCGAACACGGAAATCGCCGGAACGGCCGGCCTCGATCTGGGGGAAACAGGCGCTCTCAGAGTCAACGCTTACATGCAAACCAGCGATCCTAACATTTATGCCGGCGGAGACCTTGTGGAAAACAAACACTTGGTTACGGGCAAATCATGCTATATGCCTATGGGCTCCACCGCCAACAAGCACGGCCGAGTGGTCGCCGACAATATCTGTGGTATTCCCTCGGAGTTTCCCGGTGTCCAAGGCACCTTCGCGTGCAAGGTGTTCGATTACGCAGTGGGAGCCACCGGCATCACGAAAACACAAGCAAGTCAAGGGGAGATCGATGCCTTCACGATTTCCGTCTGCGGATTCGACAAGGCCCATTTTTACCCTGACAGCGGAATCATGGC
>JAHDRK010000094.1 GCA_018433345.1 Syntrophobacterales bacterium | reverse complement strand
GTTAAGAAGACCGCTTAACACGAATATGCCGAGCACAAGGAGTCGATCCGCTTCGAGGGCCCCCAGCCCCAAAAACCACTTACTCACAAAACCGTTGACCGGGGGTACACCGGCCAACCCAAGCGAACCTACGACGAAGGCACCCATCGTCCAGGGCATGATCTTTCCGATGCCGTCCAGTTGGCTGATATTTTCCCTGTGTAGATTTACATAAATTGCACCGGCGCAGAAAAATAGAGTGATTTTCATTGTGGCATGCGTGGCGATGTGCATCATGCCGCCGATAAACCCCGAGGGGGAAAGAAGAGCCGCGCCCAACACGATATAAGAGAGGTGGCCGACAGTTGAATAGGCCAGTCGTCGCTTGAGATTGTCCTGTTTGAATGCGATGAGAGACGCTAGTATGATCGTGGCGCCGGCGAAGGCCGCCAGTATGACGTTCAATCCGTAAGCGGCCATGACTTCGGGACCGAATACGAATCCCACAACGCGGATGACACCGAAGACACCGGATTTCACCACCGCCACTGCGTGGAGGAGGGCGCTGACCGGAGTGGGAGCAACCATTGCCGTGGGGAGCCAACTATGCAGAGGCATGATGCCCGCCTTGACGCCGACCCCGCCGAGAAACAACAAGAATAGAACCGTCATCGAAGCGGTAGGCAGGATAGTTCCGCTGAACAGTCCTCCTGCCTTGAAATCCATTGTTCCGGTCAACTGATAGGTCCACGCCGTTGCCGCTATAAGAAGTAGCCCGGCGCTCAACGTATAGAGCAGGTATTGCCTGCCACCACTGATAGCCTCCTGGGTTTCCTTGTGAATGACCAGGGGATATGTTGCGATGGTCAGTATTTCATAAAAAACGATAAAGGTCAGCAGGTTCGCCGAAAAGGCGATGCCCATAGTAGCCGACAGACACAGGGCAAAACTCGCGAAATAGCGCGTCTGCTTGTGCTCATTATTTCCACGGACATATCCGATGGAATAAAACGAGGTGAATATCCAGAGCCCGGAGGATACCATGGCGAAGAATACGCCGAAAGGATCGGCCCGTAGGGCGAGGTCTACCCCGGGAGATATTTCCAGCAGGTGGAGTACCGCGCTTTTTCCTTCCAGGGCGCCCGGAAGCAAGGAAAGAACGAGGAGGAACTTGATTGCAGCCGCCAGAACGGTCCAGGTTTCCCTAAGGTTAGGCCTGCTCGAACTGAGCAGGATAAGCGGCACCGCCGCGAGGGAAACGAGTACAGCAAGAAGAGGGGTATATGAAATGTAATCCAGTTCGTTCATTGTCACATTCCCAAGGGAATCATCGGCTTGATGAACACGTTGACGATCACCGCATTAAAGAGACCAAGCAATAGCAAGGCCGTGCCCAGAATGAGCACCGGCAAAAGCATGGTTGGTCCGGGTTCCCCGCTTCCGAGCCTCACTTCCTCTTGCTCTGCGAGACCACCGGCGGATGGAGAACGCATGTATACCTTTTCAATTATCCTGAAGAAATAAGCTGCGTTCAAAAGGCTGCTCAACAGAATTACCGCGAGCAGCACCCATTGAGAATTTTCGATAACAGCAAGTGCCAGATACCATTTACTGAAGAAACCCGCCAACGGAGGAAGCCCGACCATGGAAACGGCGGCCGCGGTAAAGGCTGCCATGGTCCATGGCAGCTTGACACGATATGAATCATCGAAGCGCGAAATATCTGAATGTCCCATACGCTGTCTGAGTGTTCCGGCCACTAGAAAGAGACAGCTCTTCATGACCGCGTGATTTAAAATATGTAAAACAGCCCCGATAAATCCCAGGGGATTGGCCATGCTTATACCAAGTCCTATGTAACCGACTTGGGCTACGCTGCTGTATGCGAGCATGCGCTTCAACTCGGTCTGGGCGATGGCAAGCACCGAGCCGTAAATGATACCGGCAGCCGAAAGCCATGCCAGAACCGTGGAAACCGGAATCTCGCGGCTTACCAGATCGGCTCCGTAGACGAAGAAAAGCATTCTGATAAGGACATAGGAGGAGACCTTTGTGCCTATGGGTGCGATTAGCGACGAGGATGCCGACGGTGCCAGCGTATAGGAGTCCGGCAGCCAACCATGAAGGGGGAATATGGCCATCTTTATGCATATACCGACGACCATTAGGACAAGGCCGATGTGCAGGGCGGGATTCTCGCCGATTTTGAGATGGGGAATTATCAGGGCGATGTCCGCCATGTTGAGGGATCCTGTTATCATGTGAAGAAATGCAAGACCCAGCAGGTAAAACGAGGCGCCCACGGTGCCCATGATCAAGTAGCGAAAGGCGGCCAAGGCCGAACCCCGTTCCCCCACGGCAATCAACGCGTAAGAGGCCAGGGACGAAATTTCAAGAAAGACGAAAAGGTTGAAGAAGTCTCCCGTGAGCACGATGCCGTTGAGACCCAGCAAGAAGAGCATAACGACGGAGTAATAGGGGACGACTTTTTTGCCCAGTTCAACCTTGTTGACGTTCAGGGAATGGACAAGTACCAACGAGGTTACGACGTTGATAACCAGTGCCACAAAGGCCGAAAGGGGGTCGACAACGTATTCGATTCCTATGGGGGGCGGCCAACCGCCGAAATGGTAGTGGAACGACCCAAAACGGATTACATGGTACAACATTCCCAGGGCGACGACGGACGACAGCACGGCCGCTGTAAGCGCCATGGGGTGTGCATACCGGCGGCGTCGCAATCGCGTCAAGGCGATCAGCATGCACGTCGTCAAGTATATGACCGGTATGAGTGCGGGAGCGTTATTTACCATTTTTTCATTTCTTCGATCAGCTCTACTTCATCGAGCGTCTTGTAGTTTTTGTAAATTATGATCAGAAGGGCGAAGGCCACTCCAAGCGTCGCCACTCCCACGACGATGGCCGTAAGCATCAGCGTGTGGGGCAGGGGGTTTATGTACAGGGACGTCTGCTCCACTGGATATGCATGATCGTAAATGGGAACGGTGGCATTCCACTTGACGGCGCAGGCCACCCAAAACAGAATTATGGAGCTCTGAAATATGCTGAGACCTATCACTTGCTTCAACAGATTTCTCTTGAAGAGGACGGTATAGAGACCGATGCAGAGGAGAGTGATGATGAACCAATAGGCATAATGGCCGAGGAAAAATTCCATGCTACAGGTCTTCCCTCCTTTCGTCTTCTTCAAGCAGGTCATCGTAAATAGAGACAAGAATCCCCATTACCGCGAGTCCTACGCCGATCTCGATTATGAGGATGCTGAGCGAACGCAGCATCGGGCCGGTTACTCCGGGTATAAAAAAATAATCGTAATTCAAAAGTTCCCCGCCTAAGATCATGGCGACCAATCCTACGCCGAAAAAGATGGAGACGCCCGCCACTCCAAGAGGGGTTCCCCAGCTTCTTTTAAAGTGGAGCTCCGATATCCTGCTTCCCACCGCCAGGCGTATGAGCAATATACTCGCTGCCAACATTGATCCTCCCTGGAATCCACCACCCGGACTGTAGTGACCGTGGGCGATCACGTATGCGCCAAAGAGCATTATAAAAGGACTAAGAGCTCTACTGACTATCAACACGATCGGACTTTCGTCTCTCTCCTTCACGTCGTTCCCTCGTCGTTCTTAACAGTAAAAAACAAATCAGACCCGCCGCCAGGATCACAACCTCTTCGCCCAGCGTATCGTAACCACGGTAGTCAGCCAATATGACCGTTACCATGTTCGGCGTCTTCGCATCTTTATAGGCGTTCTGAATGTAGTACGTTGCCGCGTTTACAGTGCCCGCCATGCTTGGATGCGAATGCAACGGCGCGTTGGGATCACCCCTATCGGGGAGACCGGTCGATCCGTATATGAGCAACGCTCCAAAGGCGGCCAAGGCCAAAACCCTCCCTATCTTGAAACGTGATTCGAAGCGTTCGATGCTTCGCCACGAGGTCTTGTAAATCGCTATGATTATAAAAAGACCGGTTATACCTGCACCCACGACGGCCTCGGTAAAACCTACATCGATTGCGCCCATGGAAACAAATGAAAGGGCCATGAGAAGGCTGAAAACCGTGAGGGTTACCGCCGACGTCAGC
>JAHDRK010000028.1 GCA_018433345.1 Syntrophobacterales bacterium | reverse complement strand
TGATTTCTAATCTTTCACAGAATAATTTATACACTTTAAAAACTCAAGCAAATTATGATAACTTACGAATTTCTACAGAATTACTGGTGGTTTATAATATCGCTGCTGGGAGGATTGTTGGTCTTTCTTCTTTTTGTGCAGGGTGGACAGTCGATGATCAATTCGATCTCGAAGACGGAAGATGAAAAGAAACTGGTTATAAATGCCCTGGGCCGCAAATGGGAGTACACCTTTACCACACTGGTCACGTTCGGTGGCGCGTTCTTTGCATCGTTCCCGTTGTTTTACGCCACCAGCTTCGGCGGGGCATACTGGGTATGGATGTTGCTTTTGTTCTCTTTTGTGGTGCAGGCCGTATCCTATGAATTTCAATCGAAGCCGGGTAATGTGTTCGGGCCGAAGACGTATCGGTCGTTCCTGTTATTCAACGGGATAATCGGTACTTTCGTGCTGGGTGTTGCCGTTGCCACGTTCTTCACCGGATCGTAGTTTACCATCAACAAGGTGAATCTGGTGAGCTTTGGAACTGCCGGGAATGTGATGAGCGGGTGGGACAATCCGCTTCACGGCCTCGAAGCGCTGGGGAACCTGAGGAACTGGTGCCTGGGGCTGGCCGTTCTTTTTCTCGCAAGGACGATGGCGAGCCTGTTTTTTGTGAACAGGCTTGATCACGACGTGTTACACAAGAGATCGAGAAAATACACGCTGTACAACGGTGTGCCGTTTGTGGTATTCTTCCTGGCTTTTCTCATCTGGACGCTGGTTTCCGACGGCTATGCTGTTAATCCGGATACGCAGGAGGTATATATGGAACCCTACAAGTACCTGAACAACTTCATCCAGATGCCGGTGGTGCTTGTTCTTTTCCTGTTGGGTGTCGTGTCGGTTCTGTGGGGAATTTTCGGTACGGTGGCCAACAAATCGTTCAATAAGGGAATCTGGTTTGCCGGGGCTGGCACAGTGGTGGCGGTAACCATGCTGCTGCTTGTGGCCGGCTACAACCATACGGCATATTATCCGTCGTATACCAACCTGCAAAGCTCGCTTACCGTACAAAATTCATCCTCCAGCGAGTTCACGTTGACGGCCATGTCAATTGTTTCGTTGCTCGTTCCTTTTGTGTTTGCCTACATCGTTTATGCCTGGAGGGCGCTGGAAGGGAAGAAGCTGAAACTCGAAGACTTGAACAAGGACGGGCACGCCTATTAAAAATTCTGTGTCCGGTGTCATTTAAGAAGGGGAACAATCAAAAAAAGGTTGTTCCCTTTTATTTTAACCGTATCAGGGCAGGTATGAAAAATAAAATGTGTATATTTGCATACATATTTTTTAACAGATGAGACGAAAAGTATTCGTGTTTTCATTCCTTGTGGCGGTTCTGCTCTCTTCACTCTTCTCCTCCTGCAACCAGGACAAGAGAAGTTTGTTCAAGGCAGACAACGGGATAGAGTTTGATACGATAAACATAGAAAAGAAATACTTTCTGGATGATAATCCGGAAAATCCCTCGTGTAACCTGAAACTGACCTTTGTTTATCCGGAAAGAATTTCGAATTTCGACGCCCGGGCAGCCAGACGTGTTTTTCTAAGGACGGTGATCGGCCCCAGCTACGACAGCTTGTCCGTTCAGGAAGCCGTTGACAGGTACGCCCGGAATTATATCGCGAACTACCGCAATGATGCGGAGATCTATAAGGTCAACAAACCCTTGCACGACGAGCATGCCGGCGACACTGCAGAAGGCCTGTACGTCACCGATGAAGAGCTCGATTATCTCCCCGAGGTGTTCTACTCCTATTACGAGAACCTTTCCGATTCCATCGTGTACAACCAGTTTGGCATTATCTCGTTTCAGGTGAGACAGGTAAATAACAAGGGTGGCCGCATGTCGTACGAAACCGTTAGAAACTACGTGCTCGACTTGTCGAGCGGCGAGCTGATGGCCGAAGGCGACATTTTCTCCGCCGGTTACGACCTGGCATTGCGTCCGATCCTTCAAAGCTCTTTGCTGGAAGCACACGGCGTAAAGTCCGTCCAGGAGCTGGAAGACCTGGGCTTTTTCGGTATTGACGAGATCGTTCCGAACAAGAATTTTCTCATTAACGATAAAGGAATAACTTACACGTTCAATAAGGGAGAGTACTCGGCTTACCAGCTTCAGGTACCCGAGGTTTTTATCCCGTATACGGCCGTCCGATCCCTGTTGCGCGAGAATTCCGTTGTCTCAAAATTAGCCCGGCTGAAGTGAGTGTCATCGATACATATTTCCCCTCGCTTTCCGCGAAGCAGAAAGAGCAGTTCGACGCCCTTTTTGATTTGTATTCCGACTGGAACTCCCGGATAAACGTCATTTCGCGTAAGGATATCGATAATCTTTACCTCCACCATGTACTGCATTCGCTTGCCATTGCCCGGTTCATCCGTTTTCAACCCGGTACGTCCGTCATCGACGTAGGGACCGGCGGTGGGTTTCCCGGTGTGCCGCTGGCCGTGTTTTTCCCTGAGGTCCGCTTTCTGCTGCTGGACAGCATCGGGAAGAAGGTAAAGGTAGCCCGGGAGGTTTCTCAAGCCATCGGCCTGGAAAATGTGGACTTCATCCATTCGCGTATGGAAGACGAGAAGCGGAAATTCGACTTTGTAGTGAGTCGCGCCGTCATGCCGTTGCCCGATCTGGAGAAGATCGTGCGGAAAAACATCTCCTCCGAACAGAGAAATGCACTCCCCAACGGGATTATCTGCCTTAAGGGCGGTAATCTGGCCTCCGAGCTGTCCCCGTTCAAGAACAAGGCGGAGGTGTTCTCCCTCAGCAGCTACTTCCCCGAACCTTTCTTCGAGACCAAGAAGTTGGTCTATCTGCCGGTGTAGGGTTGTATATTTGAAGAAAATGT
>JAHDRK010000074.1 GCA_018433345.1 Syntrophobacterales bacterium | reverse complement strand
GTTGACATATATGACATAGATAACGGCGAACGGTTTACCACCTATGTAATCGAGGGGGAGCGCGGTTCCGGGGTGATATGTCTTAACGGCGCCGCTGCGCGTAAAGTCCAGAAGGGCGACAAGATTATCATAGCCAGCTATGTCCGGGTTGAAGACAGCGAGGCCGAAAACTGGGCCGTCAAGGGTCTCTTGCTGGACGAGAACAACCGGGTTGTCCGTGAAGCGAAGTGACAATTGAATAGGTGAGGCGTGTCGAAAGGGGCGGACAGGAAGGTGCGCCCCTTTTTTGTGTGTTGAAATGGGTTGCTGATTTTGATATGAAACCAACCTTCAATGCAAGCTTTTCCCTTGAGAAAGGCGGGCGAAAGGGGTCATGAAAAAGAGAATAAAGCGGTTGTTCCTTACGGGACTTGCGGCGATCATTCCCATAGGCGTGACGGTCTATATTCTTTTTTTTCTGGTTCGCCTGCTGGGAGGTATCACCAAGATCGTACCGTTACCCTACAAGATGGAAAAATGGCTCCCCCTGCCGGCGGCTGTTGCCGATTTAATAGTATTGATCCTTGTCATATTCGCCGTGGGCCTCCTGGTAAGAAGCTACTTAGGAAAAAAGCTTGTAGCATGGGGAGAGCGGGTGCTGGACAAGATTCCCGTTGTCCGCACCATTTACGTGGCGTCGAAGCAATTGACACACGCCATTTTCAGTGAAAACAGCGGTAACTTCCAGAGAGTTGTGCTCATGGAATATCCGCGGAAGGGTTTGTACTGCATTTGTTTTGTTACGGGGACCGCCCAGGGTGAATTGCAGGAAAAAACCACGTCGCATTTGATTAACGTTTTTGTGCCGACGACGCCGAACCCGACCTCGGGATTCTTGGTTATGGTGCCACAAGAAGAAGTGATCAGTCTCGATATGTCGGTGGACGAGGCTTTCGCACTGATCGTATCGGGAGGCATTTACACGCCCCAAGAAATAAAAAAACTCATTGAAGAGGAGAAGAAAAGTCATGTTGATAACCTCTGAAGCTGTAAAGGTAGGCCATCCAGATGTCGTGTCGGACACGATCACGGCTCACCTGATAGCGAGAATACTGGAAGAAGAACACAAGATCGGCATGGATGTCGACACCATGCCCCATTGCGGCCTGGAGGTATTCCTCGGCAAAGGATTTTGCATCATCGGCGGGGAAGTGGCCACGAGAATCTACGTGGACATTGAAAAATCAGTGCGCCAAAGCGTCCTGTCACTGGGCTACACGGACGCGGCCGTCGGTCTAAACGGCCATTCCATGGGTGTTTTGAATGCCATCATCCCCCAGTCTCCGGACATCAACCTGGGGACAAGGGCGGAACTGAGCAAGTTCAAGGAGATCGGAGCCGGGGACCAGGGAATCATGTACGGCTTTGCCATCGACGAAACCCCCGAACTTCTCCCCCTGACATTCGTTCTCGTCAACAGATTGATGCGAGCCTTCGAAAACTGCAAGGATCCTGTCTTTGCGCCCGACGGGAAGGGACAGGTCACAGTTGAGTACGACGCCGCGGGGAAGCCGAAGCGGGTCGCCAAGGTGCTTATGTCCAACGCCATAGATTACAGGCACGTAACCGAACGGGGTGAAATAGAGGGCGCGGCCTGGAAGATAGCCTTTGAATGTCTTGCTGATTGGGTGGACAAGAAAACGGAATTTCTTTTTAATCCCACAGGCGAGTGGCAAGCGGTTCACTCCTGCAGCGCGGCGGATTCAGGCGTAACGGGACGGAAACTGGTTTGCCAGCTCTACGGGGCCTATCCGGGGGCCCAATTGGGCGGAGGCGCCATAGTAAACAAGACGCCGGAAAAGGTCGACTGCTCCGCCGTATTCGGGTCGCGTCACGCCGCCAAGAATATCGTGGCAGCGGGCCTGGCGAAAAAAGTATCCCTCCAACTGGCCTATGCCATAGGGGTGCCTCACCCCATGTCAGTCTATGTGAATACCTTCGGCACAGGCGTGATGCCCGACGATCGGCTTTCGGCCATTGTGGAAAAGGTTTTTGATTTTACCCCCAGGGGCATGATCGAAAAATTCGATCTTCTCAACGGGGAGGTGTATAGAAAAATGGCTGTCAACCTCTTCCTGGATGACTATAATTGGGAAAAGACGGATATGGTGGATGTTTTGAAGGCTGAGGCGGGAAAGCAGGCATCATGAAATATCACATAGCGGATATGGGGCTTGCGGATAGGGGAAAATCCAGTGTGGATTGGGCCAACAAGAGCATGCCCGTATTGAACAGCATAAAGGAGCGATTTGAGAGAGAAAAACCGCTCAAGGGAGTTCGGGTCGGAGCTTGTCTGCACGTGACCACGGAAACGGCAAGCCTTATGGATACACTGAAAGCGGGAGGCGCGGAAATCGCCCTTTGCGCGTCCAATCCGCTCAGCACCCAGGATCATGTAGCCGCATACCTGGTCAAGTACAGCGGAATCCCCGTTTTCGCGATCCGTGGAGAAGATAGAGATACGTACTACGGCCACATAAGCTCGGTCCTGGACACGAAGCCGAACATTACGATGGATGACGGCGCGGACCTTGTGACGATGGTCCATTCGGAACGCAAGGAATTGATTCCGGGAATCATCGGCGGAACGGAAGAAACCACAACCGGTGTAATAAGGCTCCGGGCCATGGCCGCCGACGGAGTTCTGCAGTTTCCCATGATCGCCGTCAACGATGCCGATACGAAGCACCTGTTCGACAACCGGTACGGCACGGGCCAAAGTACCATCGACGGCATTGTTCGTGCCACGAACCGCCTACTGGCGGGCTCGGTGTTCGTGGTATGCGGTTATGGTTGGTGCTCGCGGGGCGTGGCTATGAGGGCCAAGGGCATGGGGGCTGACGTCATCGTAACCGAGATCGATCCGATTCGCGCCCTCGAAGCGGTGATGGACGGTTACAGAGTCATGCCCATAGCGGAGGCGGCCGAGATAGGAGACTTCTTCTGCACCCTCACGGGCAATATCAATGTCATCCGCAAAGAACATTTCCAGGTGATGAAGGACGGCGCGATAGTCAGTAACTCGGGTCACTTCAACGTAGAGCTGGACATCGATGGACTTAAGGAGACCGCCGAATACGGCGGGCGAATACGTGAACATATAGACGAATATCGCCTTCCCGACGGAAGGAATATCTATTTGCTGGCGGAGGGGAGGCTCATAAATTTGGCCGCCGCCGAAGGTCATCCCTCAAGCGTGATGGACATGAGCTTTGCCAACCAGGCGCTGTCGGCGGAATACCTGACCGAGTTCTCCAAGGATCTCGAAAGGGTCGTCTATTCCGTTCCCACGGAAATAGACAGGGAGATAGCCCGCCTGAAGTTGCGGTCGCTGGGTGTCGCCATCGACAGCCTCACGGAAGAGCAGAAAAAGTACCTGAATTCATGGGACATGGGTACATAGGGCAAAAGGGATTTCCATGTCCGTAAATTGATTGTTCATGTCCTCATGCGGGATAGCATGAGCAGCGCCGCTACGAGAAACAGTAGATTGGCCGCCCAGGCCGCGACCGGCGGTGGAAGGCTCCCAGCATATCCCAGTGATATTGTAAAGGCGAATATAAGCCAGTACGAAAGGCCGGTTATTATGCCGACGCCTATTCCCTGGGCTATGCCACCACTGCGCTCGGACCTGGACGCGAAACATACTCCCACTATCGCCATAATGATGCACACAAATGGAAAGGCCACCTTTCCGTGCATGTCCACCGTGTATCTGGTTGCGTCGTACCCTTCCGACCGGATTTTTGTGATATACTTGCGCAGTTCCGCGAAACCCATCTCGTTCGGTTCTCTCTGAACCACCAGGAAATCTTCCGGTTTTTCCGGGATATCCGCTGTGTAGGATTTCATGGTTTCAACCACAGGGAAATCATTGTCGGGGAATGTGGCTACAAGTACGTCATAGAGAGTCCATGCCTTGCTTTCTTCGTTCCATCTACCCTTCGCGGCGTCTATGCTTCTAACGAGATTCATTTCACCGTCTATGTTGTTTATCCTCACCCCCTTGAGAGTAACGGTTGTTGGATCGAAAAGTGAAAAATTATAAATGCCCGCTTGTCCCCGGTACCACAGTTCACGATGCTTGAATTCCCCCATTTGTGGGCGGTTTTGAATGTCTATGTAAACGGTTTTTTTGACAAGCTGATTGCTTCGGGGCATGATGGTCTCACTTATCAAGAAGGCGGCCACTGCGATGAGCACCGAAAAGAAGATCGGGGCGACGGAGACTCGATACAGGCTTACACCGGAGGCCTTCATGGCAACCAGCTCACAGTTTTTAGACAATATTCCAAAGGTAATCAGTGATGACAACAGGACACTGATGGGGATCATCTGCACCAGGATCATGGGCGTGCTGTATAAAAAATATAAGAACATGTGGTAGACAGTCGCGTCGTTGCTCAAGAACATCCTGATCCGTTGAAAAAAATCGACGATGATGTAGAGAGCCGCAAGAGAAAGGGTGATGAGAAGAAAATGCAGTACGAAGTCTTTTATTATATATCGATCAAGTATGGAAAGAAATCTTGAGTCACTGTAATGTTTCATGGAATCGACAATCCTACCCCTCGTGTTTTCGCTTTATTTTCTGGAATCTGTCGGCGGCTCGACGAACTATCGTTTTCGCCGAGGCTGTGAGTTCATCCATTTCGAGCAAGGGTTTTTCTCGAGCAGTTCTTACAAAAAGCCACAATCCGGATACTCCAAGAACCAGGTTGGGCGCCCAAGCCGCGATGACGGGGTTTACCTTTCCCGTTTCACCAAGTGCGTCGCCGCCGAGCTGGAGCGCGTAATACACGATAACAACGCAAAGCGCCACTACGAAGGCACGCGATTTCGCCGTTCTATGCTTTACCATGCCCAGAGGAAGGGCGAGCAGGGCGAACACCAGGCAGGTCACCGGGAGCGCGAAACGCTTGTTCAGTTCCAATAGCAGGAGGTTTCTTTCCTTGTCCGCGAGATCCGCTCCCGCCCGAAACGCCTGCAGCAGTTCCCGCGGTGTCATCTCGGAATGTTCCTTCATTCTGGTTGCCGTCGCGTCCGAAATGGATGACGATAGGTCTATGGTGATATCGTAGGTTACGAAGGCCATTTTTCGATAAGTATCGCGATCTTCACCAACCGTATGCGTACTGCCTTCTTCCAGTCTAAGCAGTACCTTGTTCGAACCGGGACTGGAGAACCATTGTCCCCTCTTGGCGACGATGGTTATTGGAGAAGGTCCCATGCGGCTGTCGGAAATAAACACTTCCCTCATTGACCGGCCGTCCACGGATATCTGGTTGGCAAAAAGAACCAATCCCGGGAAATCGTCGTTAAACACCTGTTCTTTAAGGCCGACTCCTACCTGCTTCCGTCCTATATCGGCCAGGAGTCTGCGTCCGGTGCTGTTTACCATGGGGGCGAAATAGCACTGCAGAAGCAGTGTCGCCGCGAAGGACACCACGGCCAAGACGGCTATCGGGGGAGAAAGCTGATACAGGCTTATCCCCGAGGACTTCATGACCATGATTTCATTTTCCCTGGACAGTCTTCCCAGTCCTATCAAGACGGCGATGATCAGGGCTATGGGAATGGTGATCGTCAGAAAACTTGGTATGAGAAACAGTATAAGACGTCCGATGACAGTGACGTCCACCCCCTTGTTGATCATGAGGTCCATCAATTGAAGAATTCTCCCCATGAGAAGAACAAAGGTGAGAACAAGGAGAACCAGGAATAAAGGGTAGGTGATTTCCCTGCAAAGGTATCGATAAATGATGAAGTTTTTCATAAACTCGGATTTTGCACCTTCGATGTCATTCTTTTATATCAACTCATCATCACATGTTCAATATGGCAGAAACACGATGTACGGAGAAATGCCATTCGGGCCGCGTGCCCTTTGCCTCGCAAATAAATGTCCCCGGGAACACTCCGGGGTCATGTAGATATATAATTTGCTTGACATGGTTGAATCATTCCGTAAAATGCATCTACTTGTGAAGGCCGACAGTGTGCCGAGGTGGCGGAATTGGTAGACGCGCTAGGTTCAGGGTCTAGTGGGCTCATGCCTGTCCGGGTTCAACTCCCGGCCTCGGCACCAATCTTTACTTTGCCCCTCAATTGCTTCCCCGATCCCTTTAAACAATCTTCTTTAATCAGCTCCAACCGTTCGAATCCGCCTGGACCCCACCGGCAGGAGCCCCATGAAGCCCCCGTGTTTGAAACCATAAAAGGCCTGCAGCAACCGATTTTCCTACTCCCCTACACCGGGGTGTAGAAACATCGCTTAGGGGAATCCACCTTTCCATCTTTTTTCAGCTTGTTGATTATTTTCGAGACCTCATCCTTTTCAAGGCCTGTCTTTTTGGCTATGTCACCGGGTCTCATGGGAGTCCCTTCCTTTTTCATGATCTCCAGTACAGCTTTTTCCTTGACGTCCATAACCGTTTTCTCCCTTATTTTAAATTATAGTTGAAGGGTCGGTGACGCCGACAAGCGCGTCCATGATGATAATTGTACCTGAAAATTCTTTTTGCGGAAATATTTTTGTCGCCGGATTCTTGGAAGTAATTATTGACTTATAAAAAAAGTTGTCTTAGCATTTCAAACCAATCGACGGTCATACCTTGTTCCGACACGCCGACTTTTGTTTCAGTATCCGAAATACATTCAGGTGTTCCCGACGATGACGTGAACCCCGATCCCCCACACGTAGATGTTTCTCTATCTTGAATAAATGTTATGTATACTTTCCTCGTTTTTAAGGGGAGCGGTAGGACAACACGATCTTTGTGATTGCAATCTATTTCGCCCGAAATGGAGCGGCGCGAAAGACTGATAGTCGGAGAATTTGCAGGGTGCTATTCCATGACTCTTGAGTCAGGGTAAGAGTTCCGGTGAAAGGGGATGTAGGTCATTTAATACCAGGGGGTGGCTCATGAAACGTTTTACTGAAATTATAACGGGTGCCGTAAGGGATTCCGTCTCGGACATACATATAACGGGCGAACATCCCATAGTTACGAGGCGGTATGGAAAAATCAGGTTTCATCCCGACATGAAATTGAGCCATCGGCAGGTGGACGATCTCACTCGGAAGTTACTCTCTCCTTGGCAGCTGGAGAAATTGCGTAACAACAAGTCGGTGGACATTTCAGTGAACATGACCAATGCCCGCCTGAGGGTCAACATATTCACCACCCTCCGGGGAATCAGCATGGCCATAAGGTTGCTTCCCGGCATCGTACCGACCGTCGAGGCCTTAAATCTTCATCCATTTCTTCACGAGATTCCCAAGTATCCGTCGGGACTGGTTTTGATCTGCGGACCGACGGGCGTGGGAAAGACATCCACCATAGCGGCCGTCATCAACGATATGAACAAAAACCGTGACTGCCACATAGTTACCATCGAAAATCCCATTGAATATGCCTTTCAATCAAACAGAGCCTTCATTCAGCAACGCGAGCTGGGCGACCACGTGCCGTCCTTCGCGCAGGGGTTACAGGACGTTTTGCGCGAGAATCCCGATGTTATAATCGTGGGCGAGCTGAGGGACCCCGAAACGATGCACCTGACGATGAACGCCGCCGAATCGGGGCACCTGGTTATCGCAACCATGCATGCGTCAAGCCCCGAAGAGGCTATCTATAGGCTCTGCAACGCGGTGCCGCCGGAATTCCAGGCAGAAATACGGTACCAGCTCTCACTGACACTGAGAGTGATAATTGTACAACAACTAATTCATTACGAGCGTGCCGGTTTCAGGGTCCCCCTGTTGACCATCGCCTTAGGAACATCGTCATTCCGGAACTTGATCAGGGAAAACAAGCTGAATCAGCTGGCCGGCGCCATTGAAATGTCGCGAGGCGAAGGGATGTTCACCGCGGAACGATATAAACAGGAATTTTTAGACAGCCGTGAACACTTCGTTCCCTACTCGCAGTCTTTCTATATATCGAGCGACGTGAAACTAGTGGACAACGTCTACCATTCACCATTGACGGACGATCGAGCGCACGTTACAGAGGTTAGACAGGAGCCGAAGGAAAGAGAGCCGATCCGCCCGGTTGCGAGACATGTAGCCGAACCTCCACAGACCACAGGCGAGGAAGCGGATCACGGAGAAATGGTGACGATTGATGAAGACCTGTCGCTTTCCGAAGTCATAGAAGGACTCCATTACGAAAACCAAGAAGGAGCCGGGGTGTCACGACACCGCTGAAAGATTTCTTCATGCCTGATATCAGCGTCATCATACCAGCCTTTTGCGAAGAAGCGGTAATAGGGGATGTAGTCGGCAACGTGCATCGTGTCCTGCAAAAACATGAAAAGACCTTCGAGATAATTGTTGTAGATGACGGATCCACCGATCAAACCGCCGTGAAGGCCGAGCTCGCCGGGGCGCGGGTGATCCGCCATCCATACAATATGGGCAACGGCGCAGCCGTAAAAACGGGTATCAGGAACGCCCGGGGCGCCGTGCTCGTGACAATGGACGGCGACGGTCAGCACGATCCGGAAGACATTCCCAGGCTTCTCGAAAAGACAGACCGGTACGACATGGTCGTCGGCGCACGTAACGCCGTTTCGGAATCCAAGGTTCACCGTAATCTTGCCAATTGGTTGTATAACGTTTTCGCTTCCTATATCTGTAAGAGAAAAATTGAAGACCTGACCTCCGGTTTTCGGGCGATAAAGAGTGACGTTGCCCGCCGATTCGTCTCCCTCCTTCCCAACACCTTTTCCTATCCGACCACCATAACCATGGCCGTCGTTCGGGCCGGTTTCAGCCTCACGTACGTTCCCATAAAGGCATCCCGGCGGGTGGGTAAGAGCAAGATAAGGCTCGTGAGTGACGGTTCGAGGTTTATCCTCATCATCATAAAGATCGCCACGCTCTTTTCTCCCATGCGTGTCTTTCTTCCCGTGAGCACGGTCATGTTTCTCGTTGGACTGGGTTACGGTATATTCCGAATCGTGGTCATGGATGGGCGATACGGCCCAACATCGGCAATGCTCATGACCATGGCCGTGGTTGTCTTTATGGTAGGCCTGGTTTCGGAACAAGTCGCCCAGCTTCGTTACGACATAAGCGAAAAGCAGGACTAAGCAGGACTGAAACGAAGACCCTTTTATCGTTCCATCTTTTAACCGCGACAAAAAGGAACGTCGCATCCATGACGTTGCGGATACGTTGCAATTACCGCAAAACCAACAAGAAAACATTATAGGCTGAAAGTCGCCGATATTGACGCCGACATTCGTGTTTGAACCCCGCCCCGCCGTTAAGCGCCGGTCTGCCAAAGAGATCGATGGTCAAACCTGGAGCAATTCGGGAAGATCTCAATGATCTCCGCTATATCCGTACTGGACTTTCTTTTCGGGTCCTCAACCGTCGGACGGAAACCCCGCAGAGAGACCCGGACATCCACCGCCGTGCTGTTTCGAGAAACACCCTCCAGGGAGCAAATAGAAACTCTGAGAGACGACATGGAACGGGAAACGGGTCAAGAAATCGACCCGGTTTTTTTCGACAGCTCTTTTCCGATCATTCGAATGCACACTTCATTCTCGGTCCGTACACCATGCTCTCGTTTGTCCGGGTCCTTAGGCGCAGATCAGTACAGGTTCTTCCAACCATATCACCCTTATAAGCGGCGGCCGCAGGCAGCCGGTCAGCCCTATGCACCAGAAAACCCTTGACACAGAACCCATATATGTTACGAGTAGAATAACTACTCATAAACGGAAACCATCGCCATGACCAATCTCTTCTCGGGCCTCATATCGTCGAAAACCCGTATCAAGCTATTGGTACGTTTTTTCTTGAACCCCGGAACCCGTGCCTATCTTCGCGAACTGGCCAAGGAATTCAACCTTTCCACCAACGCCGTTCGGGAAGAACTGAACCAGCTCACGAAAACAGAACTCCTTACCTCCGAAAAAGAAGGCCGCAGCGTCTACTACCGGGCAAACAGCGATCACCCCCTTTTTCCGGAACTGCGCTCCATGGTGGGCAAGGTCATGGGGCTCGACCAGGTCATGGACAGCATCATCACCCGCCTGGGCGACCTGGAGGCGGCCTGGATCATCGACGACTACGCCGAAGGCAAAGACACCGGCATCATCGACCTGGTCCTGGTGGGAAACATCGACCAGTACCACCTGGGCGACCTGACCCGCAAAACCGAACGCTACATCAACCGCAAAATCCGTCCCCTGGTACTGACCAGGGAAGAATTCGACGACTTCAAGCCCACACTCGAAAGCAGGCCGCATTTTCTGGTGTGGGAGGGGAGGGATTAGCGGCCTGATTTAGACAAATATTCCAAGCTAGCACTAAAACTGCCGAATGAAATATCGAGTCACTAGCGTAAAGTTCGAATACCTGATGTCCAGGTTTTTTATCAGGGTAGGGGATCTTCATGAAAAAGGATAAGGGTCGACCGGGAACCTATATTTTTCCGGTTCGCGAACAGTCCCCTCTCAAGAGGCTGGCGCAGAACACCCTTTTTAACTTCAGTGGACAGGCTGTTATCCTGATCATAGCCGTGATCGCGATTCCTGTTCTAATAAGGGGTATGGGCACGGAACGTTTCGGCGTGCTTGCCCTGGTGTGGTCTTTTGTCGGCTATTTCAGCCTGTTTGATCTTGGTTTGGGTCGGGCGCTTACAACGCTTGTTGCCAGAAACATGGCAAAGAATCCAGACAATGTGCCGCCGTTGATATGGACGGGTCTTAGCATCTTGATTCTTTTGGGATGTGCAGGTTCTGTCGCCATGTTCTATTCCGCTCCTCTGGTTGTTCAGGGTTTTTTAAAAATGCCCTACGAATTGAAGAGCGAAAGCATGGTCGCTCTTTACCTTATTGTTGCAGTATTCCCCCTCGTAATAACCAGCGCAGGGTTTCGTGGAGTCCTTGAAGGCCTCCAGCGCTTTGACATTGTGAATGTCGTTAATGTGTCATACGGAATATTCAGCTTTGCAGGGACATTATTGGTTCTGAAATTCTCAACGCACCTTGGATTGCTAGCCGCCGTACCCATAATTGGCAGATGTCTTAGCTGGACAGTGATGTTGCTGTTCTGTTTACGGCTGATACCCGGAATGCGGCAGTGGAATGCACCGGTTCCAGGAGATGCGAGGAAGCTATTGGCATTTGGCGGTTGGATGACCGTGACGAATACGGTCGGGCCGCTTATGGTAACTTTGGACCGCTTTCTTATCGGCGCCTGGATTTCGGTGGTGGCCGTTGCATACTACACAACACCCTACGACGTGGTAACACGGCTCTGGATAATTCCCGCAGCGTTGGTCAGCGCACTCTTCCCACTGTTTTCGGCATTGCAGGTGTCAAACCAGAAGGACAGTGCGCATTTCTTCAGCATCGGGATCAAGTCAATATTTATTACCCTGTTTCCACTGACCCTTCTGATAGTTGCTTTTGCACAGGAAGGACTTGCTATCTGGCTGGATGAAACTTTCGCAGCCCAGAGCACACAGGTACTACAGTGGCTTGCGGTCGGTGTGTTTATAAACAGCCTCGCTCACGTACCCTTCGCCCTTATTCAGGCGGCGGGGCGACCGGACCTGACTGCCAAGTTGCATCTTCTGGAACTGCCCTTCTACCTTCTGTGTGTGCTAGTAATGATTCAGCATTTCGGAATTAAAGGGGCAGCTGTGGCATGGACGATCAGAGTGGCCGTTGATACTGCTGTCCTTTTTTTTATGGCTTGGCGTCTTTTTTTTCGAAACCAGGGAATAAACAGGGCTATGATTATAACCGTCATTGCAGCATTGCTTGTAATCCTGTTAGCTTCTTTTATGGACAACATTATCGCAAGAATAGTACTGTGCCTTTTCACAATCCCAATGCTTACCTTGGGGTCATATCGTTACGTGCTTTCATCGAACGAACGCGGGTATCTTTTGTCGGCATATAGAACTATAAGAGGGGGATCAGGGGGACATCATGCATAATGCTAATGAAATTCGTAGTACACCGTGTCCGGAATGCAAAATATGCGGATCCCCCGGCATTCCGACCTATAAGGATCTTCCAGACCGCTTGTTTTCCTCACCGGGTCTCTGGAATCTTTCTAAATGCTCCAACAGCGAATGTGGCCTCATGTGGCTCGATCCCATGCCGCTGGAAGAGGATATATATAAAGCATATCGGTCATACTACACCCATGGCGATAAATCGGGTGGCACACCCAGTCTGGAAGCAAGAATCACCAAGGCTCTTGTTCCGATATTTCAACTATTTATGAGGCTTACTCCTATTCACCGAGAGCGTGTTGACATTGAACAGATGTTTCTTGGAAATATTGTGCCGGGAAGAGTGCTGGAAGTAGGATGTGGCGACGGCACAATGCTTTCGCGGCTTGCAGACCTCGGCTGGTCTGTCGAGGGCCAGGAGGTTGATCCGATAAGTGCAACCATCGCCGCGAAGGCAAACATCACTATTCATCTCGGTTCCCTTGTTAGCCTTAATTTGCCCGAGGCGTCCTATGACGCCATAGTAATGAACCACGTTATCGAACATGTACATGATCCAGTGAAACTCCTGGCAGAGTGTCAACGACTTTTGAAACCGGGCGGGATTCTCGTTGCCGTAACACCCAATATCCGGAGCTTCGCGCATCGGGCATTCCATTCAAACTGGCGAGATTTGGATCCGCCTCGACATGTCATGATTCATTGCCGGAACAGTCTCCATCCTGTCGCTGAAAAGGCGGGATTTGCAAGCATTAAGATACGGACGGTATCTGCGAAAGCCAGTAGCATATATCGCAGTCTTCAGTTGAAGTATGAAAACAAGTATCCTAAAGTTCCGATGATTGCACTTTGTTATGCTGGCACTTTACTATTTATGGTTTTGGCATGGCTTGCTCAGCGTAAAGATCCCGATTCTGGGGAGGAATGCTTGATGATACTGAAAAAATTGGTATAAGTGACCAAGCGCGATGTTACCAAAATATACAACCTTGTTCGTTTCAGATTTCCTGTCAGGGGTAGTTGATTGGCAGAAGCCGGTCTGGCAACGAATATGTTTTACATAATTTAGATCGAAGTAGAAACCCCCACCCTACGGGTGGGGTAATAGGGATTGGCTAAGCCGGTCCCGTATGGTTATGGCCTCTAAGGCCGATAATTAATCTGTGGAGTGATCTGGTGCCGCCATCGTCATGCCGGACCCCGTATCCGGCCTGCCCCGGACCTGATCCGGGGGCATCCAGAACTGTAGAACAACACTGGACCCCGGCCTTCGCCGGGGAGACGGAACCGGGTGGATATAGCTACAGGCGAAGTCATTAGTATTGGCTCAGTCCGTGCCCCCCTATGGGGGGATTCATTAAAGCCGCACCCTACGGGTGCGGATATTTACCTCTAAGGCAATATGTGGAACCAAGCATGAATATGACAACAACATGCGCCGTTATTCTCGATTACTTCGGAAGTGCAAGGACTATTGCCTGTCTGACGTCTCTCATGGACCAGGATCTTGATACGGTTATGGTAGTGGATAACTCCGCAGATCAGAAAGCCAACAGGGATCTTAGCGGAGCTCTGGAGCATTTCAAGCAGGATCATGACAGCTCATTTAGGATTCATCATGTTATTAATGGGCAAAATATGGGATTCGCCGGTGGCGTAAATGGCGCGCTGCGCTGGCTGGAAACACATCAGCCCCATGATTATTATCTTATCATCAACAATGATGCGGAAGCGACTCCCGGCATGGTGCCGGCACTTGTCAGCCGAACGGTCGGCAAAAACAATTCGTTGGCAGTAACAGCGCCTGTGATCGACAATGGCGATCACAGGGCTGCTGCTTTTTGGTATCACAGGCTAACTGGATTGATGTTTTCACGACCAGTTGCAGGGGCATTCCGATATCTTACCGGCTGTTGCCTTCTGGTTAACAGAAAGGTTGTGGGCGATGGTTTGTTGGATGAAGATTTTTTCATGTATGGGGAAGACGTAGAGCTTTGCTGGCGGCTTAAGTTGTCCGGTATGGAAGTGGCCTCTGTTCCCCAGGCAGTGGTGCGACACGAGGGAACCGGTTCAAGCAGGCACGGTGAATACTTTTATGAGTACCATATGGCTCGAGGGCATCTTCTGCTTGCTCGGAAACTTGCGATTCACCGATGGGAAATTCCACTTTTTTATTGTTGTCGGCTGTTGGCATTATCAGCACGGGCAGTAGTCCGTTCAATCAGGTATCGTTCTATGGTCCCCATAAGGGCATGGATAACGGCACTGAGAAGCAGGTTCATTCAGTGATGGGGTCAAACAATGGTAAATGAAAGAACAATTCTCAGCCCCTTGAGCAGGGGAAACGGCGCGCATGTT
>JAHDRK010000029.1 GCA_018433345.1 Syntrophobacterales bacterium | reverse complement strand
TCAAATCTTTAAACTTGACATTTCGAAGAAGAATGAAAAGAAGTGACCGAGCGACAGGTCTGCCTCTTATATTTCCCCTCTACCTTGGGGGCGGGGATCAAGGGGAAGGGGTGAGAGGATGGGTTTTGTATCGGGGTGGTTTGCGGCCCTGATTCCTCGGTCTCGGGATCTTTTTTCGATGGTTCCAGATTTCGCTTCACCGCGCCTCGAAAACCCGCCCTTCGGGCTCAGACAGTTCGAGGCGCGGTCGTTTCGCTTCGATGGGAACCGTTACCGAAAAAATCTTGATTCGCCCTTCGGAATCACGGCCGCTCTCTTCGCCTGTTCGTTGACAGAATGAAGTCAGGGGCAAGAAGTATGACTGAACACCCCTGTTCATCCCGAGCCTGTCGAAGGATGGAAGGGGGGAGCCGGGATTAAGAACATGTCGGTATGTGGGCTGAAGATAGCGGGATCATCTTTCTTGACAGTGGGGTTCATTTTTGCGCTAATGCGTTTTCACGACGCTGTGAATACGAAAATCCTCGGAATAATTGATCATGAAGCTGGGAACGCTTTCTCTTGCAGGTACAGAATTCCTCGCCCCCATGGCGGGGATAAGCGACCTAGCCTATAGGACCATAGTCCGCGGCATGGGGGCCGCCCTATGTTTCACCGAGATGGTAAGCGCCGAGGGGCTTATAAGGCAGGGCCGGAGGTCCTTTGAATATCTCCGTTCCACCCCTGAAGACAGCCCCTTGGGAGTCCAGATCTTCGGTTCCCGGCCGGAGTCGATGGCAGAAGCCGCACGAATCGTCGAGGCCGAAGGGGCGGACCTCGTAGATATAAACGCGGGATGTCCCGTAAGAAAGGTTGTCAAAAACGGAGCCGGAGCGGCCCTCATGAGAACCCCCCAAAAATTGGAGGATATCATCCGCGCCGTCCGGCGGGCGACGGACCTGCCCCTTACGGTAAAGCTTCGTTCGGGATGGAGCCCGGGGGCCGTAAACGTGGTTGAAATCGCCCGCATGGCGGAGGAAAGCGGTGTCGACGCGCTTACCGTGCATCCCAGAACCGCCGTCCAGGGTTTCAGGGGAAGTGCCGACTGGAGCCTTATCGCCAAGGTCAAAGAAGCCATTTCCATTCCCGTCATAGGGAACGGCGATATTTGGACGCCTTCCGACATCACGAGAATGAAAAAGGAAACAGGATGCGGCGCGGTCATGGTCGCCCGCGGATCTATGGGGAATCCCTGGATATTCAGGGTGAACGAGTCCTCGGCGGATGATACGTCCCCTTCTCCCGGGGAGCGGGAGCGAATCATTCGCCGCCACCTGGATCTCTCCTTGGAACTCTATGGACCGAAGATCGGCCTGCTCAGTTTCAGGAAACATCTCCTGTGGTATACCCGCGGCCTGCCGGGGGGCTCCCGTTTCAGGAAGTCCATCGCGGAAGAAAATAACATCGAAGTCGTCCTGGAATCGCTTCACCGCTTCCTCAATTCGCCGGAGAAGGAGCCTCCATCACAATTCCAGGGCCACTTGATAACATGGCGTTAATTTTAGCCAATATCCCCGGAGGAACATGTCCGTCGGGGAGAATACGCCTTGACTTTTAGGGGGGACCGGTTAATACTATTGACCTGTTTGGCGTTTCAAAATAACATTTTTATTCCTTCGCGGGATATGGAAAGGTGCCGAAATTGTGAGTTCGGAAAAATTTGATCAGCTTGAGGCAAAGATAAAAGGGGTGGTCGAAACCTGTGTTCAGCTGAAGCGACAGGTGGTCGAAAAGGAGGAACAGCTTAGGGCTGCGGCCCAGGAACTTCGGGAAGCGAACGAAACGATTCGTACGCTGAAGGAAGAGAGGGACGCGGTGCGAGGCAAAATCGAAGCGCTCATCGAGAAGCTGGATGCGCTTGAAGTTTCCTAAAATTTTAAAAAGGGGATCTGGTTGAAGAAACGTTTCGACATACGGGTGATGGATCAGGAGTTATCCATACTCAGCGACAGGGAGGAGGAATATGTCGAACGAGTTGTACAATTCGTCAACGAACGGGCACAAGAAACTAGAAAGGCGATAAAAAACGGTACGGATTTAGGCATCGCCATATTGGTCGCTTTAAATATAGCCGACGAGTTGTTCGAAACGTGCGAACAGCTGCAAAAGGACGTGGACCAGATGGAGAGCCGTGCGGCGAAACTGATAGATTATATTACTACAAAAGGACAGATGTGATAATGAAATCCCCTGCGTTGTGCGTGATCGGCCTGATTTTTTTGATCCAACAGCCTTATACAAGGAAGCCCTTACTTTTCCGTGGTGAGCAGATCTTCCTTCGGCCTTCGGGACAGGAGGAAAGATAGCCTAAAGCGGGGAACAGGGCATCCACCTAGTGTATACGGTTCAAAATGACGGTCGACACGGCATCGGCGGGGGATTAAAAGATCGACACGGCAGCGGAACGATCGACGTTCCGGTGCTGTGATTCGTATCGAGTCGGACATTCGCCGTCCTTCAATCCTGCCTAGCGCGCCTTTCGGAGTGCCCCCTTGCGACAGTTTAATGTCGCGGCGAACGCGCAATCGCGACAGGGAGGTACGAACATTGATAGAATACGGATTATTCGTGACGGTAATTATTATTACCCTTGCCGCCGGCGTGGTAGCGGGATACTTGTTGAGAGTCCGCCTGTCCGGCAAACTCCGGGAATCCTCCGAAAGCCTCGCGGCAAGGATAATAGAGGAAGCAAAAAAAGAAGCGGAAAATATCAAGAAGGAAGCGATCCTTCAAGCCAAGGATTACCTGCTCAAGGCGAAAAACGAGCTGGAAGAGGAATCGCGGCGCAAGAAAGAGGAATTTGACAGATTTGAAAACCGACTGCGCCAAAAGGAAGAAATTCTCGACAAGCGGATGGAGGTCATCACCCGGAAAGAAAATGACATAGAGTCCCGGGATAAATCGCTTATTTCGAAGGAGAATCAACTGGCGGAAAAAAACCAGCGGGCAGATCAGCTTATAGTAGAGCATCAACGGCAACTCGAGAGGGTGGCCGGTCTTTCGCGTGAAGAAGCGCGGGAGCAGCTCATGGCGTCCATCATAACAGAGGCGAAGGGTGAAGCGGCGGGCACCATCCGAAAGATCGAAGACGAGGCCCGCCGCGAAGCGGAGCGCCGTTCGCGGGAGATTCTGGCCTGCGCTGTGCAGCGGTACGCCTCCGATTATGTGGCTGAAAACACGGTATCCGTGGTCACTCTTCCCTCCGACGAAATGAAGGGCCGCATTATCGGTCGCGAAGGGCGCAATATACGTGCCATCGAGGCCGCCACCGGCGCCGATCTCATAATAGACGACACACCCGAGGCGGTGGTCCTTTCCAGTTTCGATCCCATCAGGCGCGAAGTGGCCAAAAAATCACTGGAACGCCTCATAAGCGACGGCCGCATTCACCCGGGTCGCATCGAAGACGTGGTGAGCAAGGTAAGGGCGGAAATCGAAACGATCATCCGCGAGACCGGTGAAAGTGTGGCCTTCGACATGGGCATCCACGACATTCACCCCGAGCTCCTCAACCTTCTAGGAAGGCTTAAGTACCGCACCAGTTATTCACAGAACGTCCTGGAACACTCAATCGAGGTCGCCCATCTTACGGGGATGATGGCCGCCGAGCTTGGCCTCAACATAAAGGAAGCCAAACGGGCGGGTCTGCTTCACGACATCGGCAAGGCCCTTGATCACGAAATCGAGGGCACCCACGCCGCCATTGGAGCCCAGTACGCGAAAAAATACGGAGAATCGGACAACATAGTCAGGGCCATAGCCGAGCATCATGACGACGGAAGAAACAACAGCATACTCGGGGTGCTGATCCAGGCGGCGGACACCCTTTCGGCCGCCCGTCCGGGCGCCCGGAAAGAAATGCTTGAAACATACGTGAAACGATTGACGGACCTGGAACGAATCGCCAACTCCTTCAACGGTGTGAACAAATGTTTCGCCATCCAGGCGGGCCGTGAGATACGGATCCTTGTGGAAAACGAGAACACGACCGACGATGACGCCGTCATGCTCTGCAAGGACATAATCAAGAAGATCGAATCGGAACTGACCTATCCGGGACAGATCAAGGTGACCGTTATCAGGGAGATGAGGGTTTCCGATTATGCGAAATAGGGACCTGTACCGATGAGGCTTCTTTTTATAGGCGATATCGTGGGCAAGCCTGGGAGAAGAGCCGTCGGAAGGCTTTTGCCGTCCCTCCGCGTCGATCATGGAATTGACATGGTAGTGGCGAACTGCGAAAACGCGGCCGGCGGATTCGGTCTTACCCGCGAGGTGGTGGAGGAGTTGCTCGATTATTCCATCGACGTCCTCACGTCGGGGAACCATATTTGGGACAAAAAAGAAGTATTTGATTTTATAGACGAATATTCCTGCCTTCTGCGACCCGCCAACTATCCCGAGGGGACGCCGGGCCACGGCGGGGTCGTGATGGAAGGCAAGGAAACAAACGCATCACTTGCCGTCCTGAATCTCGAGGGGAGGGTCTTTATGCGTCCCCTCGACTGTCCCTTCAAGACGGCCCTGAAAGAAATCGACCGTCTTTCGCGGACCGTGCTGTCCGTCATCGTGGACATCCACGCCGAGGCCACCTCTGAAAAACAGGCCCTGGCCTGGTATCTCGACGGACGGGTGAGCGCCGTCATAGGTACCCATACGCACGTGCAAACCGCCGACGAAAGGATTTTGCCCGGGGGAACGGCCTACATCACCGACGCCGGCATGACGGGGGCCTTCGATTCGGTCCTGGGCGTGCGAAAGGAAACGGCTATAGAGCGATTCCTCACACTCCGCCCCAACAAATTCGACGTGGCGAAGAGAGACGTGCGACTCCAGGGGGTGATCGTGGAGATCGACGACAAAACGGGCAAAGGCATGACGATTACCAGGATAAACAGATCGATGGAATGAAGACTCATTTGGACCGGTTGCGATCGCGTCTGTATTTGAAGCGGGAAATTCGTATGAGCCATAAAAAAGAAACGGACAAGGTCCGAAAAACGATAATCGACCAAAAAGGACAAGCAGTATGAACGTGTATGACATTCTGAAGGAACGCGGCTTTATAGAACAGGTCACGGACGAGGCCCTAGTCAGGGAACTGCTGGGAAGACAACGGATAACCTGTTACATCGGATTCGATCCTACGGCGGGGAGCCTTCATATCGGAAGCCTTGTGCCCATCATGGCCCTTGTTCACATGCAGAGGGAGGGACATCGCCCCATCGCCCTGGTGGGCGGCGGGACGGGACTCATCGGCGATCCCAGCGGCAAATCGGAACTTCGGAAGGTGATGACCCCCGATGAGATCGCGGCAAACGCGGAGGCCATCAAGCGCCAGCTTTCCAAGTACCTCGATTTTGAGGGAGGCGACGCGCTCCTCCTAAACAACGCGGACTGGCTGGCCGATCTCAATTACATAGAATTCCTGAGAGACATCGGTCGTCACTTCAGCGTCAACAGGATGCTCGCGGCCGAAAGCTATCGCATGCGGCTCGAGACGGGCCTCACCTTCATCGAATTCAACTACATGTTGCTGCAGTCCTACGATTTTTACCACCTTTCTGAAAACTACAACTGCGTTCTCCAGATGGGAGGCAACGACCAGTGGGGCAACATCGTGGCCGGCATTGATCTCACCCGGCGGCTGACGGGCAGACAGGTCTTCGGGCTTACCTTTCCCCTAATAACCACGGCCCAGGGAAGCAAGATGGGCAAAACGGAAAAGGGAACCATCTGGATCGACGGTTCCTTGACCACTCCCTACGAATATTACCAGCACTGGGTCAACACGGACGACGCGGACCTGGAGCGGTTCCTGGCGCTCTTCACCTTTCTTCCCATGGAAGAAATCAAGGTGGTCAAAAGGCTGGCGGACGCCGAGCTCAACATGGCCAAGGCGGTTCTCGCCTTCGAGGCGACGAAGATCACCCACGGCGAGGAGGCGGCCCGTGCCGCCTGGAAGTCGGCGGCGGCGGCCTTCAACACAAAGCCGGTATCGAGAGACCTCTTTCCGTCAAGCTCCATCCCAAGGACATCCGCGGAAGAGGATCTATCGGCCATACCGGCCGTTTCTGTGAAACGGTCGGATCTCGAAAAGGGAATCCCCGCCTTCGAGCTGTTCGCCGACTCGGGTCTCTGTTCGTCCCGCGGGGAGGCCAGGCGCCTGATTTCCCAGGGCGGGGCTTACGTAAACGAGAAACCCCTCTCGGCATTCGACGAGCCCATCACGACGGCACACATGGAGGGGACAGGGGAAATACGCCTGCGCAAGGGAAAGAAAAAATACATGATCCTTCGACCGCAATAAAACAGGATCTCCGGTCTCGTAAAAAGTGATTGCCGAAGAGGCGGGATAACGATCCCGCCTCTTTTGACCTACGGAGACAGGTCACGCCCGCGGAAAGCGACATTCCGGATAGTTCGTGCGGCTCGACGCGTCCGATGTTTCGAAAATCCTGCCGTCCACGATACATGTAGACGATTCGAGCAACTTTTCGTGTGATATATATCCTTCCAAGTATCTCTCCAGGGCGGTTCCCGGGACAAGGTATCGAAATTCCCGGACGCGGCCTTCATCTTCGGGCTCGCAGAAATTCCTGCACAGGGCTCGAACGGTCAGGTCATACCCGTATAACATGGTCGAGTCGTCCGTCTGGGTGTTGACGAAGGCAAGGGCCGGACAGGCCGTGTCCCTGAAGATCTTCGCGACCAGTGTCTCTTCGAAGAATGCCCCGCTGTTGTACATTGTGTTGTCTTCCACGGTGAGCCGGAAATAATGACGATTCCCGTGGCGGGCGAGGGAAACGGACCAAGGGAAAAGTGTGGACTCCACTTTTCCGTTTCGCCGCATGAAAGACTCGACGAAATCGAGCATTGAATCCCTGATGGCGGTGTCGGAAAGGCTCGCGGCAAAATTCCGGTCCAGGTAATCGACGTTTCGAAAGAGCTGAACGTATCCCCCGTTGACGGGCTTTCTATATTTCGTGTCTCCATAGTCGGAACGAAGCGCGCCTTCTTTCTCGTAGTATCCATCCTTCTTTACCCGGTATTTGAAAGCCGAACGGTTCAGTGAAACATTCACTCCCCCTTCGACCACACCTTTTTCATCGGTGACGAGGGCGGCGGTTTTTACCAACCTGTTATCATCAAAAAAGAGGCAATCCACAGTTGCCCCCGGCAGGGGGTCGCCCTTCCCGTCGACAACGACAATCCGATAATAATGACGATAGGGCCCATCTTCCTCGCCCTGAATTACCGGCGGTCCTCCCGCGCAACCGGAGATGAAAAAAATCGTGAAAATCGTTAAAACAACGGCAAACGTTCTCATAGGTTATTCCCCCCAGGTTTCGTCGCCC
>JAHDRK010000062.1 GCA_018433345.1 Syntrophobacterales bacterium | reverse complement strand
GTGGCGGCGCTTCTCCTGGTTGCGGCTTTTGTGGAGCTGTTCGTCACCTTGCCGCTGGCGGGGCGCGCTGCGGGAATAAATCCCTGATGACCTCCCGAATATTTAGACGAGGTTCGCCCCCCATTTTTTGGTCTCCCGGCCTAGGAGAAAAGAAATGCGATTAATGCTTGAAAAGACAGTAACAATAAGGAAATATAACATCCCTTGAATCGGTGGTGATGTTGAAACGTCATTTCGGGGGGAAACATGCGCGAAGGTGGGCGGGCGGTTCTTATTTTCTCTGTAGTTCTCGTTGTACACCTCATTGCAGGACATACCTTTGCCTGGCCGGTTCCGGACACCGGTCAGACGAAGTGCTACAACACCTCGGGTGAAATCCCTTGCCCTCCGCCGGGGGGTGAATTCTACGGTCAGGACGGTTCGTACCTTCTCAACCCTCCCTCCTTTGCGAAACTCGACGAGCAAGGCCATGACCTTCCGGAGGAGGCTTCTTCCTGGGCGATGATACGGGACAACGTAACGGGGCTGCTGTGGGAGGTGAAGACGGCGACGGTCGGTGATGACCCACTGTCATGGCGTGACGCCTGGGATTACGTTGACGGGTTGACCCTGGGCGGGTATGGCGACTGGCGGCTGCCCACGGCGGGAGAGTTGCACTCGATCGTTAATTACGGTATTTCCCATCCGGCCCTATTCGAAGAATATTTCATGCACATTCAGCCTTTCTGTTATTGGACGTCAACGACCGTTGCCGCCGGGGTCTCCCCGGCGTGGAGCCTCTGTTTTGAAAGGGGAGAGTTGAAACCCGCCGACGAGTGGGAAGTCTGTCGTACGATCGCCGTCCGGTCGGATTCATTGGTGCCTTTTTATGACCTTGTGGACAACGGCGACGGAACCGTGACGGATGCCGCCGGCGGCCTCATGTGGCAGCAGACGTCAATGGAACCCGCCGATTGGATGAACGCCCTGTCAATCTCCGAAGAACTGTACCTGGCAGGGTTCGACGACTGGCGCCTCCCCACGATCAAGGAGATTCAATCAATAATTGACTACGAGACATCGAACCCCGCGACTTTCCTGTACGTTTTTCCCGACACGGCGGCTTCGGGTTACTGGTCGTCCACCACCGATAGCGGCAAGCCGGGCGATGCCTGGAACGCCGATTTTGGGACAGGATCAATTCAAACCGCGGGTAAGGACGAGAAACTCTACATCCGGGCCGTCCGCGGAGGACGGTCCTCCCACCTTAAGAGTATCGCCGCCGCCGATATGATGGCATCTTCGGAGAGCCTGGTCGTAGAGACACCTTCGCCGGGATCCAGTTGGGAGGTGGGGGACATAATGAATATTACCTGGCGGCCCTATGACAGCGGGGGAACGGTACGCATAGAAATTTCAAGGGACGGAGGGAGTACCTACGGTACGATAGCGTCGTCGATCCCTGACGAGGGAAGCTACAGTTGGACAGTTACCGGCCCCGATTCTGTCAACTGTATGCTGAAGATAACTACGAACCTTGGCCGGGCTTCTTCGGGGTTGTTCACGATTTACAGTTACGGAATAAACGTTGAGGCGAGCTGCTTTATCGGAACCGCCGGTCGAGATTTCCCGCGGAAGAAGCACTGAAATGAAAGGAGAATACATTGAAGTCGATATTCCGGGGCTCTGTTCCATAACTCACGTCTGCACGGGCTGCGAGGGATCCGAAGGGCGGTGTTGCTCGAGCTTCGAAGTGACTCTTTCCGACGAAGAGATTGATCGCATTATAAAGTACATGCCGCAGGCCGCCCAACTGTGTCCGCATCTAGTATCGAACGACTCCTTCAATAATGTTTTCGACGAAATTTCCGAGGGACTTCATGCCATAGATACAGACGAAGATGGGACCTGTCTTTTTGCCTACCATAAAGATGGGAAAATGCTCTGTTCCCTGCATACCGTGGCGCTGGAAGAGGGAGTGCCTCTTCGAAGGATCAAGCCGGTGACCTGTATCCTGTGGCCGTTGGCCCTTTTCGAGGGAAGAAGAACCATACTCACCGTCGACGAGGAGGCGTGGAAATTCAGTTGCACCCACCGCCTGCGGGGGGATAGATCGGCGCTATGTACTTCCATTGGAGGGATAATCGAGGAAGTATTCGGTCCAGCTTTCAGGATGGATCTGGAAAAAGAGATAGCCAAAGGGAGCAAGTGGGCGCGAATCGGCCTGAAATGAGAAAAGACAAGGTCTTGGGCCGGTTGAGTTTTTCCGGCCGCTGCTTCAGTCGACCTTCGCCCGTGCTTTATGGCTAGATGTAGACATCAGACGAGTGGGAGATGAATGTGGGAAGGTGATGAAAGCGCGGTTCTTATGGCGCGCCTTCAAGGCGCGATACCGGGATGAAACGGCGGAGCTTTCCGTCATAAGGGAGTTTATTCGTCCCGGCGACACGGTTTGCGATATTGGAGCCAATAAAGGGAGTTTTCTCTGGTGGATGTCTCGTTGGGTCGGTCCGGGTGGTCGGGTCATAGCTTTCGAGCCGCAGGAAGAATTGGCTGAATACCTTCGAAAGGTTTGCCACATCCTGAAACTCAGCAACGTGACCGTGGAAGCAAAGGCCGCGGGCGCGGTGACCGGGACAGACACCTTTTACATCCCGGGAGAAACGGGGACTTCGCCGGGTGCGTCCTTGAACGTTCGTGTGTCCCAGCGGGAGATGTGCCGTGCCCTATCCGTTCCTGTAACGACCCTGGATGATTACTTCGATGCCGATTGCCCCGTGAGCGTCCTGAAGCTGGACGTGGAAGGCGCGGAGCGGGGGGTTTTCGAAGGCGCGCGTCGCATCCTTAAAGACCGATCGCCCCTCCTGGTCTTCGAGTGCGAACAGAGACACCTGGACACCGGGGATGTCTTCGACGTGTTCCGGATCTTGGAAGATCTCGGGTACGTCGGAGAATTCGTCTACGGTAAAAAACTCCGTCCCCTGTCCGAGTTCGATCCCTCCATTCACCAGAGACAGGAAGGGCATCGTTTCTGGGATGCAAAGGACTATTGTAATAATTTTGTCTTCAGGAAAGGGCACGCGTAAATCGATGGATGCGGCCGTTGCGGCAACCCCGCGTGTCTCGGAATCGTGCAATGCGGGAGTGGGAATTACGGCAGTGCGGATTGCCGGGAAGGCCGTTCCTTCACCTGTCCTTCATAATGCAATTCTTCATATATTTTTTTTGCGATTATTTTTGATGCTATGGGTGACCAGTGGGTGTCATCCGCAAAATAAACATCTTGCATGCCGGTATTTATATGTTCGAGGAGCAAGGCTTTGGAATCAATGAATATATATTCTTTTTCCAGTTGTCTGAGGTAATCGAAAAATTTATTTTTGGGGAAGGGATTATTTTCTATAAAATCTGAATATAAATCATATTTGTCGGGGGCAGGCAGAACTATCAGCCTGATTTCTCTTTCCTTTAACCTTTTTGACAATAGGTTCAACTTATTATTCAGTTCCATCACGGATTCCCGGTTGCTGTGCGGTATGTCATCAACATCGTCGTAATAAAAAAGTAGCTGATTTTTATCGGTTGAAAATAATTTTTTCGTTAGATTGACTTTGTACACTTTCGAAGTAAACGCCCTTTCGTCAAATCTATAAAGAAAATTCCACAAGGAATAGACGGCCATATCTCTGAATATTCCTAATTTGATGGCTGCATCGCGCGTTCTGTCAGGGTTTTCCTTTTTTAAAGAATTGACGTTGATATCATAGACGAAGAGTTTCTTGTCAATGTCCGCCCTTTGGGCGCTGCGGGCAAATGACCTTTCAACCGTCTCCAGGATGACATAGTCTACTTTAAGCTTGTCCAGAATATCACCGTTTACAATTGAGAATAGTAGTTGCACGGGGCTGTCAGCGTTTATCGTCCCAATCGAAAGATTTACAACGGTTAACCCGTAATAGCACAAGAAATTCTGGTAACCGAAACCACCCTGAACCGAGAAGGAATCGCCGATATTAAGTATATGCGCCGAGAACTCTTCGCTCAAATCTATATTTTTCAGGTCCAGGTATTTGATTTCTTTTTGAAAATCATCTGAAAAAATAGTCCGATAGTCTTTTCCTATTGATATTTTACCTATAGCCGCCAGGTCACCGCCGGATGGTTCATAAAACGCATAGTTAATGGATAAAAGAAGTAAAGGTATTATGACAAGCAGTGATTTACACAGAAATTTTTTCATACAGACACCGTTAGAACTGGAAATATATGAAATTTCTCTCTCCAAATTCGCCAAAGAATATTATTATCAAGATAAGGGCGTAATAAATCACCCATCTTATAACGGGATTCATCTCAAGCTTTTCCAGGGCATGCTCTTTGTCCCTCTGCAGCCATTCAACCGCCACCATAATTGATATGAACGGTAAGATTTCGGCCTCATTTGCATGGGGTGTTGCCGTAATGGTTTTTGAGAAGATATTTCCGATGTATGAAAACGCTTGAGAGATGCTGTCGGCTCGAAAGAAAATCCATGCCAGGGTTGAGATTGTGAAAGTTGTTACCATTTGCGACAGCTCTTTGATGTTTGGTAAGGTCTTGCCCTGCGCGACCGTATTTAGATGGTTCCTGTTTTTTCCGAGGATGAGCAAAGGCAGAAAATAAATGGCATTTATCAACCCCCAGAAAATGAAGGTCCAATTTGCTCCGTGCCATAAACCACATACGAGAAAAACAATGAATGTGTTTCTCACTACTTTAAATAGGCCTCCCCTGTTTCCACCAAGGGGTATATACAAATAATCCCTGAACCAGCTGGTGAGGGATATGTGCCATCTTCTCCAAAATTCAGCGATGTCTCTTGAAAAATACGGCACTCTGAAATTTCGCATTGTGTTAAATCCAAGTAAACGGGCGGTTCCGATGGAAATGTCGGAATATCCAGAGAAATCGCCATATATCTGGAATGAAAAAAACACCGCACCGAAAAACAATGCACTGGCCGGCAAAACATCGTGGTTTGAAAAAATATAATTAACCTGAACGGCACAATTGTCCGCGATGACGATTTTTTTGAACATTCCCCAAAGTATCTGGCGCATGCCGTCGGCAGCCTTGTCGTATGAGAAGGTCCGTTTTGAATAGAACTGAGGGAGTAGGTTTGTCGCCCTGTCTATAGGGCCGGCCAGTAGTTGGGGGAAAAAACCGACGAAGCAAAAAAATGCGATAATGTCTTTCGTCGGTTCCATCTTCCTTTTGTAAACATCAATTGTATAGCCAAGTGCCTTGAAGGTATAGAAACTGATTCCAACCGGCAGAATAATGTTCAGTGTTCGTTCTTGTAAATGGACACCGACTAATGCAAACGCATTTATGAAACTCTCGACGAAGAAATTGAAATATTTAAAAATACAAAGCAATCCCAGGCTCAAGAAACAGGAAAAAACAAGTACGATTTTTCTTATTTTTTGATTTTCGACGGCGCCCAATAATATGCCGGCCGCATAATTCATTGCCGAGCATAAGACAACCAGAAGCAAAAATCTACAGTCCCACCAGCAATAAAAAAAATAGCTGACGGTAAGAATAAACAGGTTCTGTAAAGTAACGTTTTTCTGAAATGCAAACCAATACAGCAAAAAAACAGTAGGCAGAAAAATAAAATAATCAATCGAGTTGAAAATCATTTTTAGTCAGGCGAGTTATTTGTTGTCATTAAAAAGACCGGGCGGTACCGAAGATCTTGGCTGATTGTGTTACATCCGCTTCGATTCATGTGGTTGGAGTCGCGGGGTCCGCTATTTTATGCTGCTGGGTCTGTGTATCCGGGCTAGAAATATTTATTTTCATTCCACCGGTCGCCGTCCGTATTCGAAAAATATTGCAGCTTTCCGCATTTCTACACCTTTTGGATGAAAAATGAAAGTCGGATTTCGCTCCTTGCAAGTTATGAAATGCCGTGGGAATGGCCGTATTGTTGTACCACGACGTAAAGAGATTTGAATTTACGAATGAAGTGGTGTAAGTACCCTCACTTAGACGTTTTGTACAGGATGGTCCGGACAGGTGAAGATTCGTTGCTGGATAGGGAAGTTGCCGCAATGGCGGGAGGAAGTATAAAAAATGAACGATACTTCTCCAAGGGTAAATAAATGATAGGGGACAAATTTATCGGAAGGTATTTGGCCGCCGATTATATTTTCCTTGCTTGCCTGGCGGTGTTTCCCATATTCTTCTTGACACTCGAAGGCTGGATGAGCCGGATATTTTTCCTCACATGTGGGGTGGCACTGTACATTATTGTAAAGGAAAAGATTAAGGGCGTTTCCCTAATACCGGACCATGTGGACCGCCGATGGATGTACCTGGTCATGGCGGCGCTGGCTTCGGCTCCCATAGCGATATTATTGGGTCAGCTTTTCAGGCGCAGCTTTGCCTGGCCTTATTACGACGCCCCTGTCCGCTTTTTGTTTTCTATTTTAATTGTGTTGGTTATCGTACATAAACGAATCAACATATTTAAACTCCTGGAATATTCGATTCCGGCGTCGGTATATATCGCTGCGGTCAGCGCCTATTTCAATCCCGGCACCATATGGGGTGCGGATCGTGTTACAACATATTTCGCTGATCCGTTGACGTTCGGCAGTGTGATGTTGACCTTTGCCATGATCAGCCTTTTATCGATAAACATGTTTCAGAGCGACGCCCTTTGGCTGAAATTATACAAGGCGGCAGGATTTGCTACGGGCGTCTGTTTTTCCGTTATTTCAGGCAGCGGAACTGGCTGGCTATCATTGCCGATCGTACTGCTGATTTGGCTCTTTGTACGGATGCGCGAAAGAAAGAAGACCTTTATTGCGGCTGGAATATCCGTGGTGTTGCTCCTTCCTATCCTTATGTACCACTTCGCCCCCCCTGTTCGTGACAAGGTCGACGTGTCGTTCAATTCATTACTTCAATACAAATGGAATGAAGTAAACGACGACAATTCTCTCTCCATGCGTATATCCTTTTGGAGGATGGGGGTCTTCTTTTTTCTGCAGAATCCATTGGGTGGATGGGGTGATGAAAGCTACAAAACGCTGATAGATTCCCCCGAGATTTCAAGATACGCGTCGCCGTTCACCCGCGAATTTGTGGTAAATACCGGTTTTCACAATGAATTTATAGCAAATGTCGTGAGATCGGGAATATGGGGTTTTTTGTCAACCACTGCAATTTTCTTGGTTCCCTTGGTTTTTTTTATTCGTCATTTTCTCATGCCGTACACAATCACTCGGAAGATGGCGTTGCCGGCATTGGCATACATGATATGTACATTGGTAAGTGGTATGACGATGGACGTATTTAACCTTAAATACACCACCGCATTCCACGCGATGATGATTTCATGCCTTTGCGGCTCGATGCTGGTAAGCGCTTATTTTGATAAAAAGAGGATACCTTCGTGAGCAATAGTGATTACGCCGTAACTTTTGCCTGTTATAACCAATTGAAATATACACGGATGTGTGTCGATAGCATGCTGAAGCACGGATTTGATTTACGGAAGCTGGTTGTTGTGGATAACGGCTCCACGGACGGTACCCGAGAATATCTCCAAGCACTGCCGCTGGGTGGATGCATATTCAACAGGGAAAATATGGGCTGCGGAGTTGCATGGAACCAGGGTTCATTGGCGTTACAAGCTGAATGGACTATTATCATGAATAACGATATCCTGGTTTCGGCGGGCTGGGCTGACAATCTTGTAGCCGCGGCCGAGACCGAGGGGCTCAAAGTTATTTCCCCGGCGATGATAGAAGGTGACCTTGATTACGATTTTGATTCTTTCGCCGTTTATGCCTCCGATAAAATGCGAAACGTGTTTCGCAAAGGAGATGTTCACGCGGTTTGCCTCGCCGTTCATCATTCCGTCTGGATGGAAGTGGGATACTTTAGAGCGGAACCAAAGCTCTTTGGATACGAAGACACGCTCTTTTTTCATGAATTACAGAAGGCGGGAATTCCTCGTGCGATAACCGGGGCATCCTGGCTGCATCATTTCGGGTCCGTGACCCAGGCGGCCATGAAAGAGGAACGGGGGTTTTCTCAAAAGGAAGGCCTGGGCAATCCATACAATTACAGGTTGTTGAATATAAGTTGGAAGGAACGAAAGCTCAGGAAGTGGCGCCAAAAAAGACAACAAAAAAAATGGCGCCGTATGGAGCTTGAGAATTACCGCATGTCTGTGTATGGGGTCAGAAATAATGGGCAGTTCCGCTGGTTATGAGCATCCAATGATTAACTGGTTTGCGCCCGTGGCGTTGGTAAATTATCCGGCTTCAGAAAAAACTTCTTTACGGTTAACCAATTAAATTGGAGTTTTTCGATTTAGCTTCAAATATTTTTCGGAAATAAGGACGCAATGGTTTTGGAATGAATTTCTCCCTTTTTTTCTTTTGAGGAGTTCGTTCTGATCAGCTTCACATCGGCGTTTTACATCTGGTAAATCTATACTGAACAATTTGCGGTGTGATTCTGATTTGCGTATGCCTGCGAAATACAGATCAGCGCAGGATCTTGTGTTTTTGATGAAAAAATAGGAGTCGAAAAGATCATCCAGTTTAAACTTTTGATGAAAATCTTCTTCTGTGAGATTCTGATAGTAATCCCAGTTTAAACTTTGCGTTCCCGGAGAATGTTTCGGTAAACTTCGAGTTGTACCATGCTCCGGTCTTCCAGTTGTGGCACAAGTAAAGAGCACGATCCCTCCACCCTTTGTCATTCGCCACATGTTTAAAAATGTTTCAGCCCAATGAGGATTGTGTTCAAAACACTCGCAGGAAACCGTAATGTCGTAACTTTCGTCAGGGTCTGCGATTTTGTGGCCTTCGCAGACAATATCAACCCCCGGTCCTTCAGTAAGATCGACACCTACGTAAGTACTTTTATCGAAGAATTGTTGAATTGAACCATTGACGTCGAAAGATCCTATCTCCAATATTTTTCTTTCCGAGAAGTCTTCGGACAAGCTTTCGCTGAAGGATTTTATGAACTGAAGTTGTTGAGGGTGTGCCATTTTGTGTCTCCTGCCGGACGGAAGGTCTTACACTGCCATTAAATAGAAAGTAACCAGATTCGAATTGCTTTTGCAATACCTCTTAAGAGTCCATTTGGAAAGGTTGACTTGCCACTTTTCGCCGTGCCGTGTAACGTAATGCAACATCCTTGTCGAGGTGTGGAGCAACAAGACGTTTTCATTGTATTGAGCAGGGGCGGCAATGGCGGCAAGCGAAAGGGTCCTCTTTTCTTCAAAAGCGGCGATAATGAAATTCGCCTTGGAAAAACGGGCCTCCGGTGAATTCTGTGATACCGGCCGTGATTACCTGGAGGATAACTTTCGTGGTTCCATTGATCGCTTCTGCGACATCGCCTTTGCGAGAAAATAAAAAACAAAACCCAGACACGTCATTATTGATAGACTTGTAGAGCTTGTGTGTTCCCGGCTTATGAGAATGATGTCATCGGCCGAGGGAATCCAGGATCCCCGTGACCATAATGGCGGCGATGATGATGGGAACCACGTAGCGAATGAGAACGGCCCACCATTTTCCGATAGTGAACCCCGTGCTGCCCTTGCTGGCTTCCTTGATCGCTTTTTCCGTTCCCCAGACATAACCCACGAATATGGCCGTAAGCAGACCGCCGAGGGGGAGGAGGATGCTGTTAGCCAACAAATCGTATGTGTCAAGGAGGTCGATTTCAAAGAAAGGTAGTGAAAAACAGTTGAACACGCTGTATCCCAGTGATGCGGGCAGGCCCACTAAAAAGATTGTCACGCCCATGACGACGGAGGCCTTTTTTCGATGCCATCCCCGTTCATCGATGAGCCATGCCGTCACTACCTCGAGGAGGGAGAGGGCGGACGTGAGAGCCGCGATGCTGAGCAGGAAGAAGAAAAGAAGTCCAAAGAAAGTCCCGAAGGGCATCTGGGCAAAGACCGCGGGAAGGGTGATGAAAACCAACCCCGGCCCGGCTCCGGGTTCGAAACCCAGGGCGAAGACTGCTGGGAATATGGCAAAACCCGCCAGCAGGGCGACCACCGTGTCCAGTCCCACTATTGCGCCGCTGCTTTTGGGGATTTCATCTTTTTCATGAAGATAGCTTCCATAGGTGATGAAAACACCCATACCGAGGCTGAGAGAGAAAAATGCTTGAGAAACGGCGCCCAGGAGGGTCCGCCCCGTCACCTCGCTGAAATCGGGTTTTAGGTAATAGGCGATTCCCTCGCCGGCGCCCGGCAGGGTAACGGCTCGTAAAATCAGGAGAACAAGCAGAACAAAAAAAATGGGCATCAATATGGTGACGCACCGCTGGATTCCCTTCACCACGCCCGCGGAGATGACAGCTATGGTAAGTATCATGAAGAGCGCCTGCCATCCGATCGGCTGCCAGATGTTGCTGATGTGGCGGGAGAATACCTCGGCATTGTCGATGCCGGCGCCCTGGCTGACCGTAATGACCTTGAAAATATAAGCGAGCGACCACCCGGCGACGACCGCATAATAGGAAAGTATGACAAAGCCGGTGAAGACCCCGAGGGCGCCGACCAGCCACCATGGACTGCCGGGCGCGAGGGTCTTGAAGGCACCCACGGGATTTCGTTGGGACACCCGTCCGATGATTGTTTCGTTGACAAGCAGGGGATAGCCGATAAGGCAAACGGCGATAAGATATATGACTATAAAGGCGGCTCCGCCGTGTTCGCCGGTCATGTAGGGGAATCTCCAGATGTTTCCCAATCCGATGGCTGATCCCGACGCGGCCAAAATAAATCCGGTACGAGTCGCCCAGTGTTCACGACCATTTGTGCCGGTGTTCATAGCCATCTCCTCGAATACAGCGTGGGCGTGGAAATCACCCATTCAGATGTCCCACTGCGGACCATTTTTTGACTTCGTGAATAATGAAAAAAGAAAAAGCTGTCAAGCGTCACCTTGAATAAAATTAATTTTTTCAGACCCTTCCCTTTCGCGCCCCCTGTTTTTGTTGTTTCGATACACCCGGCTTCGGACGGTCTCCCTCCGTTGTTCTCGGTTTTACGGGTCTTTTGGGAATACGCGCTGAAGTAGAATTTTTGATTTTCCGGTCACGCGAGATTTCAACTAGGCCATGCCTTCTGCGGTACGGTTTCAAGCTATTGCCATGAGCGGCCGCGAGCTGTTGCCGCCGTTGTTCGGGGCTGAAGAAAAATCTGCGAAGATCGAATCCGTTCTTGAGTATTTCCACTCCTTTCGTTATATACGGCACTATTGCTGAATTGACTCAAATTGTTTTTTGAAAGGGAGGTATGTTCGGTGAAAGCATCTCTGTCCCGTTCGGCGATTAGCGCTCTACTACTTGTTCCGGTCCTGTGTTTTTGGGTTCCCGGCATCGTCCATGCCGGAGGCCCCGAGTCCTACGATTTTACTATCGGCGTAGGGAGAAATCTCAATTCAGGCTGTTCGACCGAGCAGGTCCTGCTGATTCCGGCCGCGCAATGGAGTATTGACCGGATACCCTCACTGAAGCTTCGCCTGGAAGGACCCCTGGAGATTATCAACCATGATGGAACCCTGACCGTCGTGGTGGGCGTGGCGCCTATGGTTCGGCTGTTTCTTGCCCCCGGCAGTGAAAGTGGATTTTTCATCGAAGGCGGCGCAGGAGCCAATTACATCAGCCGCCAGAGTATCGGTTCCCGGGACCTGGGAGGATCATTCATATTCAGTCCATCCGGCGGCGCCGGTTATGTCTTTTCGAGAAAGGGAAGGGACTGTGCCCTGTCCCTCCGCTACAGACATATATCGAACGCCGGCATATATTCCGAAAACGCCGGTATGGATTCCCTCTACCTGATGGGAACGATCTCTTTCTGAATGAAAATGGACGGGGACATCCTATGTAGTTTCTGATTTGAACAAAATCTTTCGAAGTATAATAAACGTTGTAAATTTATGGATGAATAAAAAAGCGTACCTTCGGTATGTTGTGACAAGCAACAGAAACAACCGGATGGAGGGAACGCTTATGAAGAAGTCAAGCGTGACAGAAGAGAAAAGCCCGGCAAAAGAATGGGTACTACGACATGATAACCCCCGCATTAGGGAATAGAGTGTTAATCGACGTAGAACTACAGGAAGCAGTGCCGGCAATAACCGGAGGGTACGAAGATCGATCCGCGACATTTGGCAATATCTCCAAATTCAATGACCACTACAGAGAAAGGAGCCGACGCACAATGAAAAGCAAACCAGCCATCTCATGTCTCGCGCTGCTGCTTGCATGGACTGTCTTGCCCGGGGTTGGTTTTTCCCAGGCGCCCGACGATCAGCAGGGCGTCTTCAGAATGGGGGAAGTGGTCGTCACCGGCAAGCGGGACGGCGTTGAGTCGATCGGTGCCGTACGGGAAATAACGGCGGAGGAAATCAGAAACAGGGGCGCGCGGACACTTGCCGAGGCGCTGCAATTGATGCCGGGGCTGCACCTGCGAACCGCCGCCCGGGGCACTCCCCGCGTGGATTTGAGAGGTATGCGGACCCGTCACGTGGTCCTGCTGCTCGACGGCGTTCCCTTTAATTCCACCCAGGACGGCCAGTTTGATCCCTCCATGATCGGCGTGGAGAACATCGCCAAGATCAAGGTTTCCTACGGCAACCACTCCGTTCTCTACGGCGAGGGCGGCATTGGCGGGGTTATTAATGTCGTCACCAAGAAAGGCGAAGAAGGCCTTCGGGGCATGATAGGAGGCGAAATCGGAGAACGGAACACCTACCAGGGCACGTTCAGTGTGTCGGGCGCGCAGGACAAGGTCGATTTCTTCGTCAGCGGAAGGACCTATGACAGCGACGGCTTCGGCCTTTCCGACGATTTCGACCCGACTCCCCTACAGGGAAAGGGATTGCGCGTCAACTCGGATCGGGAGAACCACACCCTTTTCGCGAACCTCGGGCTTACTCCACGGGACGATCTGATGGTTGGGTTCGTTTTTCATACCGTGCAGGGCAAGTTCGGAGCTCCTCCCAGCACCATCGATTGAGATGATTTTGCACAGCGCCTTCATTATGACCGAACAGAAGACCTGGAAGGATACACGGGACAGGTATCGTTGCAGTACAACCCCTCGCGGGCTTTCGAATTCCGTACATGGGCCTATTACAACGAGCTCAAAGAAGAAAACAACCGCTACGATGATGATCAATACAATCTCATAACCAAAGGTTACAGCGACAACACTAAAAGCATGGTAAAGGGTCTCAATTTCCAGGCAACCTACGACATGGAGCGTGCGGGAGCCCTGTCTCTGGCCTTCAATGTCCGCCAGGACACCTGGGATCAGCATTACATCGACCGTCGCGATCACCCGAACTTGCGCCGGGACGACTTCTTCAAGTACACCAACGATGTATATATGGCAGCCATAGAGTATACCATGGAACCCCTTGACAGGCTCGGCCTGGTGCTGGGATACAGCCATAACTGGCTCGACAAGGAGCGGGGAAGTTCCGATGACGAGGGAAGCTGGCTCGTCGGCGCCTACTACGATTTGACGGAAACGACCCGTCTCCGCGGTTCCTATGCCCGAAAAATCCGCTTCCCCTCCATTAGCCAGCTGTACGAAACGGACAGCGGCAATCCGGAATTGAACACGGAAAGATCGGACAATTACGAGATCGGGGTGATTCAGTCCCTTCCCTACAAAACCACCGTAGAGGTCACGGGATTCTACATGGATGTAAAAGATTACATCGAACGGGTTGACCTGCCCACCGGTGGTGGCGGTGGTGGCGGTGGTGGCGGTGGTGGCGGCGGCGGCACAGTCGAGCGACTGAACCTCAACCATGAACAATATCGCTTCAGTGGCATCGAAGTAGTCGCCGAAAACCGCGCCCTGGAAAACCTGGTACTGCGGGCGGGATTCACCCTCATGGACACGAAGGATAAGTCCACCGGTTCGGAGAGAGACGATCTCCAGTATCGACCGAAACGCAAACTGACCCTGGAAGCCACCTATTACTTCGATTTTGGATTGACGGCCCACGCGAATCTTCTTCACGTGGCGGGACAGCATAATTATTCCCGGAACGAGCCGCTCCAAAAAGTGTCCTTCAACGATTACACCCCTGTGGGCATAAAGCTGAACCAGTCGGTGCTGAAGGATCGATTCGACCTGTATATCGGAGTGGACAATCTTTTCGACGAGGATTACGAGGAGAGCTATGCTTTCCCCCGACCGGGACGCTACCTGTACGGGGGCTTTGAACTTAGATTTTAGGCGGCGTGTATTTGTGGCTGACAAAGAAACACAGGAACCGATTCTTACAATGGAGTCTTTTTTCTACCGCTATCCCGGTGCGAAGGCAGCCGCTCTCGACTCCGTATCACTGGCCCTTTTTAGGGGCCAGTGTCTCTGCGTAACCGGTCCGTCGGGAAGCGGCAAATCGACGCTTCTCCGGGCAATCCAGGGACTTCTTCCCGAACCCGCCGATCCCTCAGAAGGCGGATCGACGGGAACACTGGAGGTTGAGCTGGATACGGCCATGGTGTTCCAGAACGCCGATACCCAGATCCTTTGCACCACCGTGACCGACGAGGTCCTGTTCGGACCGGACAACAGGGGCATCCCTCCCGAAGATCGAAACGCTATCGTCGCCGAAGTCCTGGAGGCGACGGGGCTTACCGGATTCGAATCGCGAAACGTGGAGGCGCTGTCGGCAGGCGAAAAGCATCGTCTCACCATCGCCTCCGTTCTTTCCATGAAGCCGGGGTTGCTGCTCTTCGACGAGCCGTCGGCGCAGCTCGATGATGCGGGCAAGGAACGGATGAGATCGCTCCTTGCCCGCATCAAAGAAAATGGACACACCGTGATTATCGCCGATCACGACCTCCACCCCTACCGCGACCTGGCGGACCGGTACCTGGTCATGACATCGGGACGCCTAGAGGAAAGCGACTTCGAATCCTGGAGCACCGCGTTTCAGCGGAATCCGGCGCCGTCCCGCTCCGGGAGGACTGAAAAATCCGAAGCGGTCCTTTCTCTTGACAACATTCACATGGCGGGACACGGCAGCAGTACCCTGTTCGATAACCTTTCCTTTTCCCTCTATCCGGGAGAATCAGTCTTTCTCTACGGGTTGAACGGCGCGGGGAAATCCACCCTTCTTGCCTGCGCCGTGGGCCTCCTGAAACCGAACTGCGGGACCGTAGCCATCGCCGGAATGTCGCCGCCCGACCCTTCGAAGCTCCTCGGGAAGGCGGCCCTGCTCTCGCAGAATCCCCTTCGCCAGCTTTTTGAAATCACCGTGTTCAAGGAGGTGGCCTTTTCCCTGAAACGCATGGGCCTCGAGGCAGACGAAATCGAGGATCGCGTCATGTTCAGCCTTGCCCTCCTGGGCATCGATCACCTTGCCGGGCGTTCACCGATGACGATCAGTTTCGGGGAACAGCATCGGGTTGCCCTGGCGTCCTTAATTGCTACGAGACCGGCGGTTCTTCTCCTAGACGAGCCCTTCTCGGGGCTTGATTTTCCCCATCGCTTCAAGATAATCGACGCCCTGTCGGCCCTACGGGACGACCATGGAATGGCCGTTCTCATCGCGTCCCACGGAAGCCTGCCGGACCCCTCCTGGCCGGACCGAACTTACATCCTGGAAGGAGGGCGGCTCCATGAAGGCACGGTCTAAACGAGGGAGGGCCTTCCAGTATAAGGCTGTGAACTCGCCCGTGCACCGCCTGTCGGCGGGCTGGAAAATCCTTCTCATCGCCGTTCTCGCAACCACAGTCCTGGCCGTGGGAGACCCGTTGATGCTCATTCCCCTGGCGGCGTTAAACCTGGCCTACTATTTCATGGCCCGTCTTCAGCTCATGGACCTGTGGCGCGACATTCGACTCTTCCTTGTCCAGATGGCCATTATCGTCGCGCTCTACTCGATCCGCTACGGTTTTGCCGACGGCGCCGCTCCGGGATTGTTCATAGGCGTCAAGATTCTCCTCTTCTTCATGCCCACGGCGGTTTTCCTGAGAACGACCCCCACGACGGACATCATGGGCAGCCTTCAAAAAATCATGTCCCGACGAACGGCCTTTTTTATTTTCACCAGCTTTCGTTTTATACCCTATTTTATTCGCGAATTCAGTGATATAGCAAAAGCCCAGCGGTTGCGCGGCGCCCGCGTCGGCCCCCGCGACTTGGTGGATCCGCGGTCATGGCCCGATCTGTTTCACTGCCTGCTTGTGCCGGTTGTTGTCCGGGCATTCGTTGCTGCCGAAGAGGCGGCGCTTTCGGCACAGGCCCGAAGCTTTGAAGGGATCCACAACAACCATAAAGATTCACAAGAGGACTACTCACATGACTCTGTTCATCGCCATCGATGATAGGGGCAATAAAACCAGCATAGGAACGGGGCGCCTGTCCCGGATGCTCGCCGACGAACTGGTTCGCGTCGGTCTTCTAAAAGACATCCGCCTCACCGGGGACCGGTTGTTTGTCCATCTCCCACGAGCCGGATAACGGACCTGGGCGGCCCGGATCTTCCGCCGGACACACTGATCGACTCGCAGGACCGGATCCGCCCCCGCCTGAAGAGCAATCCGGCGGTGCCGGAACCGATACCCGTCAACAGCCACCGGCGGACGATTTACGAAAAGAAAAAAATAAAAAGGCACTCTGATGGAAAAGACCAAAAAAGGACTGGGCGACCGGTTTACGCTGCGCGATGGGCTTTGGTTGGGATTCTGCGCCACATTCATCGTCATAGCCAGGGCGGCCCTGCGCTTCAAGCTCAGCATTCCCGGCCATTCACAGTTCTTCACCATGTTCTTCATGCTTCTGGGACGGGCGGTGGTGAAGAGAAACGGCGCCGCCGCCTTCATCGGCCTCGTGGCGGGCGTTTTGAGCCTGATGCTCGGCATGGGACGGGGCGGGCCGCTGGTCATCGTACGCTACATGATTTCGGGGTTGGTCATAGACCTGGCCTTTACGCTTCACCCCAGGATCGCCGAAAGCTATCTCTTGTGCGTCCTTGTGGGGGGACTGGCGGCGGGAATCCGGGTGGTGGTCCTGGTGGTGGTGGAAATCATCGTCGGAATGGACACAGTGCTGGTCATACAGCACGCCGTGCTGGCGTCCTTTATGAACGTCGCCTTCGGGGCTTTGGGTTCTCTCATGGTGCCGCCCGTCGTTCGACGCCTCAAGGCCGGCGGACTCGTATCCTGAAAATCCGCTGTCCCCATCGGCGGTGAATCACCGTTCCCACCGGTTCGTCATCCGGTGCCCGGGCAATGGGGCCGGGTGCAACACCGTTTACGATCCGGATTTCCCCGATGACCTCTGAGACGAACGCAAGCTGCCGTAGCTATGCTGTCGCAGAGGAACATTCATGCCGGATTGAACAAGGATGAATAGATATTTTTAAGTGCGTGTCCGATATGCCCTTAAATGCATTCTTCCAGAGGAAAAGTAAATGCCCTGAATCCGCCTGTAGGATATTGTTGCCTCAGTTTCTGCACAATTTCGAGAAGGGAAGAAACATCCTCATCTGATACAGCCATAAAGAGCGAGTTGTTCTTGCCGGGCGCGTAATGGGTGCCTAATTTCGCATCCGTTTCTTCGCCCTCACCGGTTGTACCATGCACTTTCGTATACTTCCTAAAACCGGCTTGTTTCAACTCATTTGTAACGCGTTTGTCGAAGTAATCAGGATAAATAAAAAAAAACATTTTCATAAATTCAACCTCCTTCCTTCACAAAAAGGGGACAGGCTGCTTTTTTGCATCGACGACGTCCTTTTTCTGCCTCCCCTTCGGGCTGAGTCTCGATTCCAGCCTCAATTCTTGGCTCACGATGATCCGCCGATCGGCCGGGCCGTAAGATGATTGGCGTTTGCCACTCCCCCACTCCCGCGGTGGTTCCATCTCCTTCGCCTTTTTCATGAGGTCGATAAAGGCCTCATGATCACCGTTTTTATGAAAAACTTCCCGCCCCCCTCGCCATGGTTGAGGACACGATAAACATGATTACCCGCCAACCCTCCGGCGACCCTCGGCATCAGTCACCCCTTTATAACTGCAAAAAGCAGCCTGTCCCCTTTTTCCTGTCTAACTGCAAAAAGCAGCCTGTCCCCTTTTTCCTGTCGCGGCATAGGATATAATTAAAGAATATTAGCAGGGAAATGGTCTACGTCAAGTTGATTAGTTAACCGCGTTTCCCCGTCCCTTATTCCTTCTTGACAGGCTTCTGTCCGCCCTCTTATACTTTTCGGGATTCAAATGGAAAATTCCTGAAAGTCGGCGGCGGGGAATGGCGAAACTGACCCTGGACGAGTGGCTTGCCCGGAAGGAATCGGACAGGCGCTTTACGGAAAATATTCGAGCGTTGAAACGGATTCCTCCCTCGGAGGGATGTTTCGAGCCTTTTCCCGATTGGCTGGATCCCCGTCTCCGGACCGCCCTGGGAAAGGACGGAATCGCTCGTCTTTACAGTCACCAGGCCCGTGCCGTGGAGCTGGTCCGCCAGGGCCGGAACGTGGTGCTTGTCACTCCCACGGCGAGCGGCAAGACCCTCTGTTACAACATCCCTGTGCTTCAGGGCATCCTGGAAGAACCAGATACGCGGGCGCTCTATCTCTTTCCCACCAAGGCCCTCGCCCAGGACCAGATGCACGAGGTGCACGGCCTGATCAACGAAACGGCGGCGAACATCGGCACCTACACCTACGACGGCGACACCCCCGGCGACGCCCGAGAGGCGATCCGCCGGCGGGGCCACGTGGTGGTCACCAATCCCGACATGCTTCACGCGGGTATTCTGCCCCACCACACGAAGTGGCAGAAGCTGTTCATGAACCTTCGGTACGTGGTGATCGACGAATTGCACGTCTACCGGGGCGTCTTCGGCAGCCATTTCGCCAACGTGATCCGCCGCCTTTCCAGGATATGTCGGTTTTACGGGGCCGACCCGGTATTCATCTGCTGTTCCGCCACGGTGGCAAACCCGAAGGAACACGCCGAGCGGCTCCTGGAACGCCCCGTGGAACTGATCGACCAAAGCGGTGCTCCCCGGGCGGGACGTACCTTCATTTTCTACAATCCGCCTATCGTCAACCGTGAACTTGGTATCCGGCAGTCGGCCATGATGCCTGCCCGGAACATGGCCACGGAGCTGATCGAAAACGATATCCAGACCATCATCTTCACCACTAGTCGCCTCAACGTGGAGGTGCTCACCAAGTACTTGAAGGACCGTTTCTGCAAGGGCAAACCGGTGGACGATGACCGGGTGACCGGGTACCGGGGCGGCTATCTTCCCAACCTGCGAAGACGCATCGAAGCGGGTCTGCGGGACCGGAAGGTCATGGGGGTGGTAAGCACCAACGCACTGGAACTGGGCATCGATATCGGCGACCTGGAGGCCTGCATAATGGTGGGATATCCCGGCTCCATCGCAGCCACCTGGCAGCAGGCGGGGCGCGCGGGGCGCCGCCGCGGCCGCAGCCTAGCAGTTCTCGTGGCCCGAAGCAACCCCATGGACCAATACATCGCCGAGAACCCCGATTACTTCTTTTCCCGATCGCCGGAACACTGCCGGATCAATCCCGACAACCTTCTTATCCTGCTCCACCACCTGAAGAGCGCCGCCTTTGAACTGCCTTTTCGGCGGGACGAACGGTTCGGGGCGGAAAATATCGAGGAGCTGCTCGGCTATCTCGAGGAAAAGGGCGTGCTCCACCGGGTGGACGACAGGTGGCACTGGTCCGCGGAAAGCTATCCCGCCGACGAGGTCAGCCTGCGGAGCATCAACCCGGAAAACGTGGTCGTGGTGGATACCACCGACAGGGGCGATCACCGCATCATCGCCGAGGTGGACTGGGACAGCGCCTTTACCACGGTGCACGACGAGGCTGTCTATATGGTGGAATCCCAGCAATATCACGTGGACTCCTTGGACCTTGAACGGAAAAAGGCCTATGTCCACAGGGTGGATGTGGATTATTACACAGATGCCATGACCTACACCAATGTGAGGGTCATAGACGAATTCGACCGATCGTACCGGCCCCCTGTGGTGGTTGAACAGGGCGAGGTGCAGGTGGTGCGCAAGGTGGTGGGTTACAAGAAAATCAAATTCTACACCTCGGAAAACGTCGGCTACGGCGACGTTAATCTCCCCGAAAACGACCTGCATACCACCAGTTATTGGTTTACCATCCCCAGGGAGACACTGGGCGGGCTTCCTTTCACCAGGGCCGAGATCATCGACGGCATGAACGGACTTGCCTATTGCCTTCATCACTTATCGGCCATGCTTCTCATGGCTGATATCCGGGACATGGACCGCTGCATCGGTGACAAGAGCGGACGGTGGTTCATGCAGAAAGGGGCGGCGGGCCGGTCAATGGCGGACATCCCGGGCCGGGTGCCGCCCGGAGATGACGATTTCGATCCCACAATATTTATTTTCGAAGTCTATCCGGGGGGAATCGGCTTTTCGGAACTGCTTTTCGAACGCCACGACGAGCTTATCGAATCGGCTCGCAGTCTCATTGAGAGCTGCCCCTGTGCACATGGATGCCCGAGCTGCGTGGGACCCACCCTTGAAGTGGGGCCCAAGGCCAAAACGGTCGCCCATGCAATTGTTGACTTAATGGTGAACCGGTAATGACTGTAATGGACAGGCTCAAGCGTCTTACGGGGGAGGAAGAGAAAGTAGCCGGCAAGGGAGGGCGCAGCGAAATCGTGAGCGACCTTCGGCGGCGTATCGACGCCGTCATGGAGCGGCGGACCCAAAGGATCGCCCCCCTCCAGGAACGGGTGTTTCGAGAGGACGGGGCAAAAGATATTTTGGAGGTTGTCGGCGGTTCGATATTGGAAAACGACAGGGGCGCCTGTTTGGTAAGAGACGAAGTTCTCCAGGGGGCCGAACGGTACGGTAAAATGACCGTGGCGGAAATGAAGCGCTTCGCCATGGAGCACCTTGCGCTCCTTGCCCGGGATGGCCGCCTGACTGATTTGAACCCCCGTGACGCACTCTTCCTGGACACTGAAACCACGGGGCTTTCCGGCGGCACGGGAACGACGGCCTTTCTTATCGGTCTGGGATGGTTCGAGGGATCGTCCCTGGTGATCCGCCAGATATTTCTCAGGGATTTTGCCGACGAGGCGGCTGGGCTCCGGCTGCTTCGGGAGATCGTGAAAGAGAAGGGGTTTCTTGTCACCTTCAACGGCAAGGCCTTTGATGTGGGGCTTTTGTCCGCGCGGTTCGTCATGAACCGCTTGGCCGATCCCTTCGGCGATCTGCCCCACCTGGACCTCCTCTTCCCATCGCGGCGGCTCCTGGGGCATCGACTCGAAAATTGTCGGCTGGGTACGCTTGAGGAACAAGTGCTTTTCTTCCGGCGCCGCGACGATGTCCCGGGTCACGAGATACCGGCGCGCTATTTCGAGTGGCTTCGGTGTCGGGACGGGGAGCTTATGCGCGATGTCTTCGAACACAACCGGTTTGATCTGGTGTCCATGGCGGCCCTGTCCACGCACCTGGCCGGACTGGTGGACGCTGATCCAAGAAACCGGCGTGAAATGGAGGAGGATCTGCTCGCGGCTGCACGCCTCAGGCTTAACCGCGGCGACGAAGGGGGCGCAAGGCGGATGCTCGAGTTTCTTCTGCAAGAAGGTCAGTGGGAAACGATGGGGCTGGTCGTTCATGAAGCGGCACGGGAACTGTCATTGATCCACAAGCGGCGGGGGGAGTGGGACAAGGCACGAAGGCTCTGGGAATGGATGCTCGAACACCGGCTGGGAGATTTTTTCGCAACGGTGGAATTGGCCAAGTGGTGCGAACATCGGGCTCGTGATTTCAAGGGGGCGCTGGAAGTGGTGGACCTGGCCTTGGAGCGCGGCGGGGCGACGCCGGACGAGCGGGATGACCTGCTTTACCGGCGGTCGAGGCTCCTACGGCGGTGCGGGCGCGATGCAGAATGAACTGATGGATGCCCGATGTTTGCAGGGGCGGTTCACGAACCGCCCGGGTTTTCTGCAGGTGAATTGTTATGACCTCCGGCGGGGAAGAAGAGGAACGATCGTTACTGGCGGTGGACTTGGGCGTTAAAACGGGACTGGCCCTGTATGGTACCGACGGGCGCCTCCGCTGGTACGGATCCCGAAATTTCGGAAATAGAAACCGCCTGCGCCGCGGTATACAGTCAATACTGGAGAGCGAACCGGACTTGGAGTGGTTGGTTGTCGAGGGTGGGGGTGATCTGGCCCGACTGTGGATCGGCGAGGCGGAGAAACGGCGGATCGGGATAATTCAGATAACCGCCGAAGTCTGGCGCGAAAAGCTGATCCTGCCTCGCGACAGGCGGAGCGGCGCCGACGCGAAACGGAATGCCCTCGCAGCGGCCCGGAGAGTTATAGAATGGTCTCAGGCGCGGCGCCCGACATCGCTTCGTCACGACGCAGCCGAGGCCGTTATGATCGGTCTTTGGGGCGCCTTGGAAACAGGAATGCTGAACAGGCCGCCGCCGGGGATAGGTGTCGGACCCGGGACAAGGGCGGGTGATCGGGGGAAATGGGACCCGCCTGCGAAAGATCCGGGGCGGACCGCTCAGGTTGCCGGGAGTACGCAGGGAAACTCCCGCACCGGGCGCGGGCGCGGATGAAAAGATTGGGGATAGAGGGATCCATGACCCTGGAGATGCATGTCGACCAGTTTATTCACTGCTTTTTCTGCCGGCGTTTTTATATCACCTACGATGCCCATTTCCCTTACGGGTGCCGGGCCATGGGGTTCATGTCAAAGCGCCTCCCCTGCTTGGAGGTGGAAGAAAGCTCGGGAATGGAGTGTGCCTTTTTCGAGAGGAAGAAACGAAAAAGACCATAGACAACCGCCGAGGCGGTCAAAAAGTTCATCCGATTTTCGCGGACTCGTAGTCCGTGACGGGCATCTTCCTTTTTGATCATTCCGGCGAAGGCCTTGATCCGTTCCTTCTTGTTTTAGACTATGCTGCCATACAAGTTCTCCCGACTTTAGTGCTTGTCGTCCAAGTGCGATGACGTGATTCTGAGAAAAAAATATGCTAAGGCTGTTACGAGAACGGTGTTTTTGCGGGAGATACGCCGGAAAGGTGAGTGGAGCATGCGCTTTCGGTTTTGCCCTCACTGCGGAGGACCTCTGGAGGATGTGGTAGGGCGGATAAGCCGCTGCTACTGTCCCAGGTGCGACCTGGTTCATTACCGTAACCCTACTGTTGGCGTGGCCGTCATTGTCATGCGAAACGACGAGATACTCTTGGTCCGCCGTATAGGGTCATACGAGGGGATGTGGTGTATTCCCTGCGGCCACCTGGAATGGGATGAAGAGGTCCGGGAGGCGGCGGAGCGGGAAATGCTCGAAGAAACGGGACTGGTCGTGAGAACAGGACCGGTCTTTGCCGTCCACTCGAATTTTCACGACAGAGAGAAACAGACAGTGGGTATATGGTTCTGGGGCGTCGTCGAGGGCGGCGGTCTCAGAGCCGGGTCTGACGCGGACGAAGCCGCCTTCTTTTCCATATACGATTTCCCCCATAATCTCGCCTTTCCTACGGACAGGTCGGTCTTGGAAGAACTGCGGACATGGATCGACTCGGGAAAACTGGATCGCTGGCTCGGAGTATGGGAATTGAGGAGATAGTGAGAAAATTCGCGGTAAATCTATTATCATAAGGCCGAGTGAGAGGCGGCAATTCGATAGCAGGAGGTTTTGTCATGGAAACCAAGATTCCTACGCGGGAAGAGGCCCTGGATTTATTGAAGCGTTACAACAAAAGCGAGGCACTCATTACCCATGCCCTTGCGGTGGAAGGAGTCATGAGGCACCTCGCGTCCAGGTACGGCGGTGACCCCGACGAATGGGGCATCGTGGGACTGGTTCACGATTTGGACTACGAACAATATCCCGATCAACACTGCCATAAGAGTCGAGAGATACTGGAGGAAGAAGGGTGGCCCGAGTCGTGCGTGCGCGCCGTCATGAGTCATGGGTGGGGGATCTTCACTGACGTGGAGCCGAAATCGGACTTGGAAAAGGCACTCTACGCCGTGGATGAATTGACCGGTCTGGTTGCCGCCGCCGCACTGGTAAGGCCGTCCCGTAGCGTCATGGACCTTACCCTGTCGTCGGTGAAAAAGAAATGGAAAGACAAGAGGTTTGCCGCCGGTGTGGATCGCGAAATCATCGAAAAAGGCGCCCGCCTTTTAAACATCGACCGTGACGAGCTGATTTCCGAGACCATAGAAGGAATGCGGAAGGTGGCCGGCAGTATAGGTTTGGAATAAGGGCGGTTGCTCGTCCCTCGACATGAAGTATCACGAACGGAAAGACGACAAACGAATAATTTAATATGAATTCAACGTGTCTTTATATTTTCAAAAAGGAGCTTTGAACCCATGTCTTATGAAACCATAATTTATGCGATGGAAAAGGGCGTCGGACGGATCACGTTGAATCGTCCAGACGTGATGAACGCCATAACCCCGAAGATGTTGGAAGAATCCGGGGAAGCGGTCAGGCTGGCCGGTAAAGACGAGAATGTAAGGGTGATCGTTATCACGGGCGCGGGAAGGGCTTTCTGTGCCGGGGTCGATCTAAAGGCCCTGGGTGAAAGGAAGATTGAAAACGGCAAGGTGGGAGACATCCTCGATATACCCGCGAGGGCCCTTATCGATAAGATAAGGGCGGTTCCGAAGCCGGTGATCGCCCTGGTCAACGGATTCTGCTTTACCGGCGCCCTCGAAATCATGCTGGCCTGCGACATGGCGATTGCTTCTGAGAAGGCGAAGATCGGAGATACTCACGCCAAGTGGTCCCTCCGCCCCACCTGGGGAATGAGCGCCAGGCTTCCCCGGCGCGTGGGATACCTAAAGGCGCGGGAACTTTCATACACGGCGGAGGCCATAGACGGCCGCGAGGCGGAACGGATCGGCCTGGTGAACGTGGCGGCGGCTCCCGATAAACTGGAAGAAACGCTCCAGAAGACGGCGGAAAAGATCATGGCCAACAGTCCCGATTCCATAGCCGCCTACAAGGAACTCTATAACCGAAACGAATCCCTGTCGCTCGATGAAAGTCTCGCCCTTGAATTCGGGACGGAATTTGTCATCCCCGACACGGAGGATCGGATCGCCCGGTTTAGAAAATAGGGAGAAAAAGAAAGAACCCTCGAGCCACTTTGCCTCACAATCCAACAAACCCATTTTCTTTCTTGAAAGAAGAGGGGGTAAGGGGGTCTTTACGAAATCGCGATGTCTCTTTCGGAGGGGGAAAGTCGCTTGGCAGAAACAGAGCGTCATCATTCCGAGTTGCGTGACCACTATACCGCCGGTGTCCCGGGCGCCCTGTTCGAGCGTATTCTCGCGGCTCTTCGGGAGGTCGGGAAGGACTCCGGTACACTCAGACCGGAGGATATGGCACCCGTAGATGAATTTCATACGTTGGGGCGCGTGGCGACGCTCGAACTGGCCCGGATGGCGGGCATAACCGTCCAATCGAAAGTGCTGGACGTGGGGTGCGGTGTGGGAGGCCCGGCCCGCTGCCTGGCCGCCGAGTTCGGATGCCGCGTAACCGGGGTCGATCTCTTCTTCGAGTATTGCGAAGCGGCGATGGAATTGACACTCATGACGGGCCTCGATCATCTGGCAAGTTTCTGCTGCGCCGACGCCACGGCACTCCCCTTTCTCGATGCCATTTATGACGTGGTCTGGTCTCAGCACGTCTCCATGAACATCGAGGAAAAGAGAGAACTCTACGGCGAGATGAACAGGGTTTTGAAATCGGGAGGGACGTTGGCGCTTTACGAAGTTCTTTTAAAACCGGACGGTCCGCCCGGACCCATCCACCTGCCTGTTCCATGGGCCCGCACTGCCGCGACGAACTTCCTGGTTTCGAAAGAAGAGTTGCGAGAACTTCTTCGAGAGGCGGGCTTCATAGATATCGGCTTGAAGGATGTCACAGGCGACGCCCTTCGGGTGTTTAAAAAACTGGAAAGCAGAACCAGGGAAAGGGGGCTCCCTCCGCTGGGGACTCACGTATTGCTGGGTCTTGATTTCGAAGCCATGATTTACAACCAGTTGCGCAATTTTCAAGAAGGGAGGCTGTCGGTGAGCCAGGTGGCGGCGAGAAAATCCTGAAGCGTGTTTGCCTGACAAAACGATGCCCACCGAAGCCGACGTGCGTATTTACTCCGATATGAGCAAACGGATCACGTCCTCCTTGCCGATGACACCCACGAGTTTGCCGTTTTCAACGACGGGGATCGTGTGAAGCTTTTCATTTGCCATGATCGTGGCAATTTCGTCGACTTCGGTGTCGGGGTGTACGGCCGTTATATCCCTTGTCATTGCCTTTTCAACAGTGGTGGCCGTGATCTTTTCAATTTCCCTTTCTATGCTCTTGTGTGAGCTCAAGGGTATCAGGCCGTCGAGCAGCATGAAAAAGGAGGGAATCGGAAGTTCCTTTTGCTGGGCGACTAGGTCGTCCTGGCAGATTATTCCCACCACGCGTCGGTCATCGTCCACCACTGGAAGGCCGTTGAAATGATTTTCCAGCATCAGCCTGGCCGCCTCCAGGATTTCCGTTTCCGGCTTTACGGTTACGACATTACTGGTCATTATGTCCTTGGCTTTCTTCACGGTCTTGTCTCCTTTCGTTCACGCCCGCGGCGCTTCTTTCTATGGTATGTTTAGATCTATCCATTGTTCTGTTTAGCCTGGTTTCCGAGCCCCTTCGCCCCTTTGCTTTCCGAGGCGGCCAGTTCCTCGTACAGTTCCCGGCCGATATCTATGCCGCGGTCGATAAAATCAGGACCGTAGGTCTTGCCCGTTTCCGATCGGAAGGTATCTCTAATCTTTTGCATTGCTTTCAGACCCGGCAAAAAACGTTCCAATAGGAGGGGCATGGGAATGGGTCTCAGCGAAAGCATGTCCCAGAGCATCTCCGTGAAATTATCCGGCCCCCAGCGAAACTTGTCCGCGTCGTACAGTGCGTCGGAGACCAGCCGGGCCTCGCTGTCGTCGAGCGGCTCGCTGGGCTTAAAGGCCTCGTGATTGCTGATCGCCTTGGCCACGATGCAGATGTCTTTTTTGGGCAGGTTAAGTCTTTTTAGTATAACCGTCGCCCTTTTCGCTCCTCTTTGGGCGTGATCGGGAAGGGAACGTTCGATATCGTGAAGAAGACCTGCCAGCTGGGCGAGGGTGATCAACCGCTTCAATTCCTTCTCCGAATATTTTCCGGAAAGTTCCACAAATACTATCGCCCCGGCGTCGACGGCCACTTTTTCCGCGTGGGACATTCCGTGCCCGTAAGAAGGGGACTCCGCTCGCAGCAGGGATAAACAGGCATCGACAACCTCACTTTCAGTAAAACAATGCCGCGAGTACGTCCGCGCTTCCGCCTGTTCCCTATAGAACAGGGGTTCCTCGCGGCGTGACGCGATTCGGCGCGCCGTTTCCCTTGCCTGAAGGTAGTCGTCGGATGTCATGGCTTCCCTCCTCGAAGTTTAAAAAATATAGTCCTTTCACCTTACTTGAGTCAAGGAGCAAGCCCCCGCCTATCGAGGCGCCGATACTTGCGCGACGGAAGTAAAGGTTTTCCGGGAATGGTGATTGAAAGAGACTCCCAAATCAAGTATGAATGAGGAATTTGAAAAGGAGAAGATCATGAAAACACATGGTTTTGAGCTGGTTACCGAACGGCGCATAAAGGAATTGAACACGCTCGCCCGTCGCTATCGTCACGAGAAGACCGGCGCCGAACTTCTGTCGCTGATAAACGACGACGAGAACAAGGTATTCGGAATCACCTTCCGCACGCCGCCTCGGGATTCCACCGGTGTGGCGCACATCCTTGAACATTCCGTGCTCTGTGGATCCAGGAAATATCCCGTAAAGGAACCCTTCGTGGAGATACTGAAAGGGTCGCTGCAGACCTTCCTGAACGCCTTTACCTATCCCGACAGGACCTGTTATCCCGTGGCCAGCCAGAACGTGAAGGATTTTTACAATCTCATCGACGTTTACCTGGACGCCGTGTTCTATCCTCGTATAGACCCAGCCGTATTCCAACAGGAGGGCTGGCACTATGCCCTCACCGATCCGGCGGATCCCATCTCTTACCAAGGAGTGGTCTATAATGAAATGAAGGGCGCCTATTCGTCGCCGGAGTCGATCCTGGAGGAAACGATCCAGCACTCGCTGTTTCCCGACACCACATACGGGTACGATTCCGGGGGTGACCCGGAGGAAGTACCCAATCTCACTTACGAACAGTTCAGAGACTTTCACCGCCGTTATTATCATCCTTCAAACGCCTGTATATTTTTCTCGGGTGACGATGATCCCGACGAACGTCTCCGATTGGTAAATGAGTACTTGAAGGATTTCGAGCCCCGGGAAAGGGACTCCGATGTTCCTCTACAGCCCGCCTTCTCCGAACCTCGGCGGATCACCAAGTATTTCCCGTCACGCGACGATGGAGGGAAGGGCATGATCTGCGTGAACTGGTTGATGGACGAAACCACCCATATAGACATGAACCTTGCCCTGAATGTACTGTCCTCCACGCTGCTCGGGATGCCCGGTGCACCCCTGAGAAAGGTCCTTATCGAATCCGGCCTAGGCGAGGATGTGGTGGGCGAAGGTCTTGAAGATCAGCTTAGGCAGATGTTTTTTTCCGTCGGAATGAAGGGTGTTTACGAAACCCACATGGACGCGGTGGAAAAACTCGTCCTGGACACGCTGGCGGATCTGAACAGGGACGGCATTGACGCCGAAGCAATAGAGGCCGCCATAAACACCTTGGAGTTCGCCCTTCGGGAGAACAACACGGGCAATTATCCCCGGGGATTGGTGCTCATGCTGCGGATCATACCTTTCTGGCTTTACGGGAGCGATCCCCTAATTCCCCTCGCATGGGAAAAGCCCCTTGCAAAATTAAAGAAGCGCGCCAAAAGGCCTCGTTTTTTCGAAGATCTCATCGAGTCACGATTCCTTTGTAACAGTCACCGCACCACGGTGATATTGAAGCCCGACCCCACCCTGGCTGTGGAAAAGGAACGGCGAGAGAGAGAGATGCTCGAGGCAAAAAAGCGGGCCATGCCCGAGGAGGAACTGGAGGAAATCGTGCGCACCACAAAGATGCTCAGGGAACTCCAGGAAAAACCCGACCCCCCGGAAGCCCTGGCCTCCATTCCATCGCTCGAGCTGGAAGACATAGAAAGGAAGAACAAGATCATCCCGCTTTCCGTTATGGAATACAACGAGGTTCCCATTCTATGTCACGATCTGTTTACCGGCGGCATTGCATACGTGGACGTGGGATTTGACCTTCACGTCCTTCCCCGAAACTATGTTTCCTTCATACCGCTCTTCGGCAGGGCCCTTCTGGAGATGGGAACGGACAAGGAAGATTATGTCAGCCTGTTTCGTAGAATAGGTCGAAAAACGGGAGGCATAAGCACCTCGTTTTTGCTGTCTTCGGCCTTGGGTCGTAGAAAACCTGTAACTAAACTGTTTCTTCGGGGCAAGGCGATGGTCTCCCAGGTGGGGGATCTCCTGGAGATCATGGACGACGCCTTTAACTCGGCTCTCATGGACAATCGGGAGCGGTTCCGCCAGATGGTTCTCGAAGAAAAGGCCCGCCAGGAACAGCAGTTGGTGCCGGCCGGCCACCGGGTCGTGGATCTCAGGATCCGTAGCAGTTTTAATGAAAGCGACCGGACGGGCGAGGAGATCGGAGGCGTTTCATACCTTTTTTTCCTGAGAAGATTGATTCGGAAGGTGGAAAAAAACTGGCCTTCCGTGTTGGCGGTGCTTGAAGACATGGCGCGGCTGGTTGTACAGCGCCGCGGCATGATCGTCAACGTCACCGTTGACGAGGTCGGCCGGCGGCAAATCGAACCGGAGATTCATGGTTTCATAGACCGTTTTCCCAAAGGAGACGCGTCGAGGAAGATCTGGAGATATCGGAGACCCGCGGGCAACGAGGGCCTCGCTGTTCCATCGCAGGTTAACTACGTGGGCAAAGGTGCCGACGTATATCGCCTTGGTTATCGTTACCGGGGATCGGCAGGCGTCATTACCCGTTACCTACGGAATTCCTGGCTTTGGGATCGCGTTCGGGTTCAGGGGGGCGCCTACGGGGCCTTTTGCACCTTCGACCGATTGTCGGGTGTTTTGTCTTTCCTCTCCTATCGCGACCCCCATGTGTTGCGGACCATCAAGGCCTTTGACGAGGCCGCCCTCTTTCTGAGGAAACAAAAACTCAGCCGTGAAGAGGTCAAGAAGGCGATCATAGGCACAATCGGCGACATGGACACCTACCAGTTTCCCGATGCCAAGGGTTACACCTCCATGGTAAGGTACCTCGCAGGCATCACCGAGGAGCAACGGCAAAGGATCCGGGACGAGGTGCTCGCCACTCAAGCCGAGGATTTCCGGGCCTTCGCGGAAGTACTCCAGGAGGTCGCCCGTTCCGGGCGGGTCGTTGTAATGGGTTCAGAGAGGGCATTGAACGAGGCCCGTGAAGCGCTGGGGCTGGAGCTGATGAAAGTACTCTGACGGCGGACATTACCCGGCGCGGAAATTGCTTCATTTCACTCGGACCCCTCGAGCCTCTCTCCCATGAGCGGGCGAGGCTCTTTGTGTTCAAACAGCTTCCATGAAGTCCCGGATGGCTTTCATGTAGATGCCGAAACCTTTGACGAAGATGGTGTTGTGGTCGGCGCCGGGGATCATTATGAGCTTCTTTTTTCTTGACGCCGAGGCTTCATAGAGGGCCTTCCCATCGCTGAAGGGAATAATATGGTCGTGTTCAGCGTGAATCACCAACGTGGGAATCGTCACATTTCGGATCTTTTCCATGTTTCGACAGCCGTCTTCCTCGGAGAGGCCCAGCCGTTCCGGCTCGATTCCCAGCCGTCTCAGCAAGGGCATCATATAGGCAAAACCACTTTCGATGATCAACCCCTTGAAGCTCTCTTGATGGGAGAAGGCGGATTCCAGGGCGGGGGCGCTTCCCAGTGACCGCCCCATGACGACAAGCGGCCCGTTGTATCCGTTTTCCGACAGCCGATTCTTGCTGAAAGACAGAATTTCATGACAGTCGGTCATGAGGGCCCTTACCGTTGGTTGTCCGCTCGAGCGGCCGTAACCTCGATAATCGATGACCATGAAATTGACGCCCATGGTACCGAAGAGGGGACCTATATCATCGTAATCGGCGGCTATTTCACCGTTCCCATGAAAAAACATGATAGTGGGCGCTTCCTTGCCGGCATGGTGAAATCTTGCGCCCAGAACCGTCCCGTCTTCAAGCGGGATATCCATGTTTCTTCCTGATCGTTCCGACGACGAGACGGTTTCCTTACGGGGAAAAAAGAGTGATGAGAGTATCTCCGGTCTGTCCAGTGCAGAGTAATCCCTCGAATTTGCCGGATTCATCGCCGCCCTCCCTGAATTGGTGTGTGCAGGGTAGCACAGAACCCCGGTTGACGCCACATAGATGGCGGCTATATGAAAAAAATCGGCTCGCAAACGGCGAAGGCAGGTCTTGATCAATCTGTGGCGTACTATAGCCACCTGTTAACGGATTCCCGATCCTTTCTCTTTGTTTGTATTTTTTCTTCGTTGGTGATACGTGCAAGCCTGCAGCCGTAACGAACGCTGACGGAAACCGCCCTTATGGGGCGGATGAAGGAATATCTTGTAATTCTTGGAGGTTGTGCATATGAAACAGTACAAGTGGATCGATGTGGTAACTGAGGATCACGTGGCGACGGTGGCGCTCAACAGGACGGATCGGCTGAACGCCCTCAGCTATGATTTTGCGACGGAGATCACCGAGGTCTTCCGCGAACTGGGATCGGAAGACGACGTGTGGGTCGTTGTCCTCAGGAGCAACGCAAGGATATTTTCGGCGGGCCTGGACCTGAAAGACGCCATGTCGAGAGGGCTCATCGGTGGTCCCAAGAACATGCTCGATATACCCATCCATGACGTAAACATTTTTGAATGTTGTCATGCCATAGAAGAATGCAAGAAGCCCGTCATCGCCGCGGTGCACGGTATGTGTGTGGGGGCCGGGCTGGATATCATTTCCGCCTGTGACCTGAGAGTATGCACCCAGGATGCCACCTTCTCTCTACGGGAGGCTCGCATCGGCATAGTCGCCGATATGGGTGTTCTTCAGCGACTTCCCTTTATCATCGGTCAGGCATTCACCCGGCAGATGGCCTACACGGGGCGTTTTTTTTCCGCCGCCGAAGTGGATCGCATGGGACTCACGATTGCCGTCTATCCAGACGAAACGGCCATGATGGACGGGGCGTACAAGCTTGCGGAAGAGATCAAGGAGTCGGCTCCCTTGGCGGTGCAAAACACGAAGGAAGTGCTTAACTACAGCAGGTTCGTCTCGATCCGGGAAGGCATTAACCTCGCCGTCCACAAAAACATGCTGCTGCTCACCACGGAAGACTGCAAAGAAGCCATGAACGCCTTTGCCGAGAAACGTGCGCCCCGGTTCAAGGGTGAGTGACCACAAGGATACACCTGCCGCCCGACATGCTGTTCAGGCATGCGCACGAAATCATCCCGCTGCGATACAGGCGGCAGGCATCCGGCATTGTGGGAGCCGTCCCACTCTCAGGGCTCGTAGTACACGGGTCTTCCCATCTCCTGGAATGAAAAAGTGGCCAGGATGTTGTGCCCGTTGTAATCGAGGACCCGGAGGTCGTCGGTCTGCTTCAGGTCTTCCATGACGATGTCGAAATGAGCCCCGTACCTGAGTTTTACCGATTCCAAAGGAAGCTCCGTTGCGATGTATTTTTTTATACCCTTTGCCGCGAGCTTTTCAACGAGATCTGGATTTGTTAGAGAATCGTAGGAAGTGAGAATGAGGATCGGGCCGGTACCGCTAAAAATGATTGCAGCTTTCATACCTTCCCTCCTTTTCGGTCATCCGCCCTAGGCAGGGTCGGCGACCTATTGAACTTTATGTTTATTATAGGGAATATGACGAATTTCGTCAATTGACCCTTCGCGAACCCGCTTTGCGGAATTTTCTGGCGTTCTTTCGTCCACCGTCTTCAAACCTTCGACATTCATAGGTGTCCGGGGAGTAACCTATTGCTTCATAAATAAATGTTACCGAGAGAGAACATGGAAGAGGTAACGGTGCTTCATAAAAGATGTTACCGACGTATGGTGTTGACGGCAAAGACTTTTCTGATCCGTGTGTCGATGGCTTTTCT